>NZ_JBSFKO010000020.1:0-166117 GCF_053598575.1 Streptomyces sp. NPDC001100
GCCGATGGTACTGCAGGGGGGACCCTGTGGGAGAGTAGGACGCCGCCGAACAAATTCTGAAAGGGTTGGACCCTGAACTTCGGTTCGGGGTCCAACCCTTTTTTGTTGGGCGTCACTTGAAGTTCACGTTGCGCAATCACCATCCGAGCATGGGTACTGCTGCAATGCTCAGGGCCGCAGGCGTCGGACTCGGTGACGAGGTCGTCGTGCCGGCGTTCGGGAACGTGGAAGTCGCCGAGGCCGTCACTCTCGCGGGTGGGCTGCCAGTGTTCGCCGACATAGATCCGGTGACGTACTGCCTCGACGCGTCCGCTGTCGAAGCGGCCGTAACTCCGCGTACGGCGGCGATAGTTGTCGTACACCGATTCGGTCGGTCGGCTGATATGGCGCGGCTGCTCGGGGTCGGGCAGCGACATGGGCTGCTGGTGTTGCAGCAGGGGGAGTCCGAGGCGCCGTACGACGAGGTGGCTCAGCGGCGGGAGCGGGCCTCCTATCTGGATGCGAAGTTGCGTGGGGTGCGGACGCCCGACGGTGGGGACGGGCACACCTACCAGCAGTACATCGTGCGGGTGCCGGGGAACGGGCGGCCGGATCGCGATGCCTTCGCTCGGGCCGTGCGGGGCAGGGGAGTTGAGTGCCGGGTGCCGGTGAAGACGCCTGTGCATCGGCTGCCGGAGTTCCGGCGGTGTGTGGCGCTGCCCGAGACCGAGCGGGCCGCGGACGAGACGCTCGCGCTGCCGGTGGACGCGTCGTTGACGAAGCGGGAGATGCAGCGGATCGTTTCTGCGTGCAACGCGCTGGGGGGACTGCTGCAGCCCGCTTTCTGACCGAGTCGGGGTCGGACGGCGGTGGTTGGGCGCACGGGCCTGTTCGGGGTATGATTCTTTTCGTCGCCGCGAGGGAAGCCTCGGGAAAGCGACAGGCCCTCTTAGCTCAGTCGGTAGAGCGTCTCCATGGTAAGGAGAAGGTCAACGGTTCGATTCCGTTAGAGGGCTCCATTAACTGAAAGGCCCCGCCCAATTGGGCGGGGCCTTTTGCGTGTTCGGGTGTCAGTCCTTCTGGAGGCCCGGGACGCGCATGGCGAGGATGGCCATGTCGTCGGACGGGGCGTCCGACGCGAAGCGTTCGACCGCGCGCATGATGCGGGCCGCGACCGCGCCGGCCGTAAGGCCCGTACAGGTGGTGAGGACGTCCGTGAGGCCGTCGTCGCCCAGCATGCGGGTGCCTTCGCGGCGTTCGGTGACGCCGTCCGTGACGCACAGGAGGACGTCGCCCGGGTCGAGGGTGACCGTCTGCTCGTAGAGCTCCAGGTCGTCCATGACGCCGAGGAGGGGCTGGGGTTCGGCGGCCGGTTCGACCGTGCCGTCCTGGCGCAGGCGGAGCGGGAGCGGGTGGCCGGCGCAGACCACCTTCAGCTTGGCGCTGCCGTCCTCCTGGGGCCACAACTCGCCGTAGAGGAGCGTCAGGAAGCGGCTGCGGGCGCCCTCGTCGAGGATCGCGGAGTTGAGGCGCTCCAGGACCGCGGGGCCGCCGAAACCCTCTCTGGCGAGCAGGCGGAGGGCGTGACGGGCCAGACCCGTGACCGCGGCTGCCTCGGGGCCGGTGCCGCAGACGTCGCCGATGGCGAAGCCGTAGACGCCGTCGCGGATGGGGAAGAGGTCGTAGAAGTCGCCGCCGACTTCGTTGCCCTCGCCGGCCGCGCGGTAGATGACCTCGACCTCGACGCCCTCGATGTGGGGAAGGTCGGGGGGCAGGAGGCTGCGCTGGAGGGACTGGCTGATGGCCGTGCGCTCCGAGTACAGGCGGGCGTTGTCGAGGGCGAGGGCGGCCCGGCGGCTCAAGTCCTCGGCCAGTTCCAGGATTTCCTGGCGGAAGTGCTCGTCGGTGGGCTTGCCGAGGGTCAGCATGCCGATGACACGGTTGCGGGCGACCAGGGGGAGGACGACTGTTTCGCCGCCGACCGCAGAGGCCGTGGCGAGAGTTGGGCCGATGCCCGAGCTGACGCGGCGGGTGGGCTCGCCGAGGCCGAGGTTGCGCATGGAGGTGCGCAGGGCCGCCTGGTGGGCGGCCTCGGCGGGGGCGGCCCAGACGCGGGCGCCGGGGGTGGGGACCGGGTCCGGAGGGGCGATCTTGGAGAGCAACGACTTGATGCCGTCGATGAGTTCCTCGTCCTCGTGCAGGACGTACGAGAGGTACGGGTCCGAGGCCTGGTCGGCGATCGTGTAGACCGCGCACCAGGTGGCGAGGGTCGGAACCGTCATCTGGGCCATGAGGGCCAGGGTTTGGTCGCGGTCCAGGGTGCCGGCGAGGAGGTCGGAGGCCTCCACCAGGAAGCTGAGGGAGCCGCGGCGCAGGCGTTCCAGTTCGCCCAGGCGGGCCGACTCGACCGCCAACGCGATGCGGTCGGCGGCGAATTGGAGGCGAAGGGCCTCTTCGTTCGAGTATTTGTTGGGGCCTTCGGCGGCGACTCCCAGGGAGCCGGTGAGGCGGCCCTCGACCTTGAGGGGGACGGTGACGACCGAGCGCATTCCGGTGCCGCTGAGGAGCGGTACGGCACCTGGGACGGCTTGGAGGTCTTCGTGGACAGCCGGCATGCGGGCGGAGCCGTAGCGGCCGGGGCCCGCTTCGACGGGCACGCGCGCGAAGCGCTGGCGGGCGGAGGGCAGGCCCGTGGAGGCGCGGACCTCCAACTCCGTTTCGTCGTCGGTCGCGAGGAGGAGGAACGCGGAGTCTCCGTCGAGCATGTCGCGGGCGCGCTCGACCGTGCGCTGGAGGAGGCCGTCGAGGTCGTCCGGCGCGGGGGAGCCGATGAACACCTCGAAGGGATCGGCGTTATGGCCGTCCGGGGTGGACGCCGCGTCGGGGGCCGGGCCGCGCAACGGGGTCTGGAGAACCGCGCGTTCGTGGTCCCTCACCAGAAGGCACACGGTTGACGGCTCGCCGCCGGTGTCGCGGACGCGGAGGTGGGAGGCGTACACCGGGATCACGCGGCCGTCGGCGCCTCGGATGCCGTAACTGCCCTCCCAGCGGGAGAGACGGAGGGCCTCGGCGATGCCGGTGCTGGTCCCCGGGGTGTGTGGCCAGGCCGCGAGGTCGGTCAGGGGCTTGCCGGTGACCTGCTCGGCGGCGAAGCCGAAGAGTTCCTCGGCGTCCTCGTTCCAGGACGCGATGGAGCCCGTACGGTCGATCTGGACGACCGCGACACGGACCCTGCCGTCGGCGAGCGGGAGCAGGGCTGCCGGGAGGGACGGGCCGGCCGCGCGGGTGCCCACCGGGCGGGCGGGGAGGTCGAGTTGGAACCAGACCAGCTTCTGTGTGGGCGTGTAGTCGACGCCCCAGCGGCTGGCCAGCGCGGCACACAGTTGGAGGCCGCGGCCGCCCTCACGGTCGGGGCTGCTCATGGTGATCGCGGCCCCCTGGAGAGGGATTTCGCGTTCCGGATAGTGGTCGGCGACCTCGATCCGCACACCGTCGTCACTCCGTAGACACAGAACATCCGCGGCCGTGCCCGCGTGGACCACGGCGTTGGTCACCAGTTCGCTGGTGAGGACCACGGCGTCGTCGACGATGTCGGCGAAGCCCCAGCCCTGCAGGGTGTCGCGGACGAAGGACCGCGCGGTGGCGACCGATCGTCCGACGGGCTCGAAGCTGGCTGCCGCGCGCGCGGTGATCACAGAACTCCTCGGCCTGTTGTCGGCGGGCAGGGGCCCATGGCCGATCGGCGCCTGCCGGGGCAACGGCTGGTTCCCGGTCGGCGGGGGATCCTGGGGCGTGCCTCCAGGATGCAGTCCGGTGGTCATGGTGCGGTGCCCCTCCGATGCCTGCCCGCTCGTGCTCGTGCCACCGCCCAGGCCGGACGGAACCGGCGAGGCTGGACAGCCGCATGCAAGGTTACTTACCTTCACCGTCCACGCGGATGCCGGTCGCGGTGTTTCCGTCCGGAGGGTGTGCGGACGATGTGCGAAGCTGCCGAACTGTTATGGCCTGGTTCAGGCAGGGTGAAACACTGGGCAGGATTCTGGTGAAGGTCCGGGCAGGCTGGGTGTCTTCTGTGTACGGAGGGCGGCAGGCCCTGTTGAAGCCCGGTAAACCGGGCAGAGATACGCGGCAGTAACTGATACGCCGAGCAGTAGCACCCAAGCACAGCAGTAACGGTCGACCCCTGCGGGAGGGACACAGTGGAGTCTGGCGCAGCGACGCGGGCCACCAAGACGCGCGCGAAAGGCGGACAGTCCCTGAAGAACCAGCGCAAACCGCGCAATGGGACCACGGAAGTGGACGCGGCGTCCTTGGACCGGCTGCTGACGGCTCTCGTCTCCATGCGGGACGGGAACTTCCGCAAGCGGCTCACGGTGTCCGGCGACGGCGTGATGTCGGAGATCGCCGCCGTGTTCAACGAGGTGGCCGACCGTAATCTGCACCTCACGGGTGAGCTGTCGCGGGTGCGGCGCGTGGTGGGCCGTGAGGGAAAGCTCACGGAGCGGCTGGAGACGGCCGCCTGTGAGGGTTCCTGGGCCTCGGCCATCGATGCCTCCAACGCGCTCGTGGACGACCTCGTACGGCCCGTCTCGGAGGTCGGACGGGTGCTCTCCGCGGTGGCGGAGGGTGATCTGTCGCCGCGCATGGAGCTGCGGACGCAGGCGCAGGACGACGGGAACGGGCATCCGCTGCGCGGGGAGTTCCTGAAGGTCGGGCGGACCGTCAACAATCTGGTCGACCAGCTGTCGACCTTCACCGACGAGGTCACACGCGTGGCCAGCGAGGTGGGCACCGAGGGCAAGCTCGGCGGGCAGGCACGCGTGCGTGGCATGTCCGGCTCCTGGAAGGACCTCACGGAGTCCGTCAACACGATGGCGTACCGGCTGACGGCCCAGGTGCGGGACATCGCGCTGGTGACGACGGCGGTCGCCAAGGGGGACCTGTCACGCAAGGTCACCGTTCATGTCGCCGGTGAGATGCTGGAGCTGAAGAACACCGTCAACACGATGGTGGACCAGCTGTCGTCGTTCTCCTCGGAGGTGACCCGAGTCGCCCGTGAGGTGGGCACCGAGGGTGAGCTGGGCGGCCAGGCGCAGGTGCCGGGTGTGGCCGGGGTGTGGAAGGACCTCACCGACTCGGTGAACATCATGGCCGGCAACCTGACGGCCCAGGTGCGCGGGATCGCCCAGGTGACGACTGCGGTCGCCAACGGTGACCTGTCACAGAAGGTGACGGTGTCGGCGCGGGGCGAGGTCGCCCAGCTCGCCGAGACGATCAACCAGATGACCGAGACGCTGCGCACCTTCGCCGACGAGGTCACGCGCGTGGCCAACGAAGTCGGTGCCGAGGGGCAGCTCGGCGGGCAGGCGAACGTGCCGGGTGCGGCGGGGACGTGGAAGGACCTCACCGACTCGGTGAACACGGTCTTCCGGAACCTGACGATCCAGGTGCGGGACATCGCCGCCGTGACGACCGCCGTGGCGAGCGGTGACCTCTCCCAGAAGGTCACGGTGAACGTCGCCGGCGAGATGCTGGAACTGAAGAACACCGTCAACGGGATGGTCGATCAGCTGTCCTCGTTCGGTGCCGAGGTCACACGCGTGGCGCGCGAGATCGGCGTCGAGGGCGAGCTGGGCGGCCAGGCGCAGGTGCCGGGCGCGGCGGGTACCTGGAAGGACTTGACCGACTCGGTCAACACCGCATTCCGCAACCTCACCGGCCAGGTGCGCAACATCGCCCAGGTGACGACGGCCGTGGCCAACGGCGACCTCTCCCAGAAGGTCACCGTCGATGTGTCCGGCGAGATGCTTCAGTTGAAGAACACCGTCAACACGATGGTCGACCAACTGTCGTCGTTCGCCGACCAGGTGACCCGGATGGCCCGGGACGTGGGCACCGAGGGACGGCTGGGCGGCCAGGCGCGCGTGGACGGCGTCTCGGGCACCTGGAAGGAACTCACCGACTCCGTCAACTCGATGGCCGGGAACCTCACCTCCCAGGTGCGCAACATCGCCCAGGTGACGACGGCGGTGGCCCAGGGCGACCTGTCGCAGAAGATCGACGTGGACGCGCGCGGCGAGATCCTTGAGCTGAAGAACACCATCAACACGATGGTTGATCAACTCTCCGCGTTCGCCGACCAGGTGACCCGGGTCGCCCGCGAGGTGGGCACGGAGGGCCGGCTCGGCGGGCAGGCGCAGGTACCCGGTGTCGCCGGTGTGTGGCGCGACCTGACCGACTCCGTGAACGGCATGGCCGGCAACCTCACCGCCCAGGTGCGCAACATCGCGCAGGTCGCGACCGCGGTTGCCCGGGGTGACCTGTCCCAGAAGATCACCGTGGACGCGCGCGGGGAGATCCTGGAGCTGAAGAACACCCTGAACACGATGGTCGACCAGCTCTCCTCGTTCGCCGAGGAGGTCACGCGCGTGGCCCGCGAGGTGGGCACCGAGGGCCAGTTGGGCGGTCAGGCCGAGGTGCAGGGTGTCTCCGGCACCTGGAAGGACCTCACGCAGTCGGTGAACTTCATGGCGAACAACCTGACCATCCAGGTGCGTCAGATCGCCGAGGTCACGACCGCCGTCGCCAAGGGCGACCTGTCCAAGAAGATCACTGTTGACGCGAAGGGCGAGATCCTTGAGCTCGTCACGACGGTCAACACCATGGTTGATCAACTCTCGTCGTTCGCCGAGCAGGTGACCCGGGTGGCCCGCGAGGTGGGCACCGAGGGCATCCTGGGCGGCCAGGCGCACGTGCCGGGCATCACGGGCATCTGGAAGGACCTCAGCGGCAACGTCAACCTGATGGCCAACAACCTGACCATGCAGGTGCGGAACATCTCCCAGGTCGCGGCGGCCGTCGCCAACGGCGACCTGACCCGGACGGTGACGATCGAGGCGCGCGGCGAGGTCCAGCAGCTCGCCGACACCTTCAACACCATGGTGAAGACGCTGAGTTCGTTCGCCGACCAGGTCACCAAGGTGGCCCGCGAGGTGGGCACGGACGGCATCCTGGGCGGCCAGGCGCACGTTCCGGGTGTGGCGGGCACCTGGAAGGACCTCACCGACTCGGTGAACGGCATGGCGTCCAACCTGACCGGTCAGGTGCGCAACATCGCGATGGTCACGACAGCCATCGCGAAGGGTGACCTGACCAAGAAGATCGACATTGACGCCCGCGGCGAGATCCTGGAACTCAAGACGACGATCAACACCATGGTTGATCAGCTGTCCAGTTTCGCCGAGGAGGTCACCCGGGTGGCCCGCGAGGTGGGCACGGAAGGCCAGTTGGGCGGTCAGGCACGCGTGCGTGACGTCGACGGCACCTGGCGCGACCTCACCGAGTCCGTGAACGAGATGGCCGGGAACCTGACCCGTCAGGTGCGTGCCATCGCGCGCGTGGCGACCGCGGTGACCCGGGGCGACCTGAACCTGAAGATCGACGTGGACGCGTCCGGGGAGATCCAGGAACTTCAGGACTACATCAACAAGATGATCGCCAACCTGCGCGACACCACGATCGCCAACAAGGAGCAGGACTGGCTCAAGGGCAACCTCGCCCGCATCTCCGCACTGATGCAGGGCCGCCGCGACCTGGACGACGTCGCCTCGCTGATCATGAGCGAGCTGACACCGGTGGTCTCCGCGCAGCACGGCGCGTTCTTCCTCGCGCTGCCCCTGGCCGACGCGGAGGGCGAGGAGGCGTACGAACTGCGCATGCTCGGGTCCTACGGCTACTCGATGGGCTCCATGCCGACGTCGTTCAGGCCCGGTGAGGCGCTGATCGGGACGGCCGCCCAGGAGCGGCGCACGATCCTCGTGGAGAACGCGCCCAGCGGCTATCTGAAGATCTCCTCGGGGCTCGGGGAGGCACCGCCCGCGCAGGTGATCGTGCTTCCGGTGCTGTTCGAGGGGAAGGTGCTCGGCGTCATCGAGCTGGCCTCCTTCACGCCCTTCACGCAGATCCAGAAGGACTTCCTCAACCAGATCGCCGAGATGATCGCGACCAGCGTCAACACCATCTCCGTCAACACCAAGACGGAGCTGCTGCTGAAGCAGTCCCAGGAGCTGACCGAGCAACTCCAGGAGCGGTCGGCCGAGTTGGAGAACCGGCAGAAGGCACTCCAGTCGTCCAACGCCGAACTGGAGGAGAAGGCCGAGCTGCTGGCCCAGCAGAACCGGGACATCGAGGTGAAGAACACAGAGATCGAGGAGGCCCGGCAGGTCCTGGAGGAACGCGCCGAGCAGCTCGCCGTGTCGATGCGCTACAAGAGCGAGTTCCTCGCCAACATGTCGCACGAGCTGCGCACACCGCTCAACTCGCTGCTGATCCTGGCCAAGTTGCTCGCCGACAACGCGGAGGGGAACCTCTCCCCGAAGCAGGTCGAGTTCGCCGAGACGATCCACGGCGCCGGGTCCGACCTGCTCCAGCTGATCAACGACATCCTGGACCTGTCGAAGGTCGAGGCGGGCAAGATGGACGTCTCTCCGACACGCATCGCGCTCGTCCAGCTCGTCGACTACGTAGAGGCCACTTTCCGCCCGCTGACCGCGGAGAAGGGCCTCGACCTGTCCGTCCGGGTCTCGCCGGAACTGCCCGCCACGCTCCACACCGACGAGCAGCGGCTGCTCCAGGTGCTGCGCAACCTGCTGTCCAACGCGGTGAAGTTCACCGACTCCGGGGCGGTCGAACTGGTCATCCGGCCGGCCGGCGCCGATGTGCCGGTAGCCATCAGGGAGCAGCTCCTGGAGGCCGGTTCGCTGCGGGACGCGGACGCCGACCTGATCGCGTTCTCGGTGACCGACACCGGGATCGGGATCGCGGGCAGCAAGATGCGGGTCATCTTCGAGGCGTTCAAGCAGGCGGACGGTACGACCAGCCGCAAGTACGGCGGTACGGGCCTCGGGCTGTCGATCTCCCGGGAGATCGCGCAGCTGCTCGGCGGAGAGATCTTCGCGCAGAGCGAACCGGGACGCGGTTCGACGTTCACGCTGTATTTGCCGCTGCACCCGAGCGAACTGCCTCCGCAGGGCTACCAGCAGCTGCCCGCGCTGGAGGCGGGCGACCTCGTGGCGTCCTCCGCCGCGGAACTCGCCGAGCTGTCCGAGCGGAGCGAGGTGGACATCGAGACGCCGGCCGAGGTGAAGTCGTACCACGAGACGCAGAACGGTGCCGCCGCGCTCTTCAGGAGGCGCCGCAGGGCCGTGTCCTCGATCGAGCGGTCCGCGCCGCAGCTGGGGCAGACCGTGCGGGACCAGTGGGCCGCAGAGGAGGCCGCGCCGGCGTCGCGCCGGGGTATCCGGTTCAACGGGGAGAAGGTGCTCATCGTCGACGACGACATCCGCAACGTCTTCGCGCTGACGAGCGTCCTGGAGCAGCACGGGCTGTCCGTGCTGTACGCGGAGAACGGCCGGGAGGGCATCGAAGTCCTGGAGCAGCACGACGATGTGACGGTCGTTCTGATGGACATCATGATGCCCGAGATGGACGGATACGCGACGACGACGGCGATCCGCAGGATGCCGCAGTTCGCCGGGCTTCCGATCATCGCGCTGACCGCGAAGGCGATGAAGGGCGACCGGGAGAAGGCGATCGAGTCCGGTGCCTCGGACTACGTCACCAAGCCGGTCGATCCCGATCATCTGCTGTCGGTGATGGAGCAGTGGATGCGTCCGGAGTGAGGGAAACGACCGGGCCTGACGGGAAAGCAGTGGGAACGGTGCGGGGAACGTCCGGTGTGCACGCGGAGTTGCTGACTCAGTGTGTCCGAAGCCGTGTAGAAGTACGGGATTCGGGGAACCTTCTGGTCTCCCGCTACGTTTCTGCTTCGTGCACAGTGACATCGCGGTGACAGGGTGTGGCGACAGGCGGGGTGCGGCTACCATGACCGGCACAAGGACGGGCGGCGCAAGAGAGCCGTCCTCTGGGGCGGCGCCCGGTGCACATCCGGGGCGAGGAGGGCGGGCCATGGTGCAGAAGGCCAAGATCCTTCTGGTCGATGACCGGCCGGAGAATCTGCTTGCGCTGGAGGCCATCCTCTCTGCGCTCGATCAGACACTGGTTCGGGCATCGTCCGGGGAGGAAGCGCTCAAAGCACTGCTCACGGACGACTTCGCGGTCATTCTGCTGGACGTCCAGATGCCGGGCATGGACGGTTTCGAAACCGCCGCGCACATCAAGCGACGGGAGCGGACCCGGGACATCCCGATCATCTTCCTCACCGCGATCAACCACGGCCCGCACCACACCTTCCGGGGGTACGCGGCGGGCGCGGTGGACTACATCTCCAAGCCGTTCGACCCGTGGGTGCTGCGCGCGAAGGTCTCGGTCTTCGTCGAGCTGTACATGAAGAACTGCCAACTGCGGGAGCAGGCGGCGCTGTTGCGGCTCCAGCTGGAGGGCGGCGGCAAGCCCGCGGTCGGTGCGGCCAAGGAACCGGCCGGACTGCTCGCCGAGCTGTCGGCGCGGCTCGCGGCCGTCGAGGAGCAGGCCGAGGCGCTGTCCAAGCAGCTCGACGACGAGTCGGCGGACGCGGCGGCCGTGGCCACCGCGGCCCATCTCGAACGCAAACTCACCGGACTGCGCAGGGCGCTCGACGCCCTGGAGCCGGGCACCGGCACCGGAGCACCTTCGCTTCCGTCCCAGAACTGACGTCCGCCGCGGGCGCAGTTGTGCGTGAGCGTGCGTCAGTTGCCCGTCCCGTACGGGCGACACGAACGGGTGAAGCAGTGGGCACACGTGTCCCCTGCGCTCTCCACAGGTAACCTCACACCTATGGCCTCACGTCCCTCCGCAGCCAAGAAGCAGCCCGCCAAGAGGGCTGCTCCGGCGAAGGCTCCGGCGAAGAAGGCCGCCGCGAAAAGGCCGCCGGCGAAGAAGGCGGTCGCAAAGAAGACCGCCCGCCCGGCGCCCAAGCCCGCGCCCAGCCCCACCGGCGGCATCGTCAAGCTCGTGCGCGCCATCTGGCTCGGCACCGCGCACGCCGTCGGCGCCGTGTTCCGCGGCATAGGGCAGGGTGCGAAGAACCTCGACCCGGCCCATCGCAAGGACGGCGTGGCACTGCTCCTGTTCGGCCTCGCGCTCATCGTCGCCGCCGGCACCTGGGCCGACCTGCGCGGCCCGGTCGGCGACCTCGTCGAGATCCTGGTGACCGGCGCGTTCGGCCGCCTCGACCTGCTCGTGCCGATACTGCTCGCGGTGATCGCCGTGCGCCTCATCCGGCACCCGGAGAAGCCCGAGGCCAACGGCCGCATCGTGATCGGCCTGTCCGCGCTCGTCATCGGCGTGCTCGGCCAGGTCCACATCGCCTGCGGCGCGCCCGCCCGCAGCGACGGCATGCAGGCGATAAGGGACGCCGGCGGTCTCATCGGCTGGGGTGTGGCGACCCCGCTGACGTACACCATGGGCGAGGTGCTCGCCGTACCCCTGCTCGTGCTGCTCACGATCTTCGGGCTGCTGGTCGTCACGGCCACACCCGTCAACGCGATCCCGCAGCGCCTGCGGCTGCTCGGGGTGAAGCTGGGCATCGTCCACGACCCCGACGACGAGGACGAGTTCGGCGAGGACGACGAGCGCTACGACGAGCAGTGGCGCGAGGCGCTGCCCGCGCGCTCCCGCAAGCGCGGGAGCGACCCCGAGGCGTACGACCCCGAGAGCGCGGAGCAGGAGGCCCTCAGCAGGCGCCGGAGCCGCCCCAGGCGCTCCGCGGTGCCCCAGCCCGACATGCACCGCCCCATGGACGCCGTGGACGTCGCAGCGGCCGCCGCAGCCGCCCTCGACGGAGCCGTCCTGCACGGCATGCCGCCCTCGCCGATCGTCGCCGACCTCACCCAGGGCGTACGGGTGGGAGGCGACCGCGAGGACACCACCCCCACGCCCGTCCCGGCCCCCGCCGCGCGCCCCAAGCAGGAGAAGCTCAAGGCCGAGGTCATGGACCTCACGAAGGCGCCCCCGGAGGAGCCCCGCGACCTGCCGCCGCGTGCCGAGCAGCTCCAGCTCTCCGGCGACATCACGTACGCGCTGCCCTCGCTCGACCTCCTCACGCGCGGGGGCCCCGGCAAGGCGCGCAGCGCCGCGAACGACGCCGTGGTCGCCTCCCTGACGAACGTCTTCTCCGAGTTCAAGGTCGACGCCGCCGTCACCGGCTTCACGCGCGGGCCCACGGTCACCCGCTACGAGGTGGAGCTCGGCCCCGCCGTCAAGGTGGAGCGGATCACCGCTCTCACGAAGAACATCGCCTACGCCGTCGCCAGCCCCGATGTGCGGATCATCAGCCCGATCCCCGGCAAGTCCGCGGTCGGCATCGAGATCCCGAACACGGACCGGGAGATGGTCAACGTAGGAGACGTCCTGCGCCTCGCGGACGCGGCCGAGGACGACCATCCGATGCTCGTGGCGCTCGGCAAGGACGTCGAGGGCGGCTACGTCATGGCCAACATGGCGAAGATGCCGCACATCCTGGTGGCCGGTGCCACCGGCTCCGGCAAGTCGTCCTGCATCAACTGCCTGATCACGTCGATCATGTGCCGCGCCACCCCCGAGGACGTCCGCATGGTCCTCGTCGACCCCAAGCGCGTCGAACTGACCGCCTACGAAGGCATCCCGCACCTGATCACGCCCATCATCACCAACCCGAAGCGGGCCGCCGAGGCGCTCCAGTGGGTCGTACGCGAGATGGACCTCAGGTATGACGACCTCGCGGCCTTCGGGTACCGGCACATCGACGACTTCAACCAGGCGATCCGCGACGGCAAGCTGAAGACGCCGGAGGGCAGTGAGCGGGAGCTCAAGACCTATCCGTATCTCCTGGTGATCGTCGACGAGCTCGCCGACCTGATGATGGTCGCGCCGAGGGACGTCGAGGACTCGATCGTGCGCATCACGCAGCTCGCGCGCGCGGCCGGCATCCACCTGGTGCTCGCGACACAGCGCCCCTCCGTGGACGTCGTCACGGGCCTGATCAAGGCGAACGTGCCCTCCAGGCTCGCGTTCGCCACCTCCTCGCTCGCCGACTCCCGGGTCATCCTCGACCAGCCCGGGGCCGAGAAGCTGATCGGCAAGGGCGACGGGCTGTACCTGCCGATGGGTCAGAACAAGCCCACCCGTATGCAGGGCGCCTTCGTCACCGAGGACGAGATCCACGCAGTCGTCCAGCACTGCAAGGATCAGATGACCCCGGTCTTCCGGGAGGACGTCACCGTCGGCACCAAGCAGAAGAAGGAGATCGACGAGGACATCGGCGACGACCTCGACCTGCTGTGCCAGGCGGCGGAACTGGTCGTGTCCACGCAGTTCGGGTCCACCTCGATGCTCCAGCGCAAGCTGCGCGTCGGCTTCGCCAAGGCCGGGCGGTTGATGGACCTCATGGAGTCCCGCGGCATCGTCGGACCCAGTGAGGGGTCCAAGGCGCGTGACGTTCTGCTGAAGGGCGACGAGTTGGACGGCGTGCTCGCGGTGATCCGCGGGGAGTCCGAGGGCTAGGAGTGGGTAGGCGGTTCCCCAAGGGGGTGCGACGGGCCGTGACTCACCCGTTAGAGATCGTCGGGCAACCGTTTCCCTTTGCCGTACGTCAAGTTGAGCGAGAGGACAGATGGGGCTCCCGCCACGGGGTCCGTGTCTGGCCCGCCATCGGTCTGTCCGGCCATACCGATGGCGTACAAAGTCCCACCGCCCGGTTGCCCCACCCTTTCACACCCCCCCTAGACTGAACCTCCAGCACAGGCGGCTACACGCTCGAAAGGCGCCCCCGTGTCCATCGGCAACTCCCCTCAAGACGAGCCTCCGTTCGAAGACGGTCGCTCCGAAGACGGTCATGAGGAAGCAGCCCGCCCTTCCGTCGGCCGGACCCTGCAACAGGCTCGTATCGCCGCCGGGCTGACCGTCGACGACGTCAGCAGTGTCACCCGGGTCCGCATCGCCATCGTGCACGCCATCGAAGCCGACGACTTCACGCCCTGCGGCGGTGACGTGTACGCGCGCGGGCACATCCGGACCCTCGCCAGGGCCGTCCACATCGATCCCGCCCCGCTCCTCGCGCGCTACGACGACGATCACGGCGGCCGCCCGGCCCCGACGCCGGCGGCGCCTCTGTTCGAGGCGGAACGCATCCGTCCGGAGCGGCGGGGGCCCAACTGGACCGCCGCCATGGTCGCCGCGATCGTCGCGGTGGTCGGCTTCGTCGGATTCACCGCCTTCAAGGGCGGCGACAGCGACAGCGACGCCAAGTCGCAGGTCGCCCAGGGAGCCTCGCCCAGCGCCAGCAAACCCGCCAAGCCGACACCCTCGAACACCAACTCCGCCACCCCCAAGTCCGACCCCTCCGACAGCGCCATCGCCGCCGCTCCGCAGGACAAGGTGACGGTGCAGGTGACCGCGGTCGACGGCCGCAGCTGGATCTCCGCCAAGGACCACAACGGCCGGATGCTCTTCGACGGACTCCTCAAGAAGGGCGAGTCCAAGACCTTCCAGGACAGCTCGAAGGTCAACCTGATCCTCGGCGACGCGGGCGCGATCCAGCTCTACGTCAACGGCAAGAAGATCGAGGACGACTTCCAGCCCGGAGCTGTGGAGCGCCTCACGTACACGAAGGGCGACCCCGAGGTCGGATAACCGGTCCGGCGGATGGTTGCTCAAGGGGTTGGCCAAGATCGGCCAACCCCTTCGACGTGGGGTGTCAGTGGGACGAAGTAGTCTTGAGCCCATGCCTGAACGCCGTACCGTCGCACTCGTCACTCTTGGCTGCGCCCGTAACGAGGTGGACTCGGAGGAGCTCGCAGGCCGCTTGGAGGCGGACGGCTGGCAACTCGTGGAGGACGCCGAGGACGCGGACGTCGCCGTCGTCAACACCTGTGGCTTCGTCGAGGCCGCCAAGAAGGACTCCGTAGACGCCCTCCTGGAAGCCAACGACCTCAAGGGGCATGGCAGAACGCAGGCCGTCGTGGCGGTGGGCTGCATGGCCGAGCGGTACGGCAAGGAACTCGCCGAGGCGCTGCCCGAGGCCGACGGAGTGCTCGGCTTCGACGACTACGCCGACATCTCCGACCGCCTGCAGACCATCCTGAATGGCGGCATCCACGCCTCGCACACCCCGCGCGACCGCCGCAAGCTGCTGCCGATCAGCCCCGCCGAGCGGCAGGAGTCCGCCGCCGACGTCGCGCTGCCCGGCCACGGCCCGGCCGACCTCCCGGACGGCCTCGCGCCCGCCTCGGGCCCCCGCGCGCCCCTGCGCCGCCGCCTGGACGGCTCCCCGGTCGCCTCGGTGAAGCTCGCCTCCGGCTGCGACCGGCGCTGCTCCTTCTGCGCCATCCCGTCCTTCCGCGGCTCCTTCATCTCGCGCCGCCCGAGCGACGTACTCAACGAGACGCGCTGGCTGGCCGAACAGGGCGTCAAGGAGATCATGCTGGTCTCCGAGAACAACACGTCCTACGGCAAGGACCTGGGCGACATCCGCCTCCTGGAGACGCTGCTGCCCGAGCTGGCGGACATCGACGGCCTGGAGCGCGTGCGCGTCAGCTACCTCCAGCCGGCCGAGATGCGCCCCGGGCTCATCGACGTGCTCACCTCGACACCGAAGATCGCGCCCTACTTCGACCTGTCCTTCCAGCACTCCGCGCCCGACGTGCTGCGCTCCATGCGCCGCTTCGGCGACACCGACCGCTTCCTCGAACTGCTCGACACCATCCGCTCCAAGGCCCCGCAGGCCGGCGTGCGCTCCAACTTCATCGTCGGCTTCCCCGGCGAGACCGAGGCCGACCTCGCCGAGCTGGAGCGCTTCCTGAACGGTGCGCGGCTGGACGCCATCGGTGTCTTCGGCTACTCCGACGAGGAGGGTACGGAGGCGGCGACGTACGACAAGAAGCTCGACCAGGACGTCGTCGACGAGCGGCTCGCGCACATCTCGCGGCTGGCCGAGGAACTCGTCTCGCAGCGCGCCGAGGAACGCGTCGGCGAGACCGTTCACGTGCTGGTGGAGTCGGTGGACTCCGAGGACGGCGTCTACGGCCGCGGCGAGCACCAGGCGCCGGAGACGGACGGCCAGGTGCTCCTCACGAGCGGCGAAGGCCTGAGCGTCGGCCGTATGGTCGAGGCGAAGGTGGTCGGTACGGAAGGTGTCGACCTGGTGGCCGAGCCGCTCCTGGGCTCGCTCGCGTGTAGTGAGGAGGCGGGCAGATGACCGGAGTCCCGGCATCGGCGGCGGGCGGCACCTCCAGCGCGAACGACGCGCCCGCGAGCGCGGGTTCCGGTGCGGCCTCCGGTGGCGCCCCTTCCGGCGCGATGTCGGGCAGTGTCTCCGGCGGTGTCCCCTCCGGGGGAGTCCCGGCCGGTGGTGCCTCCGGTGTTGGCGAGTCCGGCGTGCTCGGCGGCCCGAAGCCCGCGCGCGGTGCGAAGGTCGTCGCCGCCGCCGTCAACCAGGCGAGCGTCTGGAACATTGCCAACTTCCTGACCATGCTCCGGCTGCTGCTCGTCCCCGGCTTCGTCGCCCTGATGCTGGCCGACGGCGGGTACGACCCGGCGATGCGGTCGTTCGCCTGGGCGGCGTTCGCCATCGCCATGATCACCGACCTGTTCGACGGCCATCTGGCGCGCACCTACGACCTCGTCACCGACTTCGGGAAGATCGCCGACCCCATCGCCGACAAGGCGATCATGGGCGCGGCGCTGATCTGTCTGTCCTCGCTCGGCGATCTCCCGTGGTGGGTGACCGTCGTCATCCTCGGCCGGGAACTCGGGATCACGCTGCTGCGTTTTCTTGTCATCCGGTACGGCGTCATTCCCGCGTCGCGCGGCGGCAAGCTGAAGACGCTCACCCAGGGCGTGGCCGTAGGCATGTATGTGCTGGCGCTCACGGGATGGCTGGCCACTCTGAGGTTCTGGGTGATGGCCGCGGCGGTCGTGCTGACCGTGCTGACCGGGCTCGACTATGTGAGACAGGCCATTGTGCTGCGCAGGCAGGGAATCGCCGAGCGCATGGCGGCGTCGGAGGAGACGGAAGCGTGAGTTCCATGGCCACTGAAGTGGTGCGACTACTGACTGTGAGCGGTGCGACGCTCGCTGTCGCCGAGTCGCTCACCGGTGGTCTGGTTGCGGCGGAGATCACATCGGTGCCCGGAGCCTCCAAGGCCTTCCGCGGTTCGGTCACCGCCTACGCCACCGAGCTGAAGCACCAGTTGCTCGGTGTCGACGCCGCCCTGCTGGCCGAGCGGGGAGCGGTGGATGCGCAGGTAGCGGCACAGATGGCGGCCGGCGTGCGGAAGGCGCTGGGTGCCGACTGGGGCATCGCGACCACCGGTGTGGCGGGTCCGGAGCCGCAGGACGGGCAGCCCGTGGGCACCGTTTTCGTGGCCGTGGACGGGCCCTTTGGTCCGGATTCGGATGGACCCGGTGGCGGGAAAGTGGCTGCGCTGCGGTTGAACGGCGGCCGGGCGGAAATTCGTATGGAGAGTGTACGGAGCGTACTCGCGCTGCTTCTGGAGCGGCTCGTGAGCGAACAGACCGGAAATGAGCGGACACAGGATACGGAACAGAACGGGGGGTTTTGATGTTTGCAGCCCTGAGTGAACACGACATCGCTCCCCGCACGGCCGCGGCGCAAGGCGGTACGGTGGGGCGAGAAGGATGCGGCTACGCGGTCCGAGGAGGGAGCCACCGATGATTCTGCTCCGTCGCCTGCTGGGTGACGTGCTGCGTCGGCAGCGCCAGCGCCAGGGCCGTACTCTGCGCGAAGTCTCCTCGTCCGCCCGAGTCTCACTCGGCTATCTCTCCGAGGTGGAGCGGGGGCAGAAGGAGGCTTCCTCTGAACTGCTCTCCGCCATCTGCGACGCGTTGGACGTACGGATGTCCGAGCTCATGCGGGAAGTGAGTGACGAACTCGCTCTCGCCGAGCTGGCCCAGTCTGCTGCGGCCACCGATTCCGTGCCCACGTCGGTACGTCCGATGCTGGGTTCTGTGTCGGTGACCGGTGTGCCGCCGGAACGGGTGACCATCAAGGCCCCCGCCGAGGCGGTGGACGTGGTCGCCGCGTGACCCTGACGCCGGTCTGAGCCGATGCGGCGCTGACCGGCATTGAAGTTGTGCTGAGGGCCCCGGCCGG
Organism: Streptomyces sp. NPDC001100; assembly: GCF_053598575.1. Lineage (NCBI taxonomy): Bacteria > Bacillati > Actinomycetota > Actinomycetes > Kitasatosporales > Streptomycetaceae > Streptomyces > Streptomyces sp. NPDC001100. Next base: position 18,068 of record NZ_JBSFKO010000020.1, read on the forward strand.
GGCTTCTCCGGTGAGAGCTGGAGAGGTGCGGTCGGGGTCTTTCGCGTTCCGGGCGCCTTGTGCGGCCGCGCGCTTTGTCGGTCCGTGGCGGTCCGTTTGCCGGTGTGGCCCAGTGCGGTCATGGTTGAGGCGGGTGGTGCGTCCGTGTGCCGTCGATGCGCCCTCCTCGCGGGTGACCGTGGCGGTCTAGCGTCCGGCTGGAGGTGGTGGCCATGACGGGGCGGATAGCGCGCCGGGGGGCTGCCCTGGGACTTGGGGCGCTGTGGTGGTGGGCCGTGCTGCGGCTCACTCTGGCGCCGGACGCCGGGGTCCTGGAGGGGGCGGTCGCGGCCGGAGGGTGGGGCCTGAGCCTGCTGCCGGTGCACTGTGTGCCGAAGGCCAGGGCGGCCGGAGCCGTGGGCCAGGGACGCTGGAGGGAGGCCTGGCGGGTGCCCCTCGCTACCACGGCATCGCCACACCCCCGTTCGGACGGAGGATCTGACCCGTCGTGAACGAGGACGCGTCGGACGCCAGATACAGCACGGCCTGCGCGATGTCCTCCGGCTCACCTACCCGGCCCAGCGGCGACAGCCGGGCCATCAGCGCCTCGGTGCGCGCCTGCGCCTCGCCCTCGTGGTGATCGGTCATGGGCGTGCGTATCCAGCCCGGTGCTACGGCGTTGACGCGGATGCCGTGCCGGCCGACCTCCGTCGCCAGCGTCTTCGTCAGCTGGACGACGGCCGCCTTCGCCGCGCTGTAGCAGAGCAGCCCGGACCCTCCGGTGTCGATCGCGCCCGAGGCCATGGTGACGATGCTCCCCCTGGTACCGCGGTCGAGCATCAGCCGGGCCGCCTCCTGGCAGCCGTACAGGACACCCTTGAAGTTGACGTTCAGCACTCGGTCGAGATCCTCGTCGCGGGTCTCCAGCACTGTGCTGCTGTGCATGATCCCGGCGACCGCCGCCATCACATGCAGCTCCTCGCAGGACTCGACGGCCTGCCTCATCTGCGCGCGATCGGTCACGTCGAGGTGGTGGGTGCGGGCGGTGCCGCCCTTGTCCTTGATCAGGGTCGCCGTCTCGTGCAGACCCTGGCTGTCACGGTCGGCGCAGTGCACGGCGGCACCCGCCTCGGCGAGCAGCACGGCCGAGGCGCGGCCGATACCGCTGGCGGCGCCGGTGACGAAAGCGGTGCGTCCGGTGAGGTCGTACGCCTTGACGGGCATGCAGCGACGGTACGAGGGTTTCTGACGGGTCGTCAATTAGTCGTACGGCGTTGAGTTTCGCGAAGTGGGGAGGTGCCCGGGGCCGGTCCGATCTGGCAGGTCGGGCACCAGTAGGTGGGGCGCTCGCGCGAGCCGTCGCCCTGGTCGGCCGTGCGGATCGGGGTGCCGCAGCGCAGGCAGGGGCGGGGGGCGCGGCCGTAGACGAACAGGTCGGGGGTGTGGGGGCCGCCCGTGGTGCGGTGTGCGGAACCGTTCGTGATGTTGCTCGTGGTGTTGCGGACCGGGCGGTCGCGGTTGGCTTCCAGGAGGCGCTTGGCGATGGCGGGGAGTTTCGCCGCGCGGTCGGCGGGGAGGGCGCCGATGGGGAGCCAGGGGGTGGCGCCGAGGAGGAAGCAGAGTTCGCTTTTGTAGATGTTGCCGATGCCGGCCAGGTTGCGCTGGTCGAGCAGGGCCTCGCCCAGGGGGCGGGCAGGGTCGGCGAGGAGGTTGGCCAGCGCCTGCTCGGGGTTCCAGTCGGGGCCCAGGAGGTCGGGGCCGAGGTGGCCGACGGCGCGGTGTTCTTCGCTGGTGCGGAGGAGTTCCAGGACGGGGAGGCGGTAGCCGACGGCCGTGCGGTCGGCGGTGCCGAGGATCACGCGGATCTGGTGGGCCGGGCCGCCACCGCTCCAGCGCTGACCGTTGGCGTACACCCGCCAGGTGCCGTCCATGCGCAGATGTGAGTGGAGGGTGAGGTTGCCCTCGACGCGGGTCAGCAGATGCTTGCCCCGGGGTGTGACGTCCAGGACGGTGCGTCCGGTGAGGTCCGCCGTGGCGTACTTGGGCACTCTGAGGTCGCTGCGGGTCAGCACTTTGCCCGCGAGGGCGGTGTGGAGGCGCTTCGCGGTCTGCCAGACGGTGTCGCCTTCAGGCATGGGTCAAGGGTGGCACGCGGTGGTGAGGGTCGGTTCGGTTCATGCGCGCAGGCGCAGGCCGCGCGGTGTCGCGATGAAGCCCGCTCCTTCCAGGAGGGTGCCGATGGGAGAGGTCAGGGCCGAGGTGCCGTTGACGCGCTCCACCGTGACCGTGCCGAGCGAACCGGCTCGGGCCGCTGCCGCGAGCGCTTCGGCGGCCCCTTGCAGGCGTGGGTCTTCGGTGGCCGCGGTGTCCGGTGCGGAGGGCCAGGCGAGCAGGGTCTTGCCGCCGCGCTCCATGTACAGCGTCAGCTCCCCGTCGACGAGTACGACGAGCGAGCCGGCCTTTCGCCCCGGCTTGTGCCCGGCGCCCGTCGGCGGCTCGGGCCAGGGGAGGGCGGCGCCGTACGCGTTCGCCGGGTCGGCGGCGGCCAGGACCACCGCCCGGGTGGCGAGGGAGGGGCGGCGGTAGGAGGACGTGCTGTTGGTCCGGGGTGCCGGGGCGGGGAAGTCGCGGGGCGAGATGTAGTCGCCCGGGGACGGGGGGTGGGAGGCGGGGGAGCCCCGGAGCCGTGAGGTGGGTCCGGCCGCTGTGCCCGTGGCGTCGAGGTCGTCGAAATCGGTGAACGGGCCGAAGGCGTCGGCGAAGTCGTGACCCCCGGGGAAGTCGGATGTGTTGCGTCGGCCGTGGAGGTCGGGGGAGTCGTAGGTGGTCGGGGTCGCGAAGCGGTCGACGGAACCGGCGGGCGGTGAGCTGGAGCCACCGAGCCTCGCGAAGCCGTAGGGGTCGTTGTCCGAGGCGTCCGGTGTGGGCAGGTCGTCGCCCCGGTCGCGGGCGTTGGCGACCGCGCGGAGGCGGTCCACCGCGCCGTCCATCGCGAACTGGGCGGCGCCGAGCCCCTCCACGACATAGCCGCGCCGCGCCTGACCGCTCTCCTCAAAGACGGACAGGATGCGGTACGTCGCCGAGAACCCGCCTTCCACGCCCTCCGCGGCGACCGCGCCCCGGGTCACCACGCCGTGCCGGTCGAGCAGGGTGCGGGCGAGGGCGTGGGCGCGCACGGTGGGGTCCGGCTCGTGGGCGGGGAGCAGGGACCAGCGGCCGGCGACGGTCGGCGGACCGGTGCGGGAGGCGGGCCGTGCGGCGGCGGTGAGGGAGCCGTAGCGCCCGCGCGGAACCGTACGTTTCGCGCGGTGGGCCGTGGAGCCCGCCGTACGGCCGGAGCCCAGCAGGGAGCGCATGGGGGTGAGCGTGTCGTTCGTGAGCCGGCCGGACCAGGCCAGGTCCCAGACGGCGTCGGCCAGTTGGGGATCGGTGGCGTCGGGGTGGGTGGTCGCGCGGACCTGGTCGGCGATCTGGCGGAAGAAGAGGCCGTAGCCGCCGGAGAGGGTGTCCAGGACGGACTGGTGCAGTGCCGTGAGTTCGAGCGGGTGCGGTGGCGGGAGGAGCAAGGGGGCCGCGTCCGCCAGGTAGAGGGAGATCCAGCCGTCCTTGCCGGGGAGGGAGCCTGCGCCTGCCCACACCAGCTCGCCGGATGCGGTGAGTTCGTCGAGCATGGCCGGCGCGTAGTTCGCCACGCGGGACGGCAGGACGAGCTTCTCCAGGGCGGACGCGGGCACGGAGGCGCCCTGCAACTGCTCGACGGCGCGCACCAGTCCGTCGATGCCGCGCAGTCCGTGGCCCTTCCCGATGTGCTGCCACTGGGGGAGGAACTGCGCGAGCGCGGCCGGCGGCACCGGCTCCAACTCGTGCCGCAGCGCGGCCAGGGAGCGGCGGCGCAGCCGACGCAGCACCGTCGCGTCGCACCACTCCTGACCGATGCCGGCCGGATGGAACTCCCCTTGTACGACACGGCCGTTCGCCGCGAGCCGCTGCAACGCGCCCTCGGTGACGGCCACGCCGAGCCCGAAGCGGGCGGCTGCCGTGGCCGATGTGAACGGGCCGTGGGTGCGGGCGTGGCGTGCGAGGAGGTCGCCGAGCGGGTCCTTGACCGGTTCGGTGAACGCCTCCGGGACGCCGACCGGCAGCGCCGTGCCGAGCGCGTCGCGCAGGCGGCCGGCGTCCTCGATCGCCGCCCAGTGGTCGGCACCGCCGATACGGACCCGGATCGCGCGCCGCGCGGAGGCCAGGTCCTGGGCCCACTGGGGCTCGGCGCCCCGCTCGGCCAACTCGGCGTCGGTGAGCGGGCCGAGCATCCGCAGCAGGTCGGCGATGCCCTCGGCGTCCTTGATGCGGCGGTCCTCGGTGAGCCACTGGAGCTCGCGCTCCAGCTCGGTGAGTACTTCCGCGTCGAGGAGTTCGCGCAGCTCCGCCTGGCCGAGCAGCTCGGCCAGCAGCCGGGAGTCCAGGGACAGGGCGGCGGCGCGGCGCTCGGCGAGCGGTGAGTCTCCCTCGTACAGGAACTGGGCGACGTACCCGAAGAGGAGGGAGCGGGCGAAGGGGGACGGCTCGGGGGTGGTGACCTCGACGAGGCGCACCTTGCGGGACTCCAGGTCACCCATCAGTTCGGTGAGCCCCGGGACGTCGAAGACGTCCTGCAGGCATTCGCGGACCGCTTCCAGGACGATCGGGAACGAACCGAACTCGCTTGCCACCTGGAGCAGTTGAGCGGCCCGCTGGCGCTGCTGCCACAACGGGGTGCGCTTGCCGGGGTTGCGGCGCGGCAGGAGCAGCGCGCGGGCGGCGCACTCGCGGAAGCGGGCCGCGAACAGGGCCGAGCCGCCGATCTGGTCGGTGACGATCTGATCGACCTCGCCCTTGTCGAAGGCGACGTCCGCCGCGCCCACGGGGGCCTGGTCGGCGTCGTACTCCGTGCCGGCCTTCACGGGCTCCTGGTCGAGCAGGTCCAGGCCCATCAGGTCGGCGTCGGGCAGCCTCAGGACGATGCCGTCGTCGGCGTGCATCACCTGGGCGTCCATGCCGTAGCGCTCGGAGAGGCGGGCGCCGAGGGCGAGGGCCCAGGGGGCGTGGACCTGGGCGCCGAAGGGGGAGTGGATGACCACGCGCCAGTCGCCGAGCTCGTCGCGGAAGCGCTCCACGACGATCGTCCGGTCGTCCGGGATGTGGCCGCAGGCCTCGCGCTGTTCCGCCAGGTACGACAGCACGTTCTCCGCGGCCCAGGCGTCGAGGCCCGCGGCGAGGAGGCGCAGCCGGGCGTCCTCCTTGGGCTGGGAGCCGACCTCGCGGAGGAACGCGCCCACCGCGCGGCCCAGTTCGAGCGGGCGGCCCAGCTGGTCGCCCTTCCAGAAGGGGAGCCGGCCCGGGACGCCCGGTGCGGGGGAGACCAGGACACGGTCGCGGGTGATGTCCTCGATCCGCCAGGAACTGGTGCCGAGGGTGAAGACGTCGCCCACCCGGGACTCGTAGACCATCTCCTCGTCCAGCTCGCCGACCCGGCCGCCGCCCTTCTTGGGGTCGGCGCCCGCGAGGAAGACCCCGAAGAGACCGCGATCGGGGATCGTGCCCCCGGAGGTGACGGCGAGGCGCTGTGCGCCGGGGCGGCCGGTGATCGTGCCGGCGATGCGGTCCCACACCACGCGTGGGCGCAACTCCGCGAAGGCGTCGGACGGATAGCGGCCCGCGAGCATGTCCAGCACGGCAGTGAACGCCGACTCCGGGAGCGATGCGAAGGGTGCGGCGCGGCGGACCGTGGCGAGCAGGTCGTCGACCTGCCAGGTGTCCAGCGCCGTCATCGCGACGAGTTGCTGGGCGAGGACGTCCAGCGGGTTGGCGGGGACCTTCAGGGACTCGATGGAACCGGTGCGCATCCGCTCGGTGACCACGGCGGCCTGGACGAGGTCGCCCCGGTACTTCGGGAAGACCACGCCCGTGGAGACCGCGCCGACCTGGTGTCCCGCGCGGCCCACGCGCTGGAGGCCGGAGGCCACGGACGGCGGGGACTCCACCTGGATGACGAGATCGACGGCGCCCATGTCGATGCCCAGCTCCAGACTGGACGTGGCGACCACGGCGGGGAGCCGGCCCGCCTTGAGGTCCTCCTCGACCTGGGCGCGCTGCTCCTTGGAGACCGAGCCGTGGTGCGCGCGGGCGATGACCAGGGGCGCGCCCTGGGCCGCGCCGGAGCCGCCCATCAGCTCGGCCGGTGCGTGGTGTTCGTCCAGGGGCTCGCCGGTCGCCCGCTCGTAGGCGATCTCGTTGAGCCGGTTGCACAGACGCTCCGCCAGGCGACGGGAGTTGGCGAACACGATCGTTGAACGATGGGACTGGACGAGGTCGGTGATGCGCTCCTCGACATGCGGCCAGATCGAGGGCTTCTCCTTGCCCTCGTTGCCGTCCGCCACCGGGGAGCCGCCCAACTCGCCCAGATCCTCCACGGGGACGACCACGGAGAGGTCGAACTCCTTGCCCGACTTGGGCTGGACGATCTCCACCTTGCCGCGCGGGGAGAGATAGCGGGCGACCTCGTCGACCGGGCGCACGGTCGCCGAGAGGCCGATACGGCGGGCCGGCTTCGGCAGCAGCTCGTCCAGCCGCTCCAGGGACAGCGCGAGATGCGCGCCCCGCTTGGTGCCCGCGACCGCGTGGACTTCGTCCAGGATCACCGTCTCGATGCCGGTCAGCGCGTCACGCGTGGCCGACGTCAGCATCAGGAACAGGGACTCCGGGGTGGTGATCAGGATGTCCGGCGGTCGGGTGGACAGGGCGCGGCGCTCGGCGGGCGGGGTGTCGCCGGAGCGGATGCCGACCTTGACCTCGGGCTCCGGCAGGCCCAGACGCACGGATTCCTGACGGATGCCGGTGAGCGGGCTGCGGAGGTTGCGCTCCACGTCGACCGCGAGGGCCTTCAGCGGAGACACGTACAGGACGCGGCAGCGCTTCTTCGGGTCGGCCGGCGGGGGTGTCGCGGCGAGCTGGTCCAGAGCGGCGAGGAAGGCGGCCAGGGTCTTGCCGGAGCCGGTCGGGGCGACCACCAGCACGTCCGAGCCCGCGCCGATGGCCCTCCATGCGCCCGCCTGGGCCGCGGTGGGCGCGGAGAACGCCCCCGTGAACCAGCCGCGGGTCGCGGGGGAGAAGCCGTCGAGGGCTCGATGTGCGGAGCTGACCATGTGTCCATCCTGCACCCGACCACTGACAATGCGTCTGACCTGCGGGAATTCTCCGGCGACGGAGTGCTGGACGGTTTCCGAGGCTGCTGCCCACGTGGCGGAGAATGGCCGTATGGCAGGTTCGGGCGAGCGGGCGAGGCACTGGCGGTACAAGGAACTGCCCGGGGTCGACCTGCTCCGGGCCCGGTACATCCGCAAGACGTTCGTACGGCACACGCACGAGAACTTCGTGATCGCCGCCATCGCGGACGGCGTCGAGGTGTTCCACCACGGCGGGGGTGACGTGTCCGCCGGGCCGGGGGCTCTGGCGCTGGTCAATCCGGACACTCCGCACACCGGCCGGGCGGGCGTGCCGGAGGGTTGGCGGTACGGGGCGGTCTACCCGTCGCCCGAGGTGGTGGCAGCGATAGCCGCCGAGACCACCTCGATCAGCGGCACTCCCGGATTCAGCAGCCCCGTGCTCGACGACCCCTACGCCGCCGGACTCGTCCATCAGATCCTGCGCGCGGCCGAGGAGGGCAACGCACTCGCCGCCGACACCCTGCTGCGGATCGCCGTCACCAGGCTGCTCCGGTTGAACGGGGGATCGCTGCCGCAGCGCGCCGTACCCACGGCGGGCCGCCGGGTCGCCGCACGCGCGCGTGCCGTGCTGGAGGACCGGATGGTGGATCCGCCCACCCTGGAGCAGCTCGCCGGGGATCTGGGAACCAGTCCGTTCGCGCTGCTGCGCGCGTTCCGGGGCGCCTACGGGATGCCGCCCCACACCTGGCTGACCGACGCCCGGGTGCGCCGGGCACTGCGGCTCCTGGACGCGGGTACGGCGCCCGCGGAGGCCGCCGTCGCCGTCGGGTTCACGGACCAGCCGCACCTCAACCGGCACTTCGCCCGGATTGTCGGCGTGCCCCCGGGTGCGTACCAGCGGGAGCGCAAGAACGTACAAGACGCGGGGCGGCGGCTCCTCCTACCGTCCGACGTGTGCCAGAACAGATCGCTTCAGACGACATACGCACCCGAGGGGGAGGAGAAGCGGCTGGGAGCAAGCCGGACTCCGCCGTCGTGCGGGACGCCCTCGGAGTCGGGGTCGCCGTAGGGCTGTCGGGGTTCGCCTTCGGCGTGACCTCGGCCGGAGGAGGGCTCACCCTGCTGCAGACCTGCGCTCTGAGCCTCCTGGTGTTCACCGGTGCCTCCCAGTTCGCCCTCGTGGGAGCGCTCGCGGCCGGCGGCAATCCGCTCACCGCGGCGGCGGGAGCCTTCTTCCTGGGCGTGCGCAACACCTTCTACGGGCTGCGCCTCTCGCAGTTGCTGGCCCTCCCGCGCGCAGTGCGCCCTTTCGCCGCCCAGTGGGTCATCGACGAGACGACGGCCGTCACCCTCGCCCAGCCCACGCGACGTGCCGCGCGGATCGGGTTCACCGTCACCGGGCTCACCCTGTACCTGCTGTGGAACCTCACCACGCTGCTGGGCGCGCTCGGCGCCAAGGCCATCGGGGACACGGACGCGTGGGGTCTCGACGCGGCCGGGCCCGCCGTCTTCCTGGCCCTGCTCGCGCCCATGCTCAGGACCACCGTCGAGCGGGCCGTCGCCGCGCTCGCGGTCCTGCTGGGACTGGGCCTGTTGCCCGTGCTGCCGGCCGGCGTGCCGGTCCTCGCGGCCGCTCTCGCGGCGCCGATCGCCCTCTACGCAGCGGGCCGTCGGCAGTCCGGCACCCGTAACGACGCACAGGAGGAAGACAGTTGACCGTCTGGATCGCGATCGTGGCGACCGCCCTCGGCTGCTACGTCGTCAAACTCGCCGGTCTGCTGGTGCCCGCGGGCGCCTTGGAGCGGCCGCTCGTCAGGCGGCTCGCCGCCCTGTTGCCCGTCGCCCTCCTCGCGGCGCTCACGGCGCAGCAGACCTTCGCCGACGGGCACGCGCTCGTGCTCGACGCGCGGGCCGCCGGGCTCGCGGCGGCCGCCGTGGCGCTGGTGCTGCGGGCACCCTTCCTGCTTGTCGTCGCGGCGGCCGTGCTGGTGACGGCGGGTGTGCGGGCCATGGGCGGCTGAGGCGGCCCCGGAGTCAGCCGATGGAGCGGCCGTACGCCTTCAAGGTGCGCAGTGCCTGGATCGTCACCATGGGGCGTGCCTCCAGGGCGATGCCCGGCGCCCACTGGCGCCAGCGGATCGGCCAGCCGCCGTCCTCCTGCTGGCCGACCGACAGATGGTCCAGGGAGCGGGCCATCTCGTCGTCCGTGAACCACGCGCGCGCGAGGGAACTCGGCGTCTTCGCGTAGTCGTACGGGAAGTGGTGCTCGCCCGGCGCGTACCCCGGGGCGACCGGGTAGGCCTCCAGGTGCTCCGGATCCAGGGCGGCGAGCCGGTGTTCGCGCACCAGGCGGCCGAGCCGGTCGGCGGCGGCCTCCGCGCGCGGGCGGTCGGGCGCCGAGTCCAGGAAGGCGACGGCGGCCTCGATCTCGTAGGGGTGCGACTTCTCCAGGGAGTCGACCGCCTGCCAGCAGAAGTCGGTGGCCCGGAACAGCCAGGCGTGCCACACCTCGTTGCGGTGCAGCAGGCCCACCACCGGCCCGGTGGCGAGGAGTTCACTGGGCGGGTCGTCCACGATCGGCACGAACGGCGCCGTCGGATAGCCGCGCTGGCCGGGAAGGATCGCCGGCAGGGCGCCGTCGGCCGTGGAGACCGAGGTCAGATAGCGGCACACGCGTTCCACCCGCTGCCCGCCGCAGCGCCCGATGGAGTCCAGGACGCGCAGCGCGTGACCGGTGTGCAGCGGCTGGCTCACCGGGCCGCGCAGATCGGGTTCCAGCGCGTGCCCGTACCCGCCGTCCTCGTTGCGGTACGCGTCCAGCGCTGTCTCCACCGGATCGGGTTCGCCGTTGAGGAAGTGGTACGCGAAGAGGCGCTGCTCCAGCACGCGCGCGGTGAGCCAGACGAAGTGCTCGGCGCGGAAGAGCGGGGAGTGCGCCGGGGGCGTCGGGGGGAGTGGGGAAGCTCCTGTTTCGGCCATGCGTCAGACCGTAGGACGGAAAGCGGTCTCGGCAGGCGGTCCCGGCCAGGGCCCACTCTCAGGGGCGGGATACTGATGTCATGCGGTTGACGGTCTTCTGGCAGCGGATGACGGAGCACTTCGGGGCGGGCTACGCCGAGAGCTTCGCGCGCGATCACGTGATGACGGAGCTCGGCGGGCGGACGGTGCACGAGGCGCTGGACGCGGGCTGGGAGGCCAAGGACGTGTGGCGCGTGGTCTGCGCGGTCATGAACGTTCCGCGGGAAAGTCGCTGATCGGTCACGAAGATCGACGGCGGTGACCGGTTGTCAGTGACGTAGGCGAGACTTGCTCCGTGGCATCCACTGACGAGACCGGGCACGACGCCCCGCAGGCATCCCCGTTCGGTACGACGCCTTCGACCCGGCCTCCGGCCGACGGCGCCGCGCCGGGCACCGGCATGCCGCGCTGGCTGCCGCGCGCCATGGTGCTGGCGCTCGCTCTCGTCGCGGTGTTCCAGCTGGGCAGTTGGGCCTTCCACCAGCTCATCGGGCTGCTGATCAACATCCTCATCGCGTTCTTCCTGGCCCTCGCCATCGAGCCCGCGGTGAGCCGGATGTCCGCCTACGGTATGCGCCGGGGACTGGCCACCTTCCTGGTCTTCCTCGGCCTGTTGATCGTGAGCGCAGGGTTCGTCACCCTGCTCGGGTCGATGCTCGCCGGCCAGATCATCAAGATGATCGAGGACTTCCCGAACTACCTCGACTCCGTCATCAACTGGGTCAACGGGCACTTCCACACCGACCTGAGACGGGTCGACATCCAGGAGGGGTTGCTCCACTCCGACTGGCTGCGCAAGTACGTGCAGAACAGCGCCACCGGCGTGCTGGACGTGTCCACGCAGGTCCTCGGCGGACTCTTCCAGCTGCTGACGATCGGCCTGTTCTCGTTCTACTTCGCCGCCGACGGGCCACGCCTGCGGCGCGCGCTGTGCTCCGTGCTGCCGCCCGCCCGGCAGGCCGAGGTGCTGCGGGCATGGGAGATCGCCGTCGACAAGACCGGCGGCTACATATACTCCCGCGGTCTCATGGCGCTGGTATCCGGAGTGGCGCACTACATCCTGCTGCAGGCACTGGGCATCCCGTACGCGCCCGTGCTCGCCGTCTGGGTCGGCCTGGTCTCCCAGTTCATCCCGACCATCGGCACCTATCTCGCGGGCGCCCTGCCCATGCTGATCGCCTTCACCGTGGACCCCTGGTACGCCCTGTGGGTGCTGATCTTCGTCGTGGTCTACCAGCAGTTCGAGAACTACATGCTGCAGCCCAAGCTGACCGCGAAGACCGTCGACATCCACCCCGCGGTCGCCTTCGGCTCGGTCATCGCGGGCACCGCGCTCCTGGGTGCCGTGGGCGCGCTCATCTCCATTCCGGCCGTGGCCACGCTTCAGGCGTTCCTCGGGGCGTACGTGAAGCGGTACGCCGTCACGGACGATCCCCGGGTGCACGGGCACCGGACCACCCGGGGGGCCGGTGGGCCCGGTCTGCTGACTCGCGCGCGAGGTTTGTGGGAGCGGCGATCGGGGACTGCCGAGCACACGGCAGCGGATTCTGCGAGGACAGCCGATTCCGGGGCCACCGATTCCGGACCGACTGACTCAGGACCGGCTGACTCCGGGTCGACCGACTCCGGCCGAAGGGACTCCGGGGCCACCGATTCCGAGCGGAGAGACTCCGGAGGCGGCTCCTCCTGAGGGATGATCCGGCGAGAACACCGGGGTGCCGCGGTCAGTACGTGAACACCGCCCACACCCCCGCCCCGGCCACCGCGACGGCGTAGCAGCCGACGGCCACCGCCACGGTCCGCAGCCGTACCGTCTCGCTCCAGGACGTGCGGGACAACAGCCAGGCCAGGGCCGGCAGGACCAGGACGGCGTGCAGACTCACCCCGTGCAGCGGCTTGAGGGGGGCCGTCGAGTGGTAGGCCGCCTCCTGGTGACCGGTCCGGGCGAGGACGACCCCGCGCGCGATCATCGCGGCGCCCGAGGCCAGCGCGACGAGCAGGATCGCGAACCCGGAACGCACCGCCAGCGCCATCCCCGTGGGACCCGTCGGCCGGTGCCGGAAGGACGCCACCGCGAACACGGCGAGCAGCACCACGAGGACAGCGCCGCCCACCGCGAGCGTCATGGACACCGCCGTGTCGAAGGGCGTCTCCATGTCCAGGTGCGACGGCACCCGCCGCCACGCCTGCAGGGTGATGCCGCCGACCTCCACCACGCAGTCGGCGGCGAACACGACGAGCAGGACGGTGCGCAGTCTGGCCCCGACACGCAGATACGACGTCACCCAGGTGACCGCGATCAGCGTCGCCCCGAAGGAGAGCCCGAACGTGACGGGCTTGCGCCAGGAGACGGGCCCGTACCAGGGGCCGCCGTCGACCGCGAACACCACCAGGTGCACCAACCCGGAGAGGATCAGCAGGGCACCGGTCGCATGACAGAGGCGCTCGGCGGGGCGTACGTGGTTCTTCAGGGCCCGAGTCATGGCCCGAGCCTCGCGGGAACTCGCCGCGCAGTCGTCGTACGACCGAAGACACCAGCCGTACACCGACGGAAGTAGGGTTCCCTGAGGAATACGCCGGGTCAGGCGGGGTCGGCCGGTGGATCGGCGATGCCGACGATGCTTTCCTCAAGGGAACGGACGCGGACCGTCCAGCCCAGGGCCGTGAGGTCTTCAGCGAGGGTCCGGGCGTCATGGAACACCTTCACGACGCGGTACTGACGTGACGGCCGTCGTCGAGTCGGCGCAGCACCGTGGGGACCGGTCCGTCCGTTACGCCCTCTTCGTCCGCGACAGCGGCCGGTCCGTCGTCGACGAAGATCGCTTTACCGCCCGGCGCGAGCATGGCGGCGCCGGTGCTCCAGAACCCGGACAATCGTGTCCGCGGAATGCGGAATGTGGGAGAGCCAGAAGGCGAAGAACACCGTGTCGTAGCGCCGCGACGGTCGCCATGTGAACAGGTCGGCCTGAAGGAACCGGACGTTGGGGAAGGGAACGCGTGCGCGGGCGACGGCCGGTACCTCGGCCGCCGCGTCGACGGCCGTCACCGACCGGGCCCGGGCGGCGAGTCCCACGGTTCCACTGGCCGGTTCCGCAGGCCAGTTCCAGCACATCGTCGCCGGCCGGAAGATCCTCGACCACGGCCGGCAGCCGCCGCAGCTTCTCACGCTCCGTATAGGGCGGTCGTACTCGGCCGCCGCCGCGCGGTAGTAGGCCTGCTGCTCCGTGAGGAGGGCATCGTCATCACTGCTCATGGCCGGAAAGGTCGGGCCTGTCCCTGAGGCAAGGTCAATCCCGACCGTAGGTCGCGGCAGTGTTGTCGGACGGCGTAGATGACGTGAGTGCCGCGTGGTGCGCTTGACACGAAAATCGAACATCCATTCTTATGGAAGCTCCGGCGAGGCCATGGCGGGCATTTCGGCAGGCTTTTGATGGTGAAGTGCCCGAGTTATCCACAGGCCGGACGGGCGTCGGGGCGCATTGTCAGTGGCAGGCGTTAGCGTCTTTGACGTGAAGCGATCGACTCAAGCAAATCGGGTGGAACCCATGGCAGGAACCGACCGCGAGAAGGCACTGGACGCCGCTCTCGCACAGATTGAACGGCAGTTCGGCAAGGGCGCGGTGATGCGCCTGGGCGAGCGGCCGAACGAGCCCATCGAGGTCATCCCCACCGGGTCGACCGCACTCGACGTCGCCCTCGGTGTCGGCGGTCTGCCGCGCGGCCGAGTGGTGGAGGTCTACGGCCCGGAGTCCTCCGGCAAGACGACCCTGACCCTGCACGCGGTGGCCAACGCCCAGCGGGCCGGCGGCCAGGTCGCGTTCGTGGACGCGGAGCACGCCCTCGACCCCGAGTACGCGAAGAAGCTCGGCGTCGACATCGACAACCTGATCCTGTCCCAGCCGGACAACGGCGAGCAGGCCCTGGAGATCGTGGACATGCTGGTCCGCTCCGGCGCCCTCGACCTCATCGTCATCGACTCCGTCGCGGCACTCGTCCCGCGCGCGGAGATCGAGGGCGAGATGGGTGACAGCCACGTCGGTCTGCAGGCCCGTCTGATGAGCCAGGCCTTGCGGAAGATCACCAGCGCGCTCAACCAGTCCAAGACCACCGCCATCTTCATCAACCAGCTCCGCGAGAAGATCGGCGTGATGTTCGGCTCCCCGGAGACCACGACCGGTGGCCGCGCGCTGAAGTTCTACGCCTCGGTGCGACTCGACATCCGCCGTATCGAGACCCTGAAGGACGGCACGGACGCGGTCGGCAACCGCACCCGCGTCAAGGTCGTCAAGAACAAGGTCGCCCCGCCCTTCAAGCAGGCCGAGTTCGACATCCTCTACGGCCACGGCATCAGCCGCGAGGGCGGCCTGATCGACATGGGCGTGGAGAACGGCTTCGTCCGCAAGGCCGGCGCCTGGTACACGTACGAGGGCGACCAACTCGGCCAGGGCAAGGAGAACGCGCGCAACTTCCTGAAGGACAACCCCGACCTGGCCAACGAGATCGAGAAGAAGATCCTGGAGAAGCTGGGCGTGGGCGTCCGTCCGGAGAAGGAGAAGCCCGCCGCCGAGCCGGTCGCGGACACGGCGGCCTCCACCGCCACGGACGACGCCGGCAAGGTGGTGCCCGCTCCGGCAGCTGCGGCCAAGACCACCAAGGCCAAGGCCGCGGCAGCCAAGAGCTGACCCGTGACACGACGAACGGACTGGGCCGAGTACGCGTATCCCGGCGCCCCGCAGGGGCGCGGGGGAGGCGGCGACGGCCTGGCCCACGGCGCGGACGGCGAACTCAAGGAGCCGTACGGCATGGACGGGCCGTACGGCGACGAGCCGGGCGGCGAGTGGTCGCCCGGTGGCTTCGGCTTCGCCGGTGAGTCCGGTCCGCCGTTCGGCGGCCCGGAGTCCGGCGATGGTTCGGCGGGCAGCGGTCGGCCTTTCAGGAGCTCGGCACCCGACGGCACGTCGCCCCACGGGGGATCGACCGACGACGGCGCACCCGGCCGTGGCTCGCGCCGCAGTCGCGGAGCGAGCGGCGGGGGCGGCGGGGGCGGTTCATGGGAAAGCGGCTCACGGGAGGGTGGCTCACGCGGGGGTACGGCTCGTGGTGACGGCGCACGCGGTAGGCGTGGGCGCCGTGGTCGCGGCTTCGGAGAGTCGTCCGGAGGAGACGGAGGTGACTTCTCCTCGTCGAGGGCCGAGAAGGAGGAGCCGCCGGCGGACCCGGCCGAGCGGGCGCGGGGCATCTGTCTGCGCCTGCTCACCGGGAACCCGCGTACCCGCAAGCAACTCGCGGACGCCCTGCGCAAGCGGGAGATCCCGGACGAGGTGGCCGACGAGGTGCTGTCGCGGTTCGAGGAGGTCGGACTGATCAACGACGGTGCGTTCGCGGACGCCTGGGTGGAGTCGCGGCACCACGGCCGGGGACTGGCACGACGCGCGCTCGCCCAGGAGCTGCGCACCAAGGGTGTCGACTCCACACTGATCGACGAGGCCGTCTCCCAGCTCGACTCCGAGCAGGAAGAGGCAACGGCACGCGAGCTGGTGAACCGCAAGCTGCGCTCCACCCAGGGCCTCGACCGCGACAAGAGGCTACGGCGCCTCGCGGGCATGCTGGCCCGCAAGGGCTACTCCCAGGGCATGGCCCTCAGAGTGGTCCGCCAGGCGCTGGAAGAAGAGGGCGAGGACACGGAGTTCCTCGGGGACGAAGGGTACTGATCCGGGCCCCTGCCTGAGTTCATGGCCGGCTCCCGCTCCGGCTTCTCGGTGGTGCACATGGCCTGAACACGGTGGACGCGCGGGGACGCCGACCGCGTTCGGGCGAGCACCGGCCGAGGTCTCAGGCACGCGAACGATCTCGTCGCCCGACACGTCGACACTCCGCTCGCCGAGCGAGTCCGTTGTTCGCGCTGCTGCGGCTCGCGAGGGCGACCCGCCGTCAGGTCCTGCGGAGTCTGCGGATCGAGGCGCCGTCGGTGGTACTGCTCGCCAGGGCGCCCGGCAGCGATATCGCCCTCGCCGTCCTGACCGGGTTCAGCATCGGGATGCCCGGCCGGGCCGCACCGTCGGTCACCTCTCTCGCCTCTCGTCCACGTCGCGATCGTGACGGCCGGCGCTGCGCTCGCGCTCGTCGCCACAGCCCTCCCGGGGCGGTCGGCCCTCCGGTCGCGGGCGCTGACGGTGACGGTGGCGACCGCGAGGAAGTAGCCATGGGGGCGACGCACCGTTCCCGCTTCGTGAATGGCGCGTGTTCCGCACGCTTAGTGTGCGTTCCGTGAAGGGTTCGCACGTTTGGTGCGGGAGTAGCTTCTGCTGCCGTCACCCCCCGGCCCTCCCGCCTGCTGAGCCGCAGTCAGGCCCGCCTGAGCGTCTTCAGGCCGTTCCACCGGCCGACCCTTCGCATGTCATGAAAGGCGGCCCCCTTGTTTCCGCCCGCGAACCACCGAAGATCGCTGATGGCCTCCCTGGTCGGTGTCGGCCTCTTACTGAGTGGCTGCGGACTCGAATCGAGTGCCGCGCCCGCCGACGGCGGGCCGATCACGCTCGGGTTCGTCAACGCCGGCAGTACCGAGTTCCACACCTGTCTGCAGGAGTCGATCGCGAACACGGCCAAGAGCAACTTCGCGAGGCTCGTCACGGCCAACTCGCATCAGCACGCCGCGCAGGAACTCTCCCGGTGGCCGTCATCGCGGGTGCGCCGGGTGCCGCCTCCGATCTGCTGGTCGGCGGATTCACCAAGGGACTGCCGGCGAACGCGAAGGTGGTCGCGAACCAGCCCGCCATGTTCGTCGCCGCGAAGGCGAAGCTCGTCGCCGCGGACATGATCAAGGCGCACCCGGGTCTGGACTACGCCTTCGTCGCCAACGAGGAGATGGCGTTCGCCGCCCGCAAGGCATTCGACGCGGCCGGCGGCAAGAACGTCAGGATCGTGACGGTCAACGGCACCGACGAGGCCCTCGCCGCCCTCAAGGACGGCCGTTTCGCCGCCACCGTCTCCAACTCGGCCAAGGACACCGGCGAACTGGCCGTCACCAACGCCATCAGCCTTCTCCGCAAGGAGAAGGTGGAGAAGATCGCCACGACCCCGGCCCGCCTGGTCACGAAGGCCAACGCGGACACCGCCCCGCTCTACTGCCCCTCCGACGGGCTGTGAGCACAGCGAGCCGCACTGTCACGTCGTAGGCACTGTGTCTACGACGTGACAGGCAGTCCCGCCGTCTTCCAGGCCTGGAAGCCGCCGACCAGGTCCGTCGCGCGGCGCAGGCCAAGCCGGTGCAGGGATGCGGCGGCCAGGCTGGAGGCGTAGCCCTCGTTGCAGATCACCACGACGCGCAGGTCGTGGCCGGTGGCCTCGGGGACGCGGTGGCTGCCTTGGGGGTCGAGGCGCCACTCCAGTTCGTTGCGCTCGACGACCAGCGCGCCGGGGATGAGACCGTCCCGGTCGCGCAGGGCGGCGTAGCGGATGTCGACCAGGAGGGCCGTGCCGTCGCGGGCGGCGTCGTACGCCTCTTCGGCCTCGATCCGCCGGTAGTCCGCGCGGACCCGCTCCAGCAACTCGTCCATGCCGGACGGCTGTTCGCGTACGGCGCTCACTGCCAGTCCTCCGGGCGCTCGACCTGCTCCAGGCGCAGCACCGGGCCGGTGCGGCTGTAGCGGCGGATCTGCGGCAGCGGCGGGTAGTAGGCGTGGACGGAGATCGCGTGCTCCTCGGTGGACTCGTTGAGCACCTCGTGGACGTGGTGGTGACCGAAGGCGCGGCCCTTGCCGGTCGGCAGCCGCCGCTCGCGGTCCACGCCCTCCTCCAGTTCGAGGGTCTTCCAGCCGTGGCTGGGGAGCCGGGCGGCGAGCGAGTTCTCCTTGAGTTCGCCGGCGGCGGTGAGGAAGGCGCCCACCGAGTCGGCGTGGTCGTGCCAGCCCGTGCCGCTGCCGGGCGGCCAGCCGATCAGCCAGGCCTCGCTGCCGCCGGGCCCTTCGAGCCGCACCCAGGTGCGGCCCTCGGGGTCGAGGGGGAGCGAGGCGATGAGCTCGGCGTCGGCTGCCGTACGCCGTACGAAGTCGAGCAGGTCCGCCTGTGTCGGCGCCTGGGCGGGCGCGGCGGGGGACACGGAGGCAGAGGGGGATACAGACACGTGCACCGTCCTGATGAGTGTTCGCGAGGGCACGCGCGGGCCCATGGAAAGGGCGCGCGCGAGTGAGAGAGATGCGAATTCAGCAGGAGACGTGACAGACGCAGCCCACGTAGCGGACGAGGTCCAGATGGACCTTCCGCCAGAGGTGGACAGATGTGTCGGTCATGATCCGGAGTAGAGCATGAGGGTGGCCGCGGGTCAACTCAGCGTCACTATGTGGACAGTTGGTGTACGGAGGCCTCAGCGCGAGCCGGCCGCTGCCTCCGTTTTCGCCGGGCCGCCCAGGGTCGCATCGGCCGCCGCGTACAGATCGGCCGGCCGCACCCCGCTCAGCGCGGTGACCAGGTGTCCGTCGGGCCGTACGAGCAGGACCGTGTGGGCGCCGGCGCCCGGGTAGCTCTCGGCGACCAGCAGCTCGGCCGGGTGCGGCAGCGCCGTCACCGCGGCCGCCAGACGTGGCATGACACCGGCGGTCACCCAGTGCTTGCGCTCCCACACGCCCGTGCCGGGTGCGACCAGTACGACCAGCAGGGCACCGCGCCCGAGGCGGTCCCGCAGTCGTACGAAGGAGCCGTCCTCCGCGGTGACCCGGACATCGGTGACCGGCGCACCGGGCGGGGTGTCGACGTCGACCTCGCCCTCGATGTGCCGGGGCGCGAGCGGCGAGTCGGCGTACGCCCCCGGCGCACCGAGCGGGCCGCGCCCCAAGTGACCGTCCGTGAGCAGTGAGTCGTGACCGCGGGCCGAGCCGGGTACGACCGCGCGCAGCCCGCCCCCGCCGCGCACCAGGGGCAGCGCCTGGTCGGCGGCGCGCAGTCGGGCCGCCACGACCGACCGCCGCTCCGCCTGGTAACTGTCGAGCAGCGCCTCGTGCGGCCCGTGGTGCCAGGCCGACGCCAGCTTCCAGGCGAGGTTGTCGGCGTCCCGCAGCCCCTCGTCCAGCCCCTGCGTACCGAGCGCCCCCAGCAGATGCGCCGCGTCCCCGGCGAGAAACACCCGCCCCGCCCGCCAACGGCGCGCGAGCCGGTGGTGCACGGTGTGCACACCGGTGTCGAGCAGCTCGTACGGCGGTGTCGGCCCCTCGGTCCAGCCCGCGAGGGTCTCCCGGATGCGGGCGAGCAGCAGCTCGGGCGTGACCAGGTCCTTGCCCGGGGGCAGCAGCCAGTCCAGGCGCCACACACCGTCCGGGAGGGGGCGTGCGGTGACCTCGCCCGCCGAGGGCCCTGACGTCCGCCACGGCGGCGCCCGGTGCAACAACGCCTGGTCGGGCCAGGGAAGTTCCGTGCGCAGCGCGGCCACGGCGTGTCGTTCCACCGCCGTACGGCCGGGGAAGCGGATGTCCAGAAGCTTGCGCACGGTGGAGCGGGGGCCGTCGCAGCCGACCAGGTAACTGCCGCGCCACCAGGTGCCCTTGGGGCCGCGGGTGTGGGCGGTGACGCCCGAGGGTTCCTGTTCGATCGCGTCGAGGCGGTTGTCCACCGAGAGCTTCACGAGTCGCTCGCCCGCCAGGGCCTGGCGCAGGGCGCCGGTCAGCACGTGCTGGGCGATGTGCAGGGGGGCGGGCTCGGTGTCGTCGAACGTGATCTCGCGCATCACCTGCTTGCGCCGCATCGACCGCCATCCGGCCCAGTGCGCACCGGCCTTGGCGAGCGGAACACCGGTCAGCCGCTCCATGAGCGCCGTGGTGTCCTCGCGCAGGACGACGGTCCGCGCGGGGCGCGGTTCGTCCTTGCCCGGGCCCTCGTCGAGGACGACGGAGGGCACCTCCTGCCGCGCCAGCGCCAGGGCGAGCGTGAGCCCCACGGGCCCCGCTCCGACGATGATCACCGGGTCCACGGTGCGGCGCCTCCTGCCCGTGACGGTGTCCTCAGGGACGCATGTGAACAGGAAGTTGGAGCAGGGTGCACGATCACAGAACGTATGCAACCCATTGCCGGTGCTTGCGTCAAGTGACGGAGGCAGTGGCGATCATGCCACTGCCTCCGTGTCGTTCATGCCATATGACCGATCATCAGATCGTGCCGCCCGCCCCGGTCCCGAAGCCGCCCGTTGCCTGCGCGGGGTTGAGCCCGGTGGCGTCTTCGAGGGCCATGGTCGCGCCGGTGCTCTTCTTGCTGCGCCGCAGCCTGCCCTCCAGCCAGCTCGCGAAGGTGGTGAGGACGAGGTTCAGCAGGATGTAGATGATCCCGACGACGATGAAGCTCGCCACCACGTTGGCGTAGTTGGCCGCGAGGGTGCTGCGCGAGTTGAGGAGCTCGGTGAGGCCCAGCATCACGCCGCCCAGAGCGGTGTCCTTCACGATCACCACGAGCTGGCTGACGATCGCCGGCAGCATGACGGTGACGGACTGCGGGAGCAGGATGCTCGTCATCGTCTGGCCCTTGCGCAGCCCGACCGCGTACGCGGCCTCCGTCTGCCCCTTGGGAAGGGACAGGATGCCCGCCCTGACGATCTCGGCGAGCACCGAGGCGTTGTAGAGCACCAGGCCGGTGACGACGGCGTACAGGGGCCGGTCCTCGCTGCCGATGTTCGTGGAGCGGACGTAGAACTCGTTCGCGAACAGCATCATCAGCAGGACCGGGATCGACCGGAAGAACTCGACCACCACGCCGGCCGGGACGCGCACCCACCGGTGGTCGGACATCCGGGCTATGCCGAACAGCGCGCCCAGGGGGAGGGCGATCAGCATGGAGAGCGCGGCGGCCTTCAGAGTGGTGCCCAGGCCGGGCAGCAGATACGTCGTCCAGGCGTCCGACGTGGTGAACGGCTGCCACAGGGCCCACTTCAGCTGGCCCTTGTCGTCCATCGTCCGCCAGATCCACCACAGGAACGCGGCGAGCAGGACAACGAAGACGACGGTCAGGAGCGTGTTGCGCCGCTTGGCGCGGGGGCCGGGCGCGTCGTAGAGGACGGAGGTCATCGCTTCACCGCCATTCGCTTGCCCAGCCAGCCGAGGAAGAGGCCGGTGGGCAGGGTCAGTACCACGAAGCCGAACGCGAAGACCGCACCGATGGCGACCGTCTGGGCCTCGTTCTCGATCATCGACTTCATCAGGGCGGCCGCCTCGGCGACACCGATCGCCGCCGCCACGGTCGTGTTCTTGGTGAGGGCGATCAGTACGTTGGCCAGCGGTGTGATGACCGCGCGGAACGCCTGCGGAAGGATGATGATCCGCAGTACCTGACTGAAGCTCAGTCCGATGGCGCGGGCCGCCTCGGCCTGTCCGACGGGCACGGTGTTGATGCCGGAGCGCACCGCCTCGCAGACGAAGGCCGCGTGGTAGGCGATGAGACCCAGCAGTGCGAGTCGGAAACCCTGCACCTTGAAGTCGTCGGACGCGCCCATCGTCACGCCGAAGATGTCGGCGAGGCCGAGCGAGGTGAAGACGATGATGACCGTCAGGGGGATGTTCCGGACGGTGTTGACGTAGAAGGTGGCGAAGCCACGCATCAGGGGGACCGGGCTGACCCGCATTCCGGCCAGCAGGGTGCCCCAGACCAGGGAGCCGAGGGCGGAGATGACGGTGAGTTTCACCGTCATCCAGAACGCCCCTAGGACGTCATAACCTTGAAGAAAGTCGAACACGATCTCCCGCGCTTCCGGGTATGGGGCCTGCCTTACGGGCGATTTCCAGGGTTACTTGACGATGTTGCCGATCTTCGGGGCGGGCTCGTTCTTGTACCCGGCCGGGCCGAAGTTCTTGGTGACCGCCGTCTGCCAGGCGCCGCTGCTGACCATCTTCTCCAGCGCGGTGTTGATCTTGGTGACGGTCGCGGAGTCGCCCTTCTTGACGCCGATGCCGTAGTTCTCGTTGCTGAGCTTGAGGCCGGCGAGCTTGAACTGACCCTTGTACTTGTCCTGCGAGGCGAAGCCCGCGAGGATCGAGTCGTCGGTGGTCACCGCGTCCACGGCGCCGCTCTGCAGGCCCGCGATGCACTCCGAGTAGCCGCTGTACTCACGGAGGTTGGCCTTCGGGGCGATCGTGTCGTGGATGTTCTGCGCCGAGGTCGAGCCGGTCACGGAACACAGCTTCTTGCCGTTGAGGTCCGTGCCCTTGGCGATCGTCGAGTCCTTCTTGACCAGCAGGTCCTGGTGGGCCAGCAGGTAGGGGCCGGCGAAGTCGACCTTCTGCTTGCGCTCGTCGTTGATGGAGTACGAGGCCGCGATGAACTTGACGTCACCGCGCGCCAGCGCGTTCTCGCGGTCGGCGCTCTTGGTCTCGACCCACTCGATCTGGGTGGGCTTGTAGCCGAGCTGCCCGGCCACATAGGTCGCCACGTCCACGTCGAAGCCGGCGAAGCTCCCGTCCGGCTGCTTCAGGCCGAGGCCCGGCTGATCGAACTTGATGCCGACCTTGATCTTGCCGCCCCCGGAACCCGAACCGGAGTCGTCCTTGTCGCTGCTCCCGCAGGCCGTCGCGGCGAGCGAGAGGACGAGCGCGGTGGCTGCGACGGCGGTGACCTTGCGAAGCTTCATGATGAACATCCTTTGGCTGGTGGGGAGATGAGGGCCCGCCAGGGCGCGTGACGGCGGCTCTGAGGGCGTGCGGGATCGCGGCGGCAGTCTCGGCGGCCGCCCGTCGTCGACGGGCCGTCAGCGGCCGGCTGTCGGCGTTCTTCGTGGCTCTTGGGTTCTGCCGTTGTTCTTCGGGTTCTTGGGGGTGCTCGGGTGATCGTCAGTGGTGCAGGATCTTCGACAGGAAGTCCTTGGCCCGGTCGCTGCGCGGGTTGCTGAAGAACTGGTCGGGCACGGCCTCTTCGACGATGCGGCCGTCGGCCATGAACACCACGCGGTTGGCCGCCGAACGCGCGAAGCCCATCTCGTGGGTGACGACGATCATCGTCATCCCGTCCCGGGCCAACTGCTGCATGACCTCCAGGACCTCGTTGATCATCTCCGGGTCGAGCGCCGAGGTGGGCTCGTCGAAGAGCATCACCTTGGGGTCCATGGCCAGCGCCCGCGCGATGGCGACACGCTGTTGCTGACCGCCGGACAACTGCGCCGGGTACTTGTCCGCCTGGGTGGCCACGCCGACCCTGTCGAGCAGGGCCCGGGCCTTCTCCTCGGCCTGCTTCTTGTCGGCCCTGCGGACCTTGACCTGGCCCAGCATCACGTTTTCGAGCACCGTCTTGTGCGCGAAGAGGTTGAAGGACTGGAAGACCATCCCGACGTCGGCACGCAGCCGGGCCAGTTCCCTGCCCTCCTGGGGCAAGGGCTTGCCGTCGATCGCGATGGCACCCGAGTCGATCGTCTCCAGGCGGTTGATGGTGCGGCACAGCGTGGACTTTCCGGACCCGGAGGGGCCGATCACCACGACGACCTCACCGCGGGCGATCGACAGGTCGATGTCCTGGAGTACGTGCAACGCGCCGAAGTGCTTGTTGACGCTCTTCAGGACGACCAGTTCGCCCGTCGGGACCGCGTCTTCCTTGGCCACCGATACCTTGGTCATCGCTTGCTGGCTCCGTCCTCGTCGGTTGCGGAGGACAGTAGTGAGGCCTTGCGATCAGCGTCATCACATCTGAGCGAGATCTGAGCATCACGATCGGATAGCAATCGGACACGTCTTGTAGCACTTGGCGCGATCACGCGTACCGGCTGCGTAACGGAAACCGCCCGCAACCGGAACCCCCTTGACGGCGTCTTCGTCCATCAGCGTGACTGCCTGGGTGCACGCGCGCGTGAGACGTGCTTTCGTACAGGCCGAGACCATACGAACGATGAACCGGAGGGGGCCGGGATGAGACTGCTCCTCGTCGAGGACGACAACCATGTCGCCGCCGCTCTGTCCGCGGTCCTGGCGCGGCACGGCTTCGAGGTCACCCATGCCCGCAGCGGCGAGGAGGCCCTCCAGGCGCTCGTCCCCGAGGGTGATGTCTTCGGTGTCGTCCTCCTCGACCTCGGCCTGCCCGACCAGGACGGCTACGAGGTCTGCGGCAAGATCCGCAAGCGCACCGGCACCCCGGTGATCATGGTGACCGCGCGCTCCGACGTACGCTCCCGCATCCACGGCCTCAACCTCGGAGCCGACGACTACGTGGTGAAGCCCTACGACACCGGGGAACTGCTCGCCCGCATCCACGCCGTCAGCCGGCGCAGCGTCCACGAGGACGCGAGCGGGGGCGGCGACACCGCGCTGCGGCTCGGCCCGGTGCGCATCGAACTGCCCACCCGCCAGGTCAGCGTGGACGGTGCGGTCGTCCAGCTGACTCGCAAGGAATTCGACCTGCTGGCCCTGCTGGCGCAGCGTCCGGGGGTGGTCTTCCGGCGGGAACAGATCATCAGCGAGGTGTGGCGCACCAGTTGGGAGGGCACGGGACGCACCCTGGAGGTGCATGTCGCGTCCCTGCGCGCCAAACTGCGGATGCCCGCGCTGATCGAGACCGTACGCGGCGTCGGCTACCGGCTCGTCGCCCCGGCCGCGTAGCGGGCACGGGTGCGCACACGTCTCCTCCCGCTGCTCATCGTCCTGATGGCGGCCGTTCTGCTCGCCCTGGGTGTCCCGCTCGCCGTCAGCGTCGCCGCGGCTCAGCAGCAGAAGGTGATCGTCGACCGTATCGACGACACCGCGCGGTTCGCGGCGCTCGCCCAGTTCGTCACCGACGCGCCCACGGGCAGCCGTCCCGCCGACATGGTCCCGGACGAACGCCAGCAGACCCTGGACCGCGAACTCGCCAGCTACTACGAGGTCTACGGCATCCGCGCGGGCGTCTTCTACCGTACCGACACCTCCATGGCGAACGCGCCGGACGACTTCCTGCTGCCCAAGACCGGCGAGGTCCGTGACGCCTTCGACGAGGCCCTGCTCAGCCGCCGCAGCCACGACCCGGAACAGGTCTGGCCCTGGCAGCGCCACCGCCTGGTCGTCGCCTCGCCGGTCATCCGGGACGGCGACGTCATAGCGGTCGTGGTCACCGACTCGCCCACCGGGCCGATGCGGTCACGGACCCTGCGCGGCTGGCTGACGATCGGCGCGGGCGAGATCGGCGCCATGCTGCTGGCCGTCGGCGCGGCCCTGCGGCTGACCGGATGGGTCCTGCGGCCCGTACGGGTGCTCGACGCCACCACCCACGACATCGCCACCGGACGCCTCAAGTCCCGGGTCGCAGCGGCCGGCGGGCCGCCGGAACTCCAGCGCCTGGCCCGTTCGTTCAACGAGATGGCGGACAACGTCGAGGACGTGCTGGAGCAGCAGCGCGCCTTCGTCGCCGACGCCTCGCACCAGTTGCGCAACCCGCTCTCGGCGCTGCTGCTGCGCATCGAACTGCTCGCGCTCGAACTGCCGGAGGACAATGACGAGATCGCCTCGGTCCGCACGGAGGGCAAACGCCTGACCCAGGTCCTGGACGACCTGCTCGACCTGGCCCTGGCCGAACACGCGGAAGCGGACCTCAGGATCACCGACATCGGCGCGCTGACCGCCGAGCGCGTCGCCGCCTGGTCTCCGACCGCGGAGGCCAAGGGCGTGCGCCTGGTGGGCAGTTGTCCGCCCACCACCGCCTGGGCCGACCCGGTCACGCTCTCCAGCGCCCTGGACGCGGTGATCGACAACGCGGTCAAGTTCACGCCCGAGGACCAGTGCGTCGAGGTGACGGTCGCGTCGAACGGTGAGACCTCCACGGTCGTCGTCACGGACCAGGGCCCGGGTCTCACCGACGAGGAACTCGCCCGCGTCGGCGACCGCTTCTGGCGCAGCGGCCGGCACCAGAACATCAAGGGCTCCGGCCTCGGCCTGTCCATCTCCCAGGTCCTGCTGGCCGCGGGCGGCGGCTCCCTGGCCTACGACCACCACGAGCCGCACGGGCTCAAAGTGACCGTGTCGGTGCCCAGGAGCGGGCCTACGGCCTGAGCGGGCGCCAGGAGGCCTCCTGTTGCGCCTGCGGCCTGATCGGGCGTCAACGGCCCCTGTACGCCTACGGCTTGACGGAGCGGTAGTAGCGCCGGGCGCCCTCGTGCAGGACCAGGGGGTCGGTGTAGATCGCCGTGCGCAGGTCCACGAGCTGCGCGGAGTGCACATGCGCGCCGATGCCGTCCCGGCTCTTGATCACGGTCTTGGTGATCCACTCCGTGAGCCTGGGGTTGAGGTCCTTGCGGGTCATCAGCAGGTTGGAGACGGCGATGGTGGGCACCGTGGACCCCCGCTGAATGTCGGGGTAGGCGGACTCCGGCATGTTGGTGGCGCGGTAGTAGCGGGTGGCGTCTCCCTGCTCGTGCATCTTCGCGACGAGGGATGCCTCTATCGGCACGAACCGGAACGCGTAGTGGGCGGCCAGGTCCTTCAGGCCGTCCGTCGGCAGCCCGCCGGACCAGAAGAAGGCGTCGAGCTTGCCCTTCTTGAGCAGGTCCGGTCCGGTGTCGATGCCGGCCGCCACCGGCTTGACGCCCTTCGCCGGGTCGATGCCCGCCGCCGTGAGCACCCGGTTCGCGATCAGGCGCACACCCGAGCGGTCCGGCCCTATGGCCACCCGCTTGTTCCGCAGATCGGCGACCGAGGTGATGTCCGAGTCGCGCGGGACGATGAGCTGGACGTAGTCGTCGTACAGCCGCGCGATCCCGCGCAGCCCGGCCGCACCCGGCTTGCCGTCCTCCTCGTACGTCTCCACCGCGTCGGCCGCGGCGATGGTGAAGTCGGCGTGGCCGGTCGCCACGCGCGCGACGTTCTCCTGCGACCCGGCGCTGTTCACCAGCTTCACCTTGAGGCCCGGCATGTCCTTGTCGAGCTCGGCCCGCAGCAGCTTGCCGTACTCCTGGTAGACCCCGAGCGGTGTCCCGGTGCTGAAGGTGATCGTCCCGGTCGGCGGCTCGTCGCCCAGGGGCAGCAGCCACCACAGCAGCATCCCGAACGCGACGAAGCCGGCGGCCGCGCCTGTCAGGGCCCGGCGCCTGCTGATACGGGAGAACACCTGGAGCATGCGCGCGATCCTGCCAGCCCTTGAGCGGTACTGACCAGGGCCGGGCACGCGGGCCGGTGGTGTCAGTGGCGGCCGTTAGGGTCGTGGCATGAGTTCTTCGCCCGCCGACCTGGTCCGCGAATTCCACCTCGCCTTCGGGCTCGACGCCCGCACCACACCCACCGAGGTCGCCCCCGACCTCGCCGCCCACCGCGGCGAACTGCTCGCCGAGGAGGCCGCGGAGGTCGCCGAGGTCTCTGTCAGCGGCCCCCTCGACCGACTGGCACACGAACTGGCCGACGTCGTCTACGTCGCCTACGGCACGGCCCTCGTCCACGGCATCGACCTGGACGCGGTGATCGCCGAGGTCCACCGCTCCAACATGACCAAGATCGGCCCGGGCGGCGAGATCGCGCGCCGGGCCGACGGCAAGGTCCTCAAGGGCGAGCACTACGAGACGCCGGACGTGCACGGAGTGCTGCGCAAGCAGGGGTGGAGCGGCGGCCACCGCGCCGGAACCCCGGATTCCGGCCGTAGCTCCGGGTGACGTGAGCCATGGCCGTTCTCAGCCGCAGAAAGAGTCACTCCCGGCACCGCCTACCCTTGTCGCATGAGCAGCGGTGACCGGAGCGAGGCAGTGGACGTCAAAACGTACGAAGTGCGCACCTACGGGTGCCAGATGAACGTCCACGATTCCGAGCGGCTCTCCGGGCTCCTGGAGGGCGCCGGTTACGTCCGCGCGCCCGAAGGGTCGGACGGCGACGCCGACGTCGTCGTCTTCAACACCTGCGCCGTGCGCGAGAACGCCGACAACCGGCTCTACGGCAACCTCGGCCGCCTCGCCCCGATGAAGACCAAGCGCCCCGGGATGCAGATCGCCGTCGGCGGCTGCCTCGCCCAGAAGGACCGCGACACCATCGTGAAGAAGGCGCCCTGGGTGGACGTCGTCTTCGGCACGCACAACATCGGCAAACTGCCCGTCCTGCTGGAACGCGCGCGCGTCCAGGAAGAGGCGCAGGTCGAGATCGCGGAGTCCCTGGAGGCATTCCCCTCGACGCTCCCGACCCGGCGTGAGAGCGCCTACGCGGCCTGGGTGTCGATCTCCGTCGGCTGCAACAACACGTGCACCTTCTGCATCGTCCCGGCGCTGCGCGGCAAGGAGAAGGACCGCCGCACCGGCGACATCCTCGCCGAGATCGAGGCCCTGGTCGGCGAGGGCGTCTCCGAGATCACCCTGCTCGGCCAGAACGTCAACGCGTACGGCTCCGACATCGGCGACCGCGAGGCCTTCAGCAAGCTGCTGCGGGCCTGCGGGACCATCGACGGCCTGGAGCGCGTCCGCTTCACGTCCCCGCACCCGCGCGACTTCACCGACGACGTCATCGCCGCGATGGCCGAGACGCCGAACGTGATGCCGCAGCTGCACATGCCGATGCAGTCCGGCTCGGACGTGATCCTCAAGGCCATGCGGCGCTCCTACCGTCAGGAGCGCTACCTGGGGATCATCGACAAGGTCCGTGCGGCCATCCCGCACGCCGCCATCACCACCGACATCATCGTGGGCTTCCCCGGGGAGACCGAGGAGGACTTCGAGCAGACGATGCACGCGGTCCGCGAGGCCCGCTTCGCGCAAGCGTTTACGTTCCAGTACTCCAAGCGGCCCGGCACTCCGGCCGCGACCATGGAGAACCAGATCCCCAAGGAGGTCGTCCAGGAGCGCTACATGCGTCTGGTCGCCCTCCAGGAGGAGATCTCCTGGGACGAGAACAAGAAGCAGGTCGGCCGCACCCTGGAGCTGATGGTCGCCGAGGGCGAGGGCCGCAAGGACGGCGCCACCCACCGCCTCTCCGGACGCGCCCCCGACAACCGCCTCGTCCACTTCACCAAGCCGGACCAGGAGGTCCGCCCCGGTGACGTGGTGACGGTCGACATCACCTACGCCGCCCCGCACCACCTCCTCGCAGAGGGCCCGACCCTGAACGTGCGTCCCACCCGCGCGGGCGACGCCTGGGAGAAGCGGAACGCGGCCGAGGCCGCCAAGCCGGCCGGCGTGATGCTGGGCCTCCCGAAGATCGGCGCCCCCGCGCCGCTGCCGGTCGCCACGGGGAGCGGCTGCGGCTGCGACTGACGGGCGCCGACTGTACGCCGCTGGTGAGGGGCCGGGGCAGAGCTGAGGTGGGGGCGGGACTCATCGCGCCGTGCGCCCCTCCTCGCGCCGCACGGCGTGACCAGTTGGGGCCTGGGTGCTCCTTGTTAGTGTTCCGGCCATGCTCGTAGCCGCCGCCGTCTGCCCCTGCCCGCCGCTTCTCGTCCCCGACGTCGCCGCCGGTGCCGCCTCCGAGTTGGACGCCGCGCGCGCCGCGTGCACCGACGCGCTCGGGGTGCTCGCCGCCGCCCGGCCCGACCGTCTGGTGGTCGTGGGGCCCGCCGAGCAGAGCGGGCGCGGTCCGTATCCCGAGGGCACCCGGGGTTCGTTCCGCGGCTTCGGAGTGGCCCTCGATGTACAACTCGGGAGGGACGCGGCGGCCGTGTCGGAGCGGACGCTTCCCCCCTCGCTCGCCGTCGCCGCGTGGCTTCTGGAGCGGACGGGTT
This sequence comes from Streptomyces sp. NPDC001100, assembly GCF_053598575.1. Lineage (NCBI taxonomy): Bacteria > Bacillati > Actinomycetota > Actinomycetes > Kitasatosporales > Streptomycetaceae > Streptomyces > Streptomyces sp. NPDC001100. The sequence goes on from NZ_JBSFKO010000020.1 coordinate 47,872, forward strand.
GGTCCGACGCCCCGATCGAGGGACTCGGTGTGGGGGAACCTCTTGAGGCCGAGCGGTGTATTCAAACCGGCAGGGACGTTGTCGCGCAGGCAGAGCGGGTCGCGCTGCTGGTGATGGGCGACGCCAGTGCGTGCCGGACGCTGAAGGCGCCGGGGTATCTCGACGAGCGCGCAGCACCCTTCGACGCCGAGGTCGCACGGGCTCTCGGAGCGGCGGACGTGCCCGCCCTCAAGGCGCTGGACGCCGAGCTGGCATACGAGCTCAAGGCCTCCGGCCGTGCCCCCTGGCAGGTCCTCGCGGGCGCGGCGGAGGGCGTGGGCCTCGGGGGCGCGCTGCTGTACGAGGGCGCGCCGTACGGCGTCGGATACGTGGTCGCGACCTGGTCGTAGGGGTGGCGGAGCCGTGAGCACACGGTAGGCGTGGTGCAGACGCGAAACGGCGGACGGCCGGGGAGCCGAGTGCTCCGCGGCCGTCCGCCGTCCGCCGAACGATGTGCGGGTGCCGGTCAGGTGGTCGGCGGAGGCAAGTCCGGAGGTGCGGTCGTGCCGCCGCGCTCCGTCCCCGTGCTTCCCGCGCTCCCTGCGCCGTCCTTGTGCGCGAGTCGGTCCATGGCGTCCTTGGCCTTGCCCGTGCCCGTCTGGATCTTGTCGCTGTACTTGCCCTTGGTCTTCTCGTCGACCATCTTCGCGGCCTTGTCGAGGCCGCTCTCGATCTTGCCTCCGTGCTGCTGCGCGAGGCCCGAGACCTTGTCCTTCGCCGGGGCGAGTTTGGCCTTCAAACTGTCCATCAGACCCATGGTTCACCTTCCACGCGGGGTGGTTACGTGCGGGCGCCTTCACCGGCTTCGTTGTCGGCGGCCTCTTCGGCGGACTGCTGCTTGGGGATCTCGACGCCGTCCGCGGCCCCGACGGCCTCCGTCGCCGTCGTCTCCGCCGCTTCCTGGGCGCCTGCCCCCGACTCGGTCTCCGACACCTCGTCCGCCGCTTCGGCCGTGAGGTCCTCGGCCGTCTCCGCGCCGGCGGTCGACGCGTCCTCCGTAGTCTTCGACCTCCGAAGAAGTCGGTCAAAAACGCCCATATCCACTCCATACGTTACTCGTGCGGGCGAAATCCCGCGTAGCCCGGTGCGTCCATTTGCGTCACCCGGGGCGCCGCCTCCAGAAACCGGCGGCGGGACATCTCGCAACGGGCAACGACCCCACAGGGGTGCCGTCACGTAACTCGTTCGAGGCGGGGTCCGGCGTTTGGGAGACTGTGAACGTGAGCAGCGCACCCCCCGCCCCCCGAGTCATCGCCGTCGTCGGACCGACCGCGGCCGGAAAGTCCGATCTGGGCGTCTTCCTCGCCCAGCGTCTAGGGGGCGAGGTCGTCAACGCCGACTCCATGCAGCTCTACCGAGGGATGGACATCGGCACCGCCAAACTGACGCCCCAGGAGCGCGGCGGCATCCCGCATCACCTCCTCGACATCTGGGACGTGACCGTCACGGCGTCCGTCGCCGAGTACCAGCGCCTCGCCCGCGAGCACATCGACGCCCTGCTCGCCGCGGACCGCTGGCCGATCCTGGTCGGCGGCTCCGGGCTGTACGTCCGCGGGGCCGTCGACAACCTGGAGTTCCCCGGCACCGACCCCGAGGTCCGGGCCCGCCTGGAGGAGGAGCTGGCACTGCGCGGCTCCGGCGCCCTGCACGCCCGCCTGGCCGCCGCCGACCCCGAGGCCGCGCACGCGATCCTGCCCAGCAACGGCCGCCGTATCGTCCGCGCCCTGGAGGTCATCGAGATCACCGGCAAGCCCTTCACCGCCAACCTCCCCGGCCACGACTCGGTCTACGACACCGTCCAGATCGGTGTCGACGTGGGCCGCCCCGAACTCGACGAGCGCATCGCGCGCCGGGTCGACCGGATGTGGAGCGCGGGGCTCGTCGACGAGGTGCGGGAGCTGGAGGCGCGGGGTCTGCGCGAGGGGGTCACCGCGTCCCGTGCGCTCGGCTATCAGCAGGTGCTCGCGGCGCTCGCGGGGGAGTGCACGGACGAGGAGGCGCGCGCGGAGACGGTGCGGGCCACCAAGCGCTTCGCGCGCCGTCAGGATTCGTGGTTCAGACGCGATCCACGGGTGCACTGGTTGAGTGGGGCTGCGGCCGATCTCACAGAACTTCCGCACCTGGCACTGGCGTTGGTCGAACGACCGGTCACAGCCTGATCACGTCATGGCATCGGGACGCTCCGGCCGCCGTTGCGGCCTCCGGGGGCGTGCCATCATCGAGCTTCGATCGACCAAGTGGAGTCCGAGTTGGGAGGGCGCGTGGCGATGGAGGCCGGCCCTCGCGACACCGCAGAAGGCGCTGAGCAGGTCACCGCGGACCGTGGTGAACCGGAAGAGGTCGACGGCCGACTGAGCCCGGACGGCCCGGACGAGATCCAGGGCGGCGTGACCGCCGACGGTCCCGGGCCCGACGAGATGTACGCGGGACCCGAGGTCGAGGTCGAGCTGCGCCCGCAGCGTCGCCTGCGCATCTGGCAGCTCGCTCCCATCGTCGCCCTGGCGGCCGTGGGATCCCTGATGTTCGCCTTCCCGCTCGCCTTCGACTTCGGCGACAGCGGGGCCGTGATCGCCATGCTGGGCCTGCTCATCTGCTCCTGCGCGGCCGGCTGGGGCATGACCGCGGCCCGCCGCGTCGGCCACACCTGGCCCGGCTTCCCGCAGCGGGGCTCCGGGCGCCGCCCGGACTGGCGGGTCGTCGTCGCCTACGCCCTGGTGGTGGCCCTGGTCGTGGTGCTCGCCGTGTGGCGCGTGGCCAGGCTCCGCTAGTCGCCGAGGCCGGTCGCGGCAGTCCTGGAGGTCGGCCGCAGAGGCCGGTCACAACTGGTCGCAGGGATGTCGTAGCCACCCCGTACGATCGAGGAATGAGCACGCGGATCGCCTTCCTCAAGGGGCACGGCACGGAGAACGACTTCGTGATCGTCCCGGACCCCGAGAACGCCATCGACCTGTCCCCGGCCGCCGTGGCGGCCCTGTGCGACCGCCGCGCGGGCATCGGCGGCGACGGACTGCTGCATGTCGTGCGGTCCGCCGTGCACCCCGAGGCGCGGGACATGGCGGCCGAGGCGGAGTGGTTCATGGACTACCGCAACGGCGACGGCTCGGTCTCCGAGATGTGCGGCAACGGAGTGCGGGTGTTCGCGCGCTATCTCCAGCGCGCCGGACATGTGACCGCAGGGGACATCGCGGTCGCCACGCGCGGGGGAGTCAAGACCGTCCACCTCGCCAAGGACGGTGACGTCACGGTCGGCATGGGCAAGGCGCTTCTCCCCGAAGGGGACGTCACGGTGAGCGTCGGCGAGCGAAGCTGGCCCGCGCGGAACGTGAACATGGGCAACCCGCACGCGGTCGCATTCGTCGACGACCTCGCGCACGCCGGTGACCTGCACTCCCCGCCCCCCTTCAGCCCGGCCGCCGCCTACCCGGAGGGCGTGAACGTCGAGTTCGTGGTCGACAGGGGTCCCGGCCACGTGGCCATGCGGGTGCATGAGCGCGGTGCGGGCGAGACCCGCTCGTGCGGCACGGGCGCGTGCGCGGTCGCCGTGGCCGCGGCCCGGCGCGACGGAACCGACCCGGCCGTCACCGGAACGCGGGCGACCTACACCGTCGACGTACCCGGGGGAACGCTGGTGATCACCGAGTGGCCCGACGGCCGGATCGAGATGACCGGTCCCGCGGTGATCGTCGCCGAGGGCGAGATCGATACCGAGTGGCTGGAAAACGCCATCCGCTGAACGGGTGATTCGCAGTCCCGGCCGTCCTGGAGGCCCTGATCCGAAGTCTCCCGCGGCCGGTTCGGCCGGAAATCACGGCCGCTCCCGGAGAGCGTGGCGCAAAACCGTAAACCTCCCGACCTTCGCTCGAATGGGTGATCCGTTTCACGCTCGGCGAGAGGCGGTCAGTCGCACGTGGTGGGCTCGGTAGCATCAAGCACCGGCCCGGACGGGGGATCGAAGATCCCCTGAGCCGAGTACGCCATGGGGCACCCGTCCGCCGGTCAAGCAGCCGGAGGTGCCCATGAGTGCGGAGGCCACGAACCCTGCGAGCCCAGGCCCTGTGATGAACACAGCGCCCCGCAGGAAGGCCCGCCCCCGGATCGACCTGCGCCGGCTCGGCCGGGCCGCCCTGCTCGGTCCCACCGCCCGCGACCGGCTGCCCGACGCCATCGGACATGTGGCCGAGGCGCACCGCGCCCACTATCCCGACGCCGACCTCGAACCGCTGCGCCGCGCCTGGGTCCTGGCCGAGTCCTCGCACCGCGGCCAGATGCGCAAGAGCGGCGAGCCGTACATCACGCACCCCCTCGCCGTGACCCTGATCCTCGCCGAACTCGGCGCCGAGACCACGACGTTGACGGCCTCTCTGCTCCACGACACCGTCGAGGACACCGAGGTGACACTCGATCAGGTCGGCGAGGAGTTCGGCGCCGAGGTGCGCTATCTCGTCGACGGCGTAACGAAGTTGGAGAAGGTCGACTACGGCGCCGCGGCCGAGCCCGAGACCTTCCGCAAGATGCTCGTCGCCACCGGCAGCGACGTCCGCGTGATGTCGATCAAACTCGCCGACCGGCTGCACAACATGCGCACCCTGGGCGTGATGCGCCCCGAGAAGCAGGCCCGTATCGCCAAGGTCACCCGGGACGTCCTCATCCCGCTCGCCGAACGGCTCGGCGTCCAGGCGCTCAAGACCGAACTGGAAGACCTGGTCTTCGCGATCCTCCACCCCGAGGAGTACGACCACACACGCGAGTTGATCGTCGACAACGCCTCCCGCGCGGACGACCCGCTGGCCGAGGTCACCGACGAGGTGCGCACCGTTCTGCGCGACGCCGGCATCCAGGCCGAAGTCCTCATCAGGCCACGGCACTTCGTCTCCGTGCACCGCGTCGCCCGCAAGCGCGGCAGGCTGCGCGGCGCCGACTTCGGCCGCCTCCTGGTGCTCGTCAACGAGGACGCGGACTGTTACGGCGTCCTCGGTGAACTGCACACCTGTCTCAAGCCCGTCGTCTCGGAGTTCAAGGACTTCATCGCCGTACCGAAGTTCAACCTCTACCAGTCGCTGCACACGGCCGTCGCCCACACGGACGGCCAGGTCGTCGAAGTCCTCATCCGCACCCACCAGATGCACAAGGTCGCCGAGGCCGGCGTCATCGCGCTCGGCAATCCCTACGCTCCTCCTTCGGAGGAGCAGCAGGCCGCGAGCGACGGGGAGCGCGCCGACCCCACCCGGCCCGGCTGGCTCTCCCGCCTCCTCGACTGGCAGGAGGGCGCGCCCGACCCCGACACCTTCTGGTCGACGCTCCGCGAGGACCTCGCCCAGGACCGCGAGATCACCGTCTTCCGGCCCGACGGTGGCACGCTGGGCCTGCCGGACGGCGCGACCTGTGTGGACGCCGCGTACGCGCAGTACGGCGAGGACGCCCACGCCTGCATCGGCGCCCGCGTCAACGGCCGCCTGGCGACCCTCAGCACGGTTCTGCGGGACGGCGACACCGTCCAGCCCCTCATGGGCCAGGACCCGGCCTCCGAGCCCTCCAGGGAGTGGCTGGAGCACGCGCACACGCCCGCCGCCCGGATCGCCATCCAACGCTGGCTCGCGGCGCACCCGGGCAGCGGCGACCCAGAGGCCACCGAGCCGGACCCGGCGGTCCAGGACACGCAGACCGTGCGATCCGCGCCCCCCGCCGCCGAGGACGCCCCGACCGGCAACCCCGCCACCCCTGTCGTCGACCAGCCCGGCGCGACCGTACGGCTCGCCGGCTGCTGCACGCCCGTACCGCCCGACGAGGTCACCGGATTCTCGGTGCGCGGCGGAGTCGTCACCGTCCACCGTGTCGAGTGCAGCGCGGTGGCGCACATGAAGAGCGTGGGGCGCGCGGAGGTCGGTGTGCGCTGGGGTGACACCACCGAGTGCCGGGTCACGCTGGTAGCCGAATCGTTCGGCCGCCCCCATCTGCTGGCCGACCTCACGGAGGCGATGGCCCTGGAGGGCGCAGAGATCGTCTCGGCGACGGTCGAACCCCCGAGCCAGCAGCGCGTGCGGCACACCTACACGCTCCAACTCCCGGACGCGGCGCACCTTCCGGCCCTCATGCGGGCGATGCGCAACGTGCCGGGCGTCTACGACGTGAGCCGGGCGCAGCACCACACGACGGCCTTCTGAGCCTGGGGCAGGACCGCGCCCCGGCGCTCTCCAGAGGCGCGCGCTCCGGCGTGACCGACGCCCCGTAGGCCCCCGGAAGACCTCGTTCGAGTGGGCCGGGCGCGAGTCGTCGGCGTGCGGTACGCGCGCGCTGGTAGCGGTGGTCCATGCTGCTCACCCCCCGCACCGCCACCCCTGGGGCCGGTACCAGGGCTCCCCGACGGCTGAAGGCGGCCCTGCTCGCCTCCGCCGTGTCCGTCTGCCTCGTCGCCGCGAGCGCTCCGCCCACGCCCCTCGGCGTCGGGGACCGCCTCTTCCCGGACCTGGGCAACCCGGGCTACGACGTGGCGTCGTACGACCTCTCCTTCACCTATCCCGGCACCAACAGCAAGCCCCTCCAGGCCGTCACCACCATCGACGCGTGGACCACGGAGTCCCTGGACCGGATCAACCTCGACTTCGCGCACGGCACCGTGGACTCGGTCGAGGTCGACGGGCGGCCGGCCGACTTCGCCAGTGCCGGCGAGGACCTGGTGGTGACGCCCGAGGAGCCGCTGTCCCAGGGCAGCTGGACCCGGATCACCGTGCGGCACACCAGCGACCCCGTCTCCGCCAAGGGTCAGGACGGCGGCTGGGTGCGCACCAAGGACGGGCTCGCGATGGCCAACCAGGCCGATGCCGCGCACCTGGTGTTCCCCTGCAACGACCATCCCTCCGACAAGGCGATGTTCACCATCCGGGTCACCGCGCCCAACGCGTACACGGCCGTCGCCAACGGACTGCCGGCCGGCGTCGACAAGGTCGGCGCGAACACCACCTGGACGTACCGCACCCAGCACCCCATGGCCACCGAACTCGCCCAGGTCTCCATCGGCCGCTCCGCCGTACTGCACCGCACGGGACCGCACGACCTGCCGATGCGCGACGTCGTGCCCGCCGCGGACGCCAAGCAGCTCGAACCATGGCTCAGGAAGACCCCCGACCAGATCGCCTGGATGGAGAGCAAGGTCGGCCGCTACCCCTTCGAGACGTACGGGCTGCTCATGGCCGACGCCTCCACCGGCTTCGAACTCGAGACCCAGACGATCTCTCTCTTCGAGAGAGATCTCTTCACCGAGCCCGCCTACCCCAAGTGGTACGTCGAGTCGATCATGGTGCACGAGCTGTCGCACCAGTGGTTCGGCGACAGCGTCAGCCCCCGCACATGGTCCGACCTGTGGCTCAACGAGGGACACGCCACCTGGTACGAGGAGCTGTACGCGGAGGAGAAGGCCGGCAGGCCCATGGAGACGCGGATGAAGGCCGCCTACGGCGCCTCCGACGGCTGGCGCGCCGCCGGCGGACCGCCCGCGCTCCCCAAGGCACCCGCGCCCGGCCACAAGATCAGCATCTTCCGCCCCAACGTCTACGACGGCGCCGCCCTGGTCCTCTACGCCCTGCGCCAGGAGATCGGCCGCCCCGCCTTCGAGCGCCTGGAGCGCACCTGGGTGAGCGTCCACCGGGACGGCACGGCCACCACCGCGGACTTCGAGGACCTCGCCTCCGCGATCTCCGGCCGCGACCTGAGCGACTTCTTCAAGGCCTGGCTCTACGGCGCTAAGACCCCGCCGATGCCCGGTCACCCGGACTGGGTGTCGCAGGCACCGGTGAAATAAGGCCGTGACGGGGCGATCCGTGCCGTGCGACCATCGTCGGGTCGGCGGCGCGGACCGCCCGGAATCTCCGGTCACCGGGAATCTCCGGGGACTCTCGCACGTTGTGACCTTTGCAGGACTCCCATCGACGTAAGGACCCAATGACCTCCTCTTCTTCCCCTTCCCAGGACACTGAGCGCTTCGCGCACACCTACCCCGAAGGTCTTCGGGCCGATGCCCTGATGGAAGAGGACGTCGCCTGGAGCCACGAGATCGACGGAGACCGGGACGGCGACCAGTTCGACCGCTCCGAGCGCGCGGCTCTGCGCCGCGTCGCGGGCCTCTCCACCGAGCTCGAGGACGTCACCGAGGTCGAGTACCGGCAGCTCCGCCTGGAGCGCGTCGTACTCGTCGGCGTCTGGACCACGGGTACGGCACAGGACGCGGACAACTCCCTCGCCGAGCTGGCCGCCCTCGCGGAGACCGCGGGCGCGCTCGTGCTCGACGGTGTCGTCCAGCGCCGCGACAAGCCGGACGCGGCCACCTACATCGGCTCCGGCAAGGCCAACGAACTGCGGGACATCGTCCTGGAGACCGGCGCCGACACCGTCATCTGCGACGGTGAGCTGAGCCCCGGCCAGCTGATCCACCTCGAAGACGTCGTCAAGGTCAAGGTCATCGACCGTACGGCCCTGATCCTCGACATCTTCGCCCAGCACGCCAAGTCCCGAGAGGGCAAGGCACAGGTCGCGCTCGCGCAGATGCAGTACATGCTGCCGAGGCTCCGAGGCTGGGGTCAGTCGCTGTCCCGTCAGATGGGCGGCGGCTCGGGCGGCGGCCTCGCCACCCGTGGTCCCGGTGAGACCAAGATCGAGACGGACCGGCGCCGCATCCGCGAGAAGATGGCGAAGATGCGCCGGGAGATCGCGGACATGAAGACCGGCCGTGACATCAAGCGCCAGGAGCGCCGTCGCCACAAGGTGCCCTCGGTCGCGATCGCCGGTTACACCAACGCCGGCAAGTCGTCCCTGCTCAACCGCCTCACGGGCGCGGGCGTGCTGGTCGAGAACGCGCTGTTCGCGACCCTCGACCCGACCGTGCGCCGGGCCGAGACACCGGGCGGACGGCTCTACACGCTGGTCGACACCGTCGGATTCGTCCGGCACCTGCCGCACCACCTGGTCGAAGCCTTCCGCTCCACGATGGAGGAGGTCGGCGACGCCGATCTGATCCTGCACGTGGTCGACGGTTCGCACCCGGTCCCGGAGGAGCAGCTGGCCGCCGTACGCGAGGTGATCCGGGATGTCGGCGCCACCAAGGTGCCCGAGATCGTCGTGATCAACAAGGCGGACGCGGCGGACCCGTTGACGCTCCAGCGGCTGATGCGGAACGAGAAGCGGTCCATCGCCGTCTCGGCCCGCACCGGCCAGGGCATGGACGAGCTGCTCGCGCTCATCGACGCCGAACTGCCGCGCCCCTCGGTCGAGATCGAGGCGCTCGTGCCGTACACCCACGGCAAGCTGGTCGCCCGCGCCCACTCCGAGGGCGAGGTGATCTCCGAGGAGCACACCCCGGAGGGCACCCAGCTCAAGCTGCGGGTGCACGAGGAACTGGCGGCGGAACTCGCGCCGTACGTCCCGGCACCGCTGGCCTGACGGGCCCGTAGCACAGCACGTCCTGAGGCTCGCCCCGGATCACCCGGGGCGAGCCTTTGCCGTGTCTACTGCCCGGCGAACTTCTTGCTCACCGAGTCGTACACGCCCTTGGCCACATCGCCCAGCCGCGGGCCCGCCAGCCAGCCCGAAGTCACCGGGCCGATCGAGGTGTTGGACACCAGCGCCGGCTTGCCGTCCGTGCCCGTCTCCACCCAGCCGCCGCCGGACGAACCGCCGGTCATGCTGCAGCCGATGCGGTACATCGTCGGGTCCGCGGCGTTGATCGACAGCCGCCCCGGCTTGTCCGCGCACTGGTACAGCGTCGAACCGTCGTACGGCTTCGCCGCGGGGTAGCCGGTCGCCGTGATGCTCGACACCTTCGGCACGGCAGGCGCGTTGAAGTTCACGGGCAATGCCGAACCGACCGTCTCCTCAAGGGACTTGCCCCCACTGCCCTTCTCGGGCGTCACATGGATCACGGCGTAGTCGTACGACGATCCCTGCCCGCCCGTCTCGCCACCCTGGTCGATCCACTGCTGAGAGGTCTGCGCCCAGTCGGCCCACCAGACGCCGTACGGAGCTACCTGGGCCCGGGTGGCCGTCTCCAACTGGGCTGTCGTCATACCCGAGTTGTTGTACGACGGCACGAACGCGAGGTTGCGGTACCAGCCGCCCTTCTTGCCGGCGTGCACGCAATGGCCCGCCGTCCACACCAGGTTGGACTTGCCCGGGTGCGCCGGGTCCTCCACGACCGTCGCCGAGCAGACCATCGTGCCTTCGGGGGAGTCGAAGAACACCTTGCCCGCCGTCGCCGCGTTGGCGTGGTACGTAGGCGACACGGCCTTCGCGTCCACCACCGCGGGCGTCGGGTCGGTCACGCCCTGGTCACCGGAGATGTCGTTGGTGTCGACGCCCTTGTCCGGGTCGTTGGCGTCCCGCATCCGGCCCGAGCTCCACAGCCCCTTGATGATCGGGTTGATGTAGTCGTCGGCCTCGCGCAGCCAGTCGTCCTTGTCCCAGTTCTTCCAGGCGCCGTTCTTCCACTTGTCGATGTCGATCCCGTGCTCTTTGAGCTTGTTCTTGATGTCGTCCGGGATCTTGATCTTGCCGTCGCCGGTGTCACCGCTGGTCGCCGACGCGGTGGATTGGCCGTCCGCCTTGGTGTCACCGGAGCCGCAGGCCGTCGCGGTGAGCGCGAGCGCCGAGGCGAGGGCGACGGCGGCCAGCACGGGGGTGGTTCCGCGACGCGCACCCCTCCCGCGCCGGGCGGTGAAGGACGGCCGTATCGATCGCATGGTCTTGACTCCCCCTGGAGTGAACGGATGGTGCGCCACGGCTGTGATCTCAGCCGGACCTCATGGTGAGTTCACGCCGAACTCACGACCTTCGGGAACGGCATCACACACTATGCGCTCGCTGTGGGGGACTTCCGACGGAACAGCAACGGTTTCGCTACGGCAAGGATCTTGAAGCAACCCGTAACCCGTTGGGCGGTACGGGAGTTGGCTTCGACACGGGCGGAGGGGGCTGCTGTCGGTGCGTGGTCCGCTGTGCCCTGGGCGACGCGAGATCTCACATCCCGAGGAACAGCCTTGAACCCCACATCCACCTCTGACAGCCACTCTCACCCGCATACCCTGGCAGTGGCGTCGAGCGAGTCCGTCCCCCGGCAGCAGCCGCGCAGCCCGGAGTCGGGCCGGCCCCGGGGCACGGGTACCGACCTCCTGGAGCATCCGGACCCCGGAACCGCCGCCCAGGCCGCGGCCGTTGAGAACCTGCTGCGCTGCTGGGTGCGCGAAGTGAACCTCCCCGTCCCCGACGACGGCACCCTCCGCATCCCCCTCCCCGCCAGCGGCACGGTCCTGCACGCCCAGGTCCACTACTGGTCCCCGACGGGCTGGCACCGCTTCGGCCCTCCGTATCTGTCCGACGCTCCCCACAGCGCACCACCGGCCGACGCGGTGACGGTCGCGGCACTGCTCGCCAGGGAGACGGCCGCGCGCGACGGCGGGTCCGCACGGGATGCGGCGGTGGCGGCTGCGACGGCACCCCGAACGGAAGCGTCTCGCATCGGCCGCCCCGACACCGGCACCGATCTGGTGGCCCGGGTCGCCGACTCCCTCCGCCGTACCGTCACCTTCATCACCGACCGTCGCGCGCATCCGGCCGACGGCCCCGACCTCTTCCTCTCCGCCGAACAGGCACTGCTCCTCGGACACCCGCTCCACCCGACCCCGAAGAGTCGCGAGGGTCTCTGCGAGGCCGAAGCCCGGCTGTACTCACCGGAGTTGCGCGGTTCCTTCGCACTGCACTGGCTGTCCGTCGCCCCCTCCGTACTCGCCACCGACTCGGCCTGGACGGAACGCGGCCGGCCGGTCTCCGCCGCCCGGCTCACGGCCCGACTCGCCGGAACCGGGCTGCCGTTGCCGGACGGACACGCGGCGCTGCCCCTGCACCCCTGGCAGTGGCGTGAGCTCCGACACCGTGCCGACATCGCCGCCCTGCTCGACGCCGGATCGATCCAGGACCTCGGCCCCTACGGCACCCCGTGGCACCCCACGTCCTCCGTGCGAACCGTCCACCAGTCCGGCGCCCCCGCCATGCTCAAGCTGTCCCTGGGCCTCCGCATCACCAACTCCCGTCGTGAGAACCTCCGCAAAGAACTCCATCGCGGCGTAGAAGTGCACCGCCTGCTGCGCAGCGGCCTGTCCCAGCAGTGGCAGGCCGTCCACCCGGGCTTCGACATCGTCCGCGACCCGGCGTGGCTGGCCGTCGACGCGCAGGCGGACGGGTGCGGTGCGGACGGTGGCCAAGGGGGCGCGGACGGTACCCGTGCGCCCGTGGCCGGAATCGACGTGGTGATCCGGCACAACCCGTTCAGCCCGTCCGACGACGTCTCCTGCGTCGCCGGGCTCGTCTCACCTCGGCCGTACACCGGGCGGAGTGCCAACGCCGGCGGACCGCGGGCGACTTCGCACACCGGCGACTCCGGCCACTCCGCGTCCGGTGCGCCCCCGCTGCGGTCCCGGCTGGCCGAGGTCGTCACCGGCCTCGCCGAGCGGACCGGTCGGCCCCGTGAAGCAGTCGCCGCCGAGTGGTTCCTGCGCTACCTGGAGCACGTCGTCCGTCCCGTGCTGTGGCTGGACGGCGAGGCAGGCATCGCGCTGGAGGCGCACCAGCAGAACACGCTGCTCCTGCTGGACGCTGCGGGCTGGCCCGCGGGGGGCCGCTACCGCGACAACCAGGGCTACTACTTCCGCGCATCCCGGCGCGCGGAACTCGACGCCCGCCTGCCCGGCATCGGCGAACACAGCGACACCTTCGTCTCCGACGAGGTCACCGACGAACGCTTCGGGTACTACCTCGCGATCAACAACGTTCTCGGTCTCGTCGGAGCGTTCGGCTCGCAAGGGCTCGCCGACGAAGGGCTGTTGCTCTCCGCCTTCCGCCGCTTCCTCCGCGACGTGGCCTCCGGTCCCGCCCGGCTCCGCACCTCCCTCCCGGTTCGCCTGCTCGACTCACCCGTCCTGCGCTGCAAGGCCAACCTCCTCACCCGACTGCACGGCCTCGACGAGCTCGTCGGCCCGGTCGACACCCAGTCCGTCTACGTCACCATCGTCAGCCCCCTTCATTGCTGACCGCCCTCACCTTCCTTCGCTCCTGAGGAACATGACCCACCCCGTCTCCCGAGAGGAGCGCGACCGTGCCTCCCACCGACGCAAGCGCTGACACCGAGACCGCCCCCGACTCCGACGCGAGTGCCGGTCGGAGCCCGGCCACGGACGGCGAGGACACCCTCCACCTCCGCCTGCCCGAGGAGTTCCTCGCGCTCTGCACCAAGGCGGACGCGGACGCCGCCCGCGACGAACTCCTCGACCGCGTCGGAGACTGGGGGAGGACCCGTACGTCCGTGGGAGCCTTCCAACTCGTCCCCGTACGGATCGAACGCGACCTGCCGCTGATCACCCGCTGGATGAACGACCCCGCAGTCGCGGCGTTCTGGGAACTGGACGGCCCTCAGACGCGCACCGAGGCCCATCTGCGCGCCCAACTCGCCGGCGACGGGCGCAGCGTTCCCTGCCTCGGTGTGCTCGACGACACCCCGATGAGTTACTGGGAGATCTACCGCGCGGACCTCGACCCCCTGGCCCGCCACTACCCTGCCCGACCGCACGACACGGGCATCCACCTGCTCATCGGTGACGCCGTCGACAGGGGACGAGGGGTGGGCAGCGCCCTCCTCCGGGCCGTCGCCGACCTCGTACTCGACAAGCGCCATGCCTGCGCCCGCGTCGTCGCGGAACCGGACCTTCGCAACACCCCCTCCGTAGCCGCATTCCTGAGCGCCGGTTTCCGGTTCTCCGCCGAGGTGGACCTGCCGGCCAAGCGGGCCGCCCTCATGATCCGGGACCGTTCCCTGCGCGATCTGCTGTAGCGCCGCATGGCCGCGCCATCACTTTTGGTACACCGCTCGGACCGATCCGGTTCCACCTCGCCCAAACCGGTCCCCGTCCGATCCGACCCGATCTCCATCCGATCCCCGCCCGAACGCAACCCGCTCCCATCCGAAAGCCGCCGGTCCTGACCCGGCCCCTCCCTCAGCCTTGATCGCCCGGTTGTCAGTCCCGCCCCGTAGGGTTGGTCGCGCTATGACGAAGCCCTCACTCCCCGAACTCCTGCATGCTGCCGTCACTGCCGTCGGCGGTTCGGAGCGCCCCGGCCAGGTGACCATGGCCGAAGCCGTCGCGGAGGCGATCGACGACGGCTCCCATCTGCTGGTCCAGGCCGGCACCGGTACCGGAAAGTCGCTCGGCTACCTGGTGCCCGCGCTCGCGCACGGGGAGCGTGTGGTCGTGGCGACCGCGACCCTCGCGCTCCAGCGCCAGCTGGTGGAGCGCGACCTGCCGCGCACGGTCGACGCACTGCATCCCCTGCTGCGCCGCCGTCCCCAGTTCGCGATGCTCAAGGGCAGGTCGAACTACCTGTGCCTGCACCGCCTCCACGAGGGCGTGCCGCAGGACGAGGAGGAGGGCCTCTTCGACCAGTTCGAGGCGGCGGCCCCCACCAGCAAGCTGGGCCAGGACCTGCTGCGGCTGCGCGACTGGACGGACGGGACCGAGACCGGCGACCGCGACGACCTCACGCCCGGAGTCTCCGACCGCGCGTGGGCGCAGGTGTCGGTGTCCTCGCGCGAGTGCCTGGGCGCCCAGAAGTGTGCCTACGGAGCGGAGTGTTTCGCCGAGGCGGCCCGCGAGCGCGCCAAGCTCGCCGACGTCGTCGTCACGAACCACGCGCTGCTTGCGATCGACGCGATCGAAGGCGCTCCCGTCCTCCCGCAGCACGAGGTGCTGATCGTCGACGAGGCCCATGAACTGGTCTCGCGCGTCACCGGAGTTGCCACCGGCGAGCTCACCCCGGGCCAGGTCAACCGCGCGGTGCGCCGGGCCGCGAAGCTGGTCAACGAGAAGGCCGCCGACCAGCTCCAGACCGCCGCCGAGGGCTTCGAGCGGCTCATGGAGCTCGCCCTGCCGGGCCGCCTGGAGGAGATCCCGGAGGACCTCGGATACGCGCTCATGGCGCTGCGGGACGCCTGCCGTACGGTGATCTCCGGGATCGGCGCCACCCGCGACAAGTCCGTGCAGGACGAGGACGCGGTCCGCAAGCAGGCGTTGGCTTCCGTGGAGTCCGTGCACGACGTGGCGGAGCGGATCAGCAACGGCTCCGAGTGGGACGTCGTCTGGTACGAACGCCACGACCGCTTCGGTGCCTCCCTGCGCGTCGCCCCCATGTCCGTGTCGGGCCTGCTGCGGGAGAAGCTCTTCGCGGACCGCTCGGTCACCCTGACCTCCGCGACGCTGAAGCTCGGCGGCGACTTCAACGGCGTAGGAGCGTCCCTGGGCCTCGCCCCCGAGGGCACGGCGGGCGACGACCTCCCGCAGTGGAAGGGCGTCGACGTGGGCTCGCCCTTCGACTACCCGAAGCAGGGCATCCTGTACGTCGCCAAGCACCTCTCGCGCCCCGCGCGGGACGGCGATCGCGCCGACATGCTGGACGAGTTGACGGAGCTGATCCAGGCAGCGGGCGGTCGCACGCTGGGCCTCTTCTCCTCGATGCGGGGTGCCCAACTCGCCGCCGAGGAACTGCGCTCACGCATCCCCGAGTACCCGATCCTCCTCCAGGGCGAGGAGACGCTCGGCGAGCTGATCAAGAACTTCGCGGCCGACCCGAAGACCTGTCTGTTCGGCACGCTGTCGCTCTGGCAGGGCGTGGATGTCCCCGGCCCCAGCTGTCAGTTGGTCGTCATGGACAAGATCCCGTTCCCGCGCCCGGACGACCCGCTGATGAGCGCCCGCCAGAAGGCCGTCGAGGACGCCGGGGGCAACGGCTTCATGGCGGTGGCCGCGACGCACGCGGCGCTGCTCATGGCCCAGGGCGCGGGCCGTCTCGTCCGGGCGTCGGGCGACCGGGGTGTGGTCGCCGTACTGGATCAGCGGCTCGCCACCGCCCGTTACGGCAGCTATCTCAAGGCGTCACTGCCCGACTTCTGGTACACCACGGACCGTAACCAGGCCCGGAGGTCGCTGGCCGCGATCGACGCGAAGGCGAAGCAGGAGGAGGCCGAGGCCGAATCGGAGTGATTCGGGGCGGTGTCGGTCCGGAGCGCCGGGCCGACACCGGCTCCATGGCTGGCCACTACCGGAGTCCGCACAGCGCAGGACCCCGGAACCGGCGCAGGGGTCCCGGGGTCCGGTCAGGGGGCCGGGCCGGTGGGGCCCCGCCCGCCGCGGGCGTCACACGCGCCGCAGCACCGCCACCACCTTGCCGAGAATCGTCGCGTCGTCGCCGGGGATCGGCTCGTACGCGGAGTTGTGCGGGAGGAGCCAGACATGGCCGTCCTCGCGCTTGAAGCGCTTGACGGTGGCCTCGCCCTCCAGCATGGCGGCCACGATGTCGCCGTTCTCCGCGACCGGCTGGCGGCGCACGGTGACCCAGTCGCCGTCGCAGATCGCGGCCTCGATCATCGAGTCACCGACGACCTTGAGGACGAACAGCTCGCCGTCACCGACCAGTTGGCGGGGGAGAGGGAAGACGTCCTCGACCGACTCCTCGGCGAGGATCGGGCCACCGGCGGCGATCCGGCCCACCAGGGGGACGTACGACGCGGCGGGCTTGCCCGCGGTGTCCGTGGGCTGCACCGACGAGGACTGGTCGGAGCCGCGGACCTCGTACGCGCGTGGGCGGTGCGGGTCGCGGCGCAGGAAGCCCTTGCGCTCCAGGGCCATCAACTGGTGTGCGACAGAGGACGTGCTGGACAGGCCGACGGCCTGGCCGATCTCGCGCATCGACGGCGGATAGCCCCGGCGCTGCACCGAGTCCCTGATGACCTCGATCACCCGACGCTGCCGGTCCGTGAGCCCCGAGCTGTCCGCCCGGATGCCGGGAGGTCGGCCTGGCAGGGAGCGCTTGTGTCCCTCGGGATTCGCGGCTTCGTTCATTGCATGCACCGGTTCGAGTCGGCCCTGGGAGCGATCCTGGGCAGTGATGGTGGCGCTGTCTGCGGTGGTGGTCACGTCGGCCCCTCTCGATGTTCTCCCTGCTGGACAACGGTAGTTGCTTTCGAAAGGTTGCGCCAAACACACGTTCGAGTGAAAAAACGCGGATAGCCCGTCGCGATCGTGCGTTTGGGTGTATGGCCGATGTGTCACCTGGCGGACAAAGAGGCCCATTGTCGGGCTCTTCGCCGCGCGGGTGGTGACCTTGCGGGTTGTCGCCCCAGTCTGCCACCCGGTGTCCCGGCGACCGGGGCCCGGTCCGGGTCTGTGCGGGAGTCCCACGTCTTCTCCGTGCCGCGCTCACGGTATCTCCGTAAGTGCCCTGGCGGTACGGGTGTGCGCCCGCGTGTTCCGGGCGACGGTATGGCCGTATGGCACATGCCAATACGGGTGTGACACGCGCGTACGGCGTGTTTGTGTGAGCCAATCACCACATCTAGTGGTTGGATTGCGGCAGCAGCCCAGAAGTTGTGGTCCCCCGGGTCTCCATCGTCTCGGCCATCGCCTATGCTTGGGGCTGCTTCGAGAGGCCCAAGGGGTCTTACGAGGCTACTGAGTCTGCTGTGAGGAAGGGTTGGAGATCATGCACTGCCCCTTCTGCAGGCACCCCGACAGCCGTGTCGTCGACAGCCGTACGACGGACGACGGCACGTCGATCCGCCGGCGCCGCCAGTGCCCAGACTGCTCCCGTCGTTTCACGACCGTAGAGACGTGCTCGCTCATGGTGGTCAAGCGGTCCGGAGTCACCGAGCCTTTCAGCCGTACCAAGGTCATCAACGGTGTGCGCAAGGCATGCCAGGGACGGCCTGTCACCGAGGACGCACTCGCCCAGCTCGGCCAGCGGGTCGAAGAGGCGGTGCGGGCCACCGGAAGTGCCGAACTGACCACCCATGACGTCGGGCTGGCCATACTCGGCCCGTTGCAGGAACTCGACCTCGTCGCCTATCTGCGATTCGCCTCCGTCTACCGGGCGTTCGACTCGTTGGACGACTTCGAGGCCGCGATCGTGGAACTGAGGGAAGCGACGCCAGGCCCCGCCGCGGACGACGAAGACGCGGGATCGGGAAGCCAGGAAGACGACGGCGGGCCCGGAGGGACTGTTCATGTCCCGGTGCCCGCCCACTCCGCCGACTGACCGGCGGGCCGGAACCGGGCGGAGACCCCGGATCCGGCCGGACGGCGGCGGACCAGGACTTGTCGCGGAGCCATGAGCGTGTTGGCTGCCGCGACACCAGACAAACACTCTGCCACGGGAACATCGTGGCATTTCAGGGCGTTTTTGCCTGTACAGGGAGGCGGCATGACAGAGACGGCGAGCGGTCCGGCACGAGGTTCCCGCGCGAAGGGCACCAAGACCACCAAGGGACTGCGCATCGAGCGTATTCACACCACCCCCGGCGTGCATCCGTACGACGAGGTGGAGTGGGAGCGTCGTGACGTCGTCATGACCAACTGGCGCGACGGCTCGGTCAATTTCGAGCAGCGTGGCGTCGAGTTCCCCGCCGAATGGGCGGTGAACGCGGTCAACATCGTCACCAGCAAGTACTTCCGCGGTGCCGTGGGCACCCCGCAGCGCGAGGTGAGCCTCAAGCAGCTCATCGACCGCATCGTGAAGACGTACCGGAAGGCCGGCGAGGACCACAAGTACTTCGCCTCGCCCGCCGACGCCGAGATCTTCGAGCACGAGCTGGCGTACGCCCTCCTGCACCAGGTCTTCAGCTTCAACAGCCCCGTGTGGTTCAACGTCGGGACCCCCCAGCCCCAGCAGGTCTCGGCCTGCTTCATCCTGGCCGTCGACGACTCCATGGAGTCGATCCTCGACTGGTACAAGGAAGAGGGCATGATCTTCAAGGGCGGCTCCGGCGCCGGCCTGAACCTGTCCCGCATCCGTTCCTCCAAGGAACTGCTGTCCTCCGGCGGCAACGCCTCGGGACCGGTCTCCTTCATGCGCGGTGCCGATGCCTCCGCGGGCACCATCAAGTCCGGTGGCGCCACCCGCCGCGCGGCCAAGATGGTCATCCTGGACGTCGACCACCCCGACATCGAGGACTTCATCCAGACCAAGGTCAAGGAAGAAGAGAAGATCCGCGCCCTTCGTGACGCGGGCTTCGACATGGACCTGGGCGGCGACGACATCACGTCGGTGCAGTACCAGAACGCCAACAACTCGGTCCGCGTGAACGACACGTTCATGAAGGCCGTGGAGAACGGCG
The DNA here is from genome assembly GCF_053598575.1 of Streptomyces sp. NPDC001100. NCBI lineage: Bacteria > Bacillati > Actinomycetota > Actinomycetes > Kitasatosporales > Streptomycetaceae > Streptomyces > Streptomyces sp. NPDC001100. Next base: position 67,106 of record NZ_JBSFKO010000020.1, read on the forward strand.
ACAAGTTCGGCCTGACGTCCCGCATGACCGGCGAGGTCATCGAGGAGGTCGACGCCAAGGAGCTCTTCCGCAAGATGGCCGAGGCCGCCTGGGCCTGCGCCGACCCGGGCATCCAGTACGACGACACCATCAACCAGTGGCACACATGCCCGGAGTCCGGCCGTATCAACGGCTCGAACCCGTGCAGCGAGTACATGCACCTGGACAACACGTCCTGCAACCTCGCCTCGCTGAACCTGATGAAGTTCCTCAAGGACGACGGCAAGGGCAACCAGTCCTTCGAGGTCGAGCGCTTCGCCAAGGTCGTCGAGCTCGTCATCACCGCGATGGACATCTCCATCTGCTTCGCGGACTTCCCGACGCAGAAGATCGGCGAGAACACGCGCGCGTTCCGCCAGCTCGGCATCGGCTACGCCAACCTCGGCGCCCTGCTGATGGCGACCGGCCACGCCTACGACTCCGACGGCGGCCGCGCCCTCGCGGGTGCCATCACCTCCCTGATGACCGGCACGTCGTACAAGCGCTCCGCCGAACTCGCCGCGGTCGTCGGCCCGTACGACGGCTACGCCCGCAACGAGCAGCCGCACCTGCGCGTCATGAAGCAGCACGCCGACGCCAACGCCGTGGCCCCGCGCGCGGACGACCTGGACACGCCCGTCTGGGCCGCCGCCACGGAGTCCTGGCAGGACGTGCTGCGCCTCGGCGAGAAGAACGGTTTCCGTAACTCGCAGGCGTCCGTCATCGCCCCGACCGGCACCATCGGTCTCGCGATGTCCTGCGACACCACGGGACTTGAGCCCGACCTCGCCCTGGTCAAGTTCAAGAAGCTCGTCGGCGGCGGCTCGATGCAGATCGTCAACGGCACCGTCCCGCAGGCCCTGCGTCGCATGGGCTACCAGGAGGAGCAGATCGAGGCGATCGTCGCCCACATCGCCGACCACGGCAATGTGATCGACGCCCCGGGCCTCAAGCACGAGCACTACGAGGTGTTCGACTGCGCCATGGGCGAGCGCTCCATCTCCGCGATGGGCCACGTCCGCATGATGGCCGCCATCCAGCCCTGGATCTCCGGCGCGCTCTCCAAGACGGTCAACCTGCCGGAGACGGCGACCGTCGAGGACGTCGAGGAGGTCTACTTCGAGGCGTGGAAGCTGGGCGTCAAGGCGCTCGCGATCTACCGCGACAACTGCAAGGTCGGCCAGCCTCTCTCCGCCAAGACCAAGGAGAAGGAGAAGGTCGAGGTCACCGCCAAGGCCGAGGAGACCATCCGGACCGCGGTCGAGAAGGTCGTCGAGTACCGTCCGGTTCGCAAGCGCCTCCCCAAGGGCCGCCCCGGCATCACGACCTCCTTCACGGTCGGCGGCGCCGAGGGCTACATGACCGCCAACTCCTACCCGGACGACGGTCTCGGCGAGGTCTTCCTGAAGATGTCCAAGCAGGGCTCGACCCTCGCGGGCATGATGGACGCCTTCTCGATCGCCGTCTCCGTGGGCCTTCAGTACGGCGTCCCCCTGGAGACGTACGTCTCGAAGTTCACCAACATGCGCTTCGAGCCGGCCGGCATGACGGACGACCCGGACGTGCGGATGGCGCAGTCGATCGTCGACTACATCTTCCGCCGCCTGGCGCTCGACTTCCTCCCCTTCGAGACGCGCTCCGCGCTCGGCATCCACTCCGCCGAGGAGCGTCAGCGTCACCTGGAGACCGGTTCGTACGAGCCGACGGAGGACGAGGTCGACGTCGAGGGCCTGGCCCAGTCGGCGCCGCGCGCCCAGGAGTTGAAGGCGGTGGCCACCCCGCAGGCCGTCGTCGAGGCGGCCAAGCCCGCTCCGCAGCAGGCGCACACCAGCGCCGAACTGGTGGAGATGCAGCTGGGCATCCAGGCCGACGCCCCGTTGTGCTTCTCCTGCGGTACGAAGATGCAGCGGGCCGGTTCCTGCTACATCTGCGAGGGGTGCGGTTCCACCAGCGGGTGCAGCTGAGCAGGGCATCTGTCTGAAGTGAACTAGCTGGTCAGGGCGGCGGAGTCGGTATTACGGCTTCGCCGCCCTCGACTTTTCCCGCCTCGGGGAGAATCCGGTTTCCCAGCAGAACGATCAGCGGTTAATCTCCCTCAGCGCGCATAGCGTGCGCACAGGGGAGGGTGGGGGACATGGCCGACGATTTCGTCGAGCCCGAAAAGGGTATGCGGGCGGGGGCCCAGGCAGTCGCGGCGATAGTGGTGGTCGGCGGTGTCGTGGGTGCTCTGTGGGGGCTCGGGGGAGTCCTGCCGAAGACGACGCAGGACACCAAGCCGGCGGTCTGCTCGGCGAGTACGGACAAAAACCTGCCGGCGAACTACGTCTCGCCGACAGCGCTCTGCACCGCGCTGAACCGTGCGGACCTGCCGGTGCTTCTGGGGACTCCGGACGAGCATGCGGAGACCGCCTCGGGCAGCGCGGGCTGGATGACCCTGGCAGGCGGCACCAAGATTGCCAGCCCTGAGGCGGACGTCGACCTGAGGACGTACTCCGTGCGGCTGTCGGCGTCCTACGACGACATTCCCGTCGCCCAGGCGGCCCGCTACGTGGACTCGACCTCGCAGGTGAAGAAGGTCCTGGGGCACCCGGCCGTCCTCTACTCCGACCGGACCGTCGCCATCAGCTTCAACCTCGGCGGCGGCAAGGCCAGTACGGGCCCCGGAGGCATCGCCCGGAGCCTGCTGGTCTCCACGAGCGCCGAGGACGGCGGCGACTCCTTCGAGATATCCATCTGGCGCCAGGACGACGTGCCGCCGGACGACGAGGCGTTGTTCCGCATCGCCGAGGAGGTGCTGCCGACGGTCCCGGGCTGGACCGCCGGCTGACGAGCTACCCCGGGGGCAGGGCTCAGGACTGCCGAGCCCTGCCCATCGTCCTGGTGAAGGTCGCCGGATCGTCGTCGAAGCCCTGGATGCCGGGATGGAAGTCCCAGCTTCCTGACTCGTCCCGGGTGAACTCCCCTACCGTCGCCGCCGTCGCACCGAGGACGTCACCGAAGTCCTCCTCGGTGAGGACGCTGTACCCCTCGCGGATGCGCAGCTTCGGGTTGAGGACGTTCACGAACGTGCGGTGGGCGACCCGCTGCTGGATGACGACACCGACCACCACGCGCGCGTACCGGTCGGCGAGCCGGTCGAGCTCCAGCGTCATGACCTCGTCCCAGCCGAAGCCCTTGCCGTCCTTGCTGTCCCGGTTGAGATAGATGGTGCCGTCGGGGGACCGGCTGTCGAAATACACCGCGTACGCGGGAGTGCCGTGGAGATCACTCGCCACATACGTGGTGGCAACGATGTCCAGATCGACAGGCGGCTGCCCGGTGGGACTCGGATCCCACTGGAGACCGACTTCCGCCTTGCGGATCCCCTTGTTGAGGCCGTTAACCACAGTTCCCCTTCCCCGTGCGCCTCGATCGCGCGCCCCAACTGCCGGGCGATCAGCGTTTGTTGTCCATCGTGCCACGCGCGCGGGGGCGTATGCGCGGACGATCTCCGCCGGAGCGTGACCGGCGCCACGCTCCGTGGCCTTACGATGGCGCGGTGCTGGTCAAGTGGATTCGCTGCACCGTGATGGACCGTCGCGGCTTCGAGCGCGGGCAGCGAAAGTGGGCGGGGCTTCTGGGGGAGCCGGGATTTCGGGGACAGGGGGGAGGCTGGAGCAGAGCGCGGCCAGGAGTGGCACACATTTTCGCGTTCTGGGAAAGCCGTGCCTTCTACGACTCCTTCATGGCCCGATCCCACGACCGGCTGGCGTCGGCTCAGGCGGGCACCTTCAAGGACGCGCAGGTCAAGCTGTTCGACCATCGCTTCGACGTGAAGACCGGCTTCGAGCCGCGCTTCACCGACGCCGATCTGGTGCGGGTGGCCCTGTGCCGTGTCCACGAGGAGCGCGCCGAGCACTTCACGCTGATGCAGGAGAAGGTGTGGAACCCTGCGATGGCCGGCTCCCCGGGCATGCTCCGCGGGCTGTTCGGCGAGGCCCCGGGACACGAGTTCATGGTGCTCTCGATGTGGCACTCGGCCGCCGAACACGGCAAATACCGCACCGAGCGAGTGGAACGGCTCGCCCTGAGGGCCCAGATCGAGGCGGACGTGGCGTCCCTGACGGGGGACATCGTGCAGCTGGAACCGAGCTGGACGGTTTGAATTCCGGACTGACGGGGATGCCGTCACCGATGTCCCGGTGTGTGAATCGTGCGCCTCTATGTGGCCCATCGGGCAGAATTCGTGTGACCTACGCCGTATGGAGCCCGTGCGAGTGCTCGATATGCCACCACTGGATCTAGGGTTTTGGCATGGCACGACCACGGCGCATCGTCCTTGTCCGGCACGGCGAGTCAACGGGCAATGTTGATGACACCGTGTACGAGCGTGAACCCGACCATGCCCTGGCGCTGACCGACCAGGGATGGCGTCAGGCCGAGGAGACCGGCAAGCGGCTGCGGGAGGTGTTCGGCCGCGAGCGCATCAGCGTGTACGTCTCCCCGTACCGCCGCACCCACGAGACCTTCCGCGCCTTCCATCTCGATCCCGACCTCGTACGTGTACGCGAGGAACCCCGGCTCCGCGAACAGGACTGGGGGAACTGGCAGGACCGGGACGACGTACGCCTCCAGAAGGCGTACCGGGACGCCTACGGGCACTTCTTCTACCGATTCGCCCAGGGCGAGTCCGGCGCAGACGTCTACGACCGGGTCGGTGGTTTCCTGGAGAGCCTGTACCGCAGCTTCGAGGCCCCGGACCACCCGCCCAACGTGCTCCTGGTGACGCACGGCCTGGCGATGCGACTCTTCTGCATGCGCTGGTTCCACTGGACGGTCGCGGAGTTCGAGTCGCTGTCCAATCCGGGGAACGCCGAGATGCGGATGCTCGTTCTCGGGGACGACGGCCGGTACGCGCTGGACAGGCCGTTCGACAGCTGGCGGGATCCGGAGCCGTACGGGATCAGTGGGTAGGCTGGCGGACCGATGACAGCCGACTCCTATGCGAACTCCTTCGACTCCTCCGACGCTTCCAACCCTTCCCATTCTCCTGACTCTCCCGGCGGGCGCCTGGGCCGCGCCCTGGCCAGCCTGCGCGGACTCGCCGTGGGGGACGCGCTGGGCTCCCAGTTCTTCGTCCCCGTGAACTACCCGCTCCTCAAGCGTCGTGAGCTGCCCCCGGCGCCCTGGCAGTGGACGGACGACACGGAGATGGCCTGCTCCGTGGTCGCGGTCCTCGCTGCCCACCGCCGCGTCGACCAGGACGCCCTGGCCCACTCCTTCGCGCAGCGCCACGACTTCGACCGCGGCTACGGCCCCGCCGTCAACCGATTGCTCCGCCTCGTCCGCGAAGGCGGCGACTGGCGTGAGCTGTCCGCCGCGCTCTTCAACGGGCAGGGCTCATGGGGCAACGGCGCGGCGATGCGGATCGCACCCCTGGGTGCCTGGTACGCGGACGACCCCGAGCAGGCGAGCCACCAGGCCGAGATCTCGGCCTACCCCACGCACCAGCACCGTGAGGGCGTCGTCGGCGCCATGGCCGTAGCTGCGGCAGCCGCGCTGGCCGCCGCCCCCGGCGGCCCGCCCAGCGCCGAGGCACTCCTCGACGGCGTCATCGCCCTCGTCCCCAAGAGCGCGGTCGGCACGGGACTGCGGCGCGCCCGCGACATGCTCGACTACGCCGATGCCGACACCGTCGCCGCGGTGCTGGGCTGCGGACGTCGTACGACAGCGCACGACACGGTGCCCTTCGCGCTCTGGTCGGCCGCTCGCGGCCTCGGCGACTACGCGGAGGCGTTCTGGACCACCGCGCAGGTCGGTGGCGACGTGGACACGACCTGCGCCATCGTGGGCGGCGTGATCGCCGGCGGGAGGGCCGGGACGCCACCCGTCGAGTGGACGGAGTGGACGGAGGCGCTGCCGGGCTGGGCGCCGACGGCGGTCTGACCGCTCCGTCTTCCTCATCGACAGCGCTCCCCACACGTCATGGAAACTCTCTGTGCCTGCTGGGAACCCTGTGTGACCACCCGGCCGTTGTCCTGGCAGCTGCTGTGTGACACATGGGTCCACACAGAACAGACAGGGCTGGGGAGGTGTGGGGGTGCCATGAGGTTTCCGTCGGTGCTGGTGCTGGTGCTGGTGCCGGTGCTGGTGCCGGTCGGCCGGGCCCTCGCCGGGCCCGACCGGTCAGCCGATCCCCGGACCCGCAGTGCCTGCGAGGGCGTCGAGGTCGCTCTTGCGGACCCGGATCACCAACCAGGCGGTGACCAGGGCGAGTACGGCCATCGCGGCGGCAGGGATGAAGGCCGTCGAGATGCCGTGGGCGAGCACCTCGTGCCCCCAAGGCGCGGGCAGTTGGTGCGACTTGGCGAACTCCTGTTTCTGCTCTGCCGATCCATTGGCCAGGAACTTCGGCAGCTGCTTCTTCGCCTCGTCCCGGCTGGCCGAGCCGAACACCGTGGTCAGGATGGACAGACCGAGCGAACCGCCCACCTGCTGCATGGCGTTGAGCAGCGCGGACGCCGCGCCCGCCTCGTGCGGGGCGACACCGGACACCGAGGTGATCGTCAGCGTCACAAAGTTCAGGCCCATGCCGAAGCCGAACACCAGCATGGGGCCGAGCACTCCGCCGGCGTACGAACTGTCCGAGCTGATCAGGGTCTGCCAGGCCAGCCCGATCACCGCGAGGGCCGAACCGACGAGCATGAACGGCCTTGGTCCGAACCGCGGCAGGAACTGCTGGGACAGTCCCGCGCCGGCCGCGATCACGACCGTCACCGGAAGGAACGCGAGACCCGCCTGGATCGGGCTGTACCCCAGCACGTTCTGCACGAAGAGCACGATGTAGAAGAACATGCCGAACATCGCGGCGGCCAGGCTCAGCATGATCACGTATGTGCCCGAGCGGTTGCGGTCGGCGAACATCCTGAGCGGGGTGATCGGTTCCTTCGCCCTGGACTCGATGATCACGAAGGCCACCAGCAGGACGGCCGCCGCGCCGAAGGACCCGATGGTCAGGCTGTCGCGCCAGCCCTTGTCCGCCGCGCGGATGAAGCCGTAGACGAGGGATGCCATACCCGCCGTCGAGGTCAGCGCGCCCGCGATGTCGAAGCGGCCGGTGTGCCGTTCGGACTCGTTGATGTACAGCGGTGTGAGTACGGCGATCAGCAGACCGATCGGCACGTTGACGAAGAGCACCCAGCGCCAGTCGAGCCACTCCGTGAGCATGCCGCCCGCGAGCAGACCGATCGCGCCGCCGCCCGCCGAGACCGCGGCGAACACACCGAACGCCCTGTTGCGTTCCGGCCCTTCGGGGAAGGTGGTGGTGATGAGCGCCAGCGAGGTGGGCGACGCGATCGCGCCACCCACGCCCTGCAGGACGCGTGCGGCCAGCAACTGCCAGGGTTCCTGGGCGAGTCCGCCGAGCAGCGAGGCGAAGGTGAAGAGCAGGATGCCGGTGATGAACACCCGGCGCCGGCCGAGGATGTCGCCGGCCCGGCCGCCGAGAAGCAGCAGGCCGCCGAAGGTGAGCGTGTAGGCACTGACGACCCATGTGAGGTCGGTGGTGCTGAAGCTGAGCGCGGCTTGAATGTGCGGGAGGGCGATGTTCACAATCGTCGCGTCGAGTACCACCATGAGTTGGCAGGCTGCGATGACCGCGAGCGCGATGCCGGGATGTCCCTCCCGGCGGGCCGCTCCTGGTTCTGGTTTCTGGGTCAACTGAGAGGTTGTCACTATGGGTCCCCCACAAGTGTGTTAGTGAACGCCCGCGTTCACTGCCGCGTCAACGGTAGTGAGTCCCCCACAGTGAACGCAAGCGTTCACTTAACTCGCCCACGCACGACGCATCCCCCGTCGCTGCCGCGCGATGTGTCCCCGATCCCCGGAATTCCCCATTCCACTGCTCGCTGGAGAGACTCAGATGGCTACTTCGGGCTGGACGGCCGCCCCCGCTCAGGCGACCTCCCTCCGTCGTCGCGGCGCCGTGCTCGAACGCGCGATCCTGGACGCCGCACTGGAGCAACTCAGTACGGTCGGATGGAACGCCCTCACGATGGAAGGCGTCGCAGCAGGCGCCCAGACGGGCAAGGCCGCGGTCTATCGCCGCTGGTCCTCGAAAGAGGACCTCGTCGCGGACGCGTTGCAGGCCGGACTGCCGAATCTGGAAGAGATGCCCGACCTCGGCGATGTGCGCGCGGATCTGCTGGCGCTGTGCACGCGGGCGCGCGACGCCATGTTCTCGCGCCCCGGATCCGCCCTGCGCTCCGTGATTCACGAATGCGACATGGCGCAGGCGGAGCGCTTCCACGGCGTGATCGTCGAAGGGGTCGTGGAGCCGACGCTCCGACTGATCCGCGACGCCGTCGACCGGGGAATCGAGCGAGGTCAGGTTCGCCCCGACGCCTCCAACGGCTATGTCTTCGACGCCATCCCGGCGATGATGATGTACCGATCGAAGGTGTGCGGCAGCGAATGGAGCGACCAGGAGATCGAGGAAATGCTCGACCAGTTGATGCTTCCGCTGCTCCGGCCGGGCGGTGCGTGAAGCCGGGCCGGGACGGTCCTGAGGGGGCCTGTGGAAGCCGGGGTGTCGCAGGCCGTCCCGGGCGGCGTACCCTGAGGTCGCCATGCCGTACGAACCACCTACTCACGCCGTCGAGCGCTCACTTCGCGCCACGACCGGAGCCAAGGTCATTGCCGGCGTCGACGAGGTGGGGCGCGGCGCGTGGGCCGGCCCCGTCACCGTCTGCGCGGCGGTCACCGGACTCCGCCGGCCCCCCGAAGGCCTCACCGACTCCAAGCTCATCGCGGTCAAGCGGCGTACCCAGCTCGCCGAGGAACTCCGCAAGTGGGTCACGGCGTACGCCCTGGGGCACGCCTCCCCGGAGGAGATCGACGACCTCGGGATGACGGCCGCGCTGCGGCTCGCCGCAGTACGTGCCCTTGAGGCCTTGCCGGTTCGCCCGGACGCGGTCATTCTCGACGGGAAGCACGATTACCTGGGGGCCCCTTGGCGGGTCCGTACGGTGATCAAGGGCGACCAGTCGTGCGTGGCCGTGGCTGCCGCTTCGGTGATCGCCAAGGTTCAGCGCGACAAAATGATGGCCGAACTGGGCATCGACCATGCAGACTTCGCTTTTGCGGCCAACGCCGGGTATCCGTCACCCGTGCACAAGGCCGCGCTGGAGGAGCGGGGCCCCACCCCGTACCACCGGTTGTCGTGGGCTTACCTTGATGCGCTGCCTCAGTGGCGGCACCTCAAGAAGGCCCGCAGCTGGGCGGAGGGAAACGTTCCGGAGATCGAGGGGCAGCTCGGCTTCGACTTCTGACCGTTCCGCTCGCACTCATGTGCCACCCGCCGACGCGAGCGGCGCCAACGTTTGATAAAAATCAGCTCATGCCTCTCATTCCCGAGGAGCCTCAGATTCACGAGAGTGCCCAGGGTCCCCGCGCCACTCCGGCCAGCGGCCGCGTCGCGCCGACCCCCCGTCCTGTACCCGGCCCCCGCCCCGCGGCGCCGCCGCGTCCCGGTCGCCCCGGCCCTCTGCGGCCCACGGCGCCGGTGCAACGCACGCCGCGCGACGTGGCCGCTGCCAAGCCCGGGCCGTCCGGTCCGGCTGCCCCCGCCGCCTCCGGCACCGCTGTGGCGACCCCGCAGATCCAGCTCGTCCCGGCCTCGGCCGAGGGTGCGCTCGACGCCGCCGAGGAAGCCGTGGACCTGCTTCTGGAGTCTGGTCGTACCCCCGGTGACGTGCTGGTGATCACCACCGGCGAGCCGCACCCGTGGGCCGCCCATGAACTGTCCTTCGGCGAAGCGTCCTACTGGGCGCAGCACGACGCGCGCGACGACGTCTTCTACGCGGACGCCGCCGTCGCGGGCCGGGCGGCGTCCCGACCCGTCGTCGTGGTCGCCGTCAACGGAGGCCTCGACACAGTTGCCGCCACCGCACTGCCGCTGGCCCTCGGCCGGGCAGGTGCCCTGCTGATCGTCTGCGGCGACCCGCAGCAGATCAACTCGGTTCTGGGCGCCGGCGTCTGAGAGCCGTCCCCGGAATGTCCGGAAGGCTCTCGGAGACCGACGGTGGCCACCTCGGGCGCCGTCGCGTCGGGCTGTGCACGGTGAGCGATTCGCCGTGCCCGGAAGACCGGGCGCGGTTGACGAAGGGTGCCTTCTGCAGGCGTTCCACTCTCTGCGCGGCGGCCCGGCAAGGCGGGAGTCCCCACCCGGGGCGGCCCGGTGTCGTACGGACTCTCCCGGCGTCGTACGCACTCTTCAGCAGCGGTCTCGTACCGCCGTGGGGTCCGGGCGCGGAGCCCGGACCGTGTTTCAGCGGGCCGCGGCGCGGCGCAGGACCTCCGAGGCGGCGCCGCCGGTGCGGGGCAGCAGGGGCGGGACCTCGGACATGGCGAAAGGTTCCGGCGTCGAGTCCGCGCTCGGGCGTCGGCCGCCACGCCCCTCACCGAGCACCTGCCACCCGTCACGGGTCAGCGTGATGTACGCCCCGCAGCGCAGCCCGTGCAGCGTGCAGGCGTCACGCAGCCCCCACATCCACGCCCCGTCCTCCTCCGTCCAACGCGCGTCGCCCTCACGGCAGTAGAGCAGCACGGCGGTGCGCACCGGGGTGCGGCGGCGCAGGTCGTGCGGGATGACCCGGCGCAGCTGCGCGAGCAGCGCGTTGCGGAACATCCAGCCGTCGGCCGGGGCGGACCGGCGGACGAACGAGGCGCTCGCGAGCAGCCGCTCGTCCGGGTCGAGGACGGCCACGATCGCGGTCGCCGGTCTCGGGCGGTGCCGGGAGTGCAGCCCGCTGACGACCTCGCGGGGATTGCGCAGCAAGGGGATTCCGGCGGCGGCCCACTCGGAGGGTTCGAGCATACGGGCCAGAGGGTTGGCGGAAGCGGCGGACAGGTCGGCTGACGTCGACGTGGATGCCGCGGAGGACGGAGCGAATCCGAAGGTCACGGTCCTCCCTTCGGCTACGCGCCCACACTGCGGGCGAGGTCGGATTCGGGGGAGCGCACACCGCAGCAGAGCCCTACCGGATCACGGACGAACCGTGCGGGGAGCGGACTCCAATTCTTGCTGTCGAACTGGGATGCGGCAACGAGCAAATGGGGCCACAGCCCCTTATCTGATGGTCTGTGGCTTATATCCCTACCCAATGCGCCGTCCGTCGACGCCTGGGACGTTCGAGCACGACACTTTCGTACGCCATCGAGGTGCGGAAGGTCCAGAGGGCGCAGGTGGGCCAGGGGCGTGGGGCGCCCGGGACAGACGGTCAGGACGGCCGGAAGCGCCTGTGCACCGCGGCGGAGGATTGGGCCGTTGTCAGTGGTGTGAGGTTGCATGGGGGCATGAGCAACCAGGAGCTGCGTGCCGAAGCCGACGCCGTCCTCGCCGAGCTGGTCGGTGATCCGAGCGGTACGGCGCGGCTGCGCGAGGACCAGTGGCAGGCGGTGGCCGCCCTCGTGGAGGAGCGCCGGCGTGCTCTGGTGGTGCAGCGCACCGGCTGGGGCAAGTCGGCGGTGTACTTCGTCGCCACCGCCCTGCTGCGCCGGCGCGGCTCCGGGCCCACGGTGATCATCTCGCCGCTGCTGGCCCTGATGCGCAACCAGGTCGAGTCGGCGGCACGGGCCGGCATCCGGGCGCACACCATCAACTCGGCCAACCCGGAAGAGTGGGACAGCATCTACGGAGAGGTCGAAAAGGGCGAGACCGACGTCCTCCTCGTCAGCCCGGAGCGGCTCAACTCCGTGGACTTCCGGGACCAGGTGCTGCCCAGACTCGCCGCCACGACAGGCCTGTTGGTGGTCGACGAGGCGCACTGCATCTCCGACTGGGGACACGACTTCCGCCCGGACTACCGCCGGCTGCGGGCGATGCTGGGCGAACTGCCCGCAGGCGTACCGGTGCTGGCCACCACCGCGACCGCCAACGCGCGCGTGACCGCCGATGTGGCCGAGCAGTTGGGCACCGGCGCCGGTGAGGCACTGGTGCTGCGCGGCCCGCTGGAGCGGGAGAGCCTGCGACTCGGGGTGGTCCAACTCCCGGACGCCGCACACCGCCTGGCCTGGCTCGCCGAGCACCTGGACGAGTTGCCGGGCTCCGGAATCATCTACACGCTCACCGTGGCCGCCGCCGAGGAGGCCACCGCGTTTCTGCGGCAGCGCGGCTTCAAGGTCGCCTCGTACACCGGTAAGACGGAGAACGCCGACCGGCTGCAGGCCGAGATCGACCTCCAGGAGAACCGGGTCAAGGCACTGGTCGCCACATCGGCCCTGGGGATGGGCTACGACAAGCCGGACCTGGGCTTCGTGGTCCACCTCGGCTCGCCCTCCTCGCCGATCGCCTACTACCAGCAGGTGGGCCGTGCGGGGCGCGGTGTGGCCCACGCCGACGTACTGCTCCTGCCGGGCCGGGAGGACGAGGCCATCTGGCGCTACTTCGCCGATACGGCCTTCCCGCCCGAGACACAGGTCCGCCAGACCCTCTCGGCCCTGGCCGACGCGGGGCGGCCGCTGTCCGTACCGGCCCTGGAGACAGCGGTGGATCTCCGGCGCAGCCGCCTGGAGACGATGCTGAAGGTCCTCGACGTCGACGGAGCGGTCAAGCGCGTCAAGGGCGGCTGGGCGGCCACGGGAGCCGAGTGGGAGTACGACGCCGAGCGGTACGCCTGGGTGGCCAAGCAGCGAGCGGCCGAGCAGCAGGCGATGCGCGACTACGTGAGTACGTCCCAGTGCCGGATGGAGTTCCTGCGCCGGCAGCTGGACGACGAAGGGGCGGTGCCCTGCGGCCGTTGCGACAACTGCGCGGGTGCCTGGATCGGCTCCTCCGTCTCGGCGGAGACGCTGACAGGGGCGACGAAGGAACTGGACCGCCCGGGCACGGAGATCGAGCCGCGCCGGATGTGGCCGACCGGGATGGCCGCGCTGGGCGTCGACCTCAAGGGCCGCATCCCGGCGAAGGACCAGTGCTCCACCGGACGTGCCCTGGGACGGCTCTCGGACATCGGCTGGGGCAACCGCCTGCGCCCCCTGCTGGCCGAGAACGCACCCGACGGCCCGGTCCCCGACGACGTCCTGAAGGCCGCGGTGGCGGTCCTCGCCGACTGGGCGCGTTCTCCCGGTGGTTGGGCGCCGAATGTCACCGACGCCTCCGCCCGCCCCGTGGGGGTCGTGGCCGTACCGTCCCTGGCCCGTCCGCAACTGGTGGGTTCCCTCGCCCAGGGCATCGCGACCATCGGCCGCCTCCCCCTCCTGGGAACCCTGACGCACACCGCCCCGGACGGCACGCACGCGGCCCGCCGCAGCAACTCCGCTCAACGCCTCAGGGCACTGTCCGACGCCTTCGCCGTCTCCGGGGAACTGGCCGCCGCCCTGGCCGCCAATCCCGGTCCCGTCCTCCTCGTGGACGACTACACCGACTCCGGCTGGACCCTGGCGGTCGCCGCCCGCCTGCTCCGCCGTGCAGGCGGCGAACAGGTGCTTCCGCTGGTTCTTGCGGCGGCGGGCTGAGATTCCGTACGGGGATTGCCTTGTCGGGCGGCTGAGCGTGCGATTCCGGTGCGTAAGTCCCGGTCGTCCGGGCCGACTTGGCCACACCGAACTCCACATGACGTGCCCCTGACCGGACTTATCCACAGGCTCAAGCGGAACGGGGCGATTCGCGAGATCGTCAACGCATGACGAATCACAGCGAAACGACCGGATCCTCCGAAAACGGCGACATCGAGCCCACCGCGTACGACCGACACGGCGCCGACCACCAGGTCACCCTGCGCACCCCGGCCGAACTCGCCGACGCCCTCCCGTACCTCCTCGGGTACCGCCCCGAGGACAGCATCGTCCTCGTCGCCCTGCACGATCGAGGCGGCCGGGGCCGCTTCGGCGGCCGAGCCCGGCTCGGCATTCCCGCCGGCGCGGACGACTGGGCGTCCGTGGCACGGCAGTTGGCCCACGGCCTCGTGACCGGCAGCGAGCGCAGGGGCACCCGGCCCGAGCAGATGATCGCCTACGTCTGCCAGGAACCGGCACCCGGCGAGTCGGGGCGCCAGGTCATGGAGCGTCTGCGTCCGCTGGTGCAGAACCTGCGCACCGAGTGCGGCCGTCTCGATGTGACGGTCATCGAGGCGCTCTGCATCTCGGACGGCCGCTTCTGGTCCTACTGCTGCCCGATCGAGGGATGCTGCCCGGTCGACGGATCCCCGATGGGCCTGCCCGGCACCTCCGTGCTGGCCGCCGCGGCGACCTACGCGGGGCTCCAAGTACGCGGCACACTCCGCGAGTTGCGCAGCAGGCTGCAACCTTGGGAGACGGCCGCCGCGCTGGAGCAGGAAGCCGCCCTCGACGCCGCCGGTTCGGCCCTGGTCCCTCGCATCCTCGACGACGCCTACCGCGCGGACGTGGCACACGAGACGCTGGACCTCGCCCGGTTGGTCCTGAACCGGTTCGCCGCGGCACCACCCGTGTCCGGCACCCACCAGTCGGACCTGCGCGACGACCAACTGCTGGCCCATGACGAAGCGGCCACACTGATCCTCGGTCTCCAGGACCGTACGACCCGCGACCGCGCGGCCGAATGGATGGAGGGCGACGAGGCGGTTCCGGCTCTGCGCCTCTGGCGCGCGCTGGCCCGCCGCTGTGTCGGGCCCTACGGCGAACATGCCGCGGCTCCACTCACACTCGCGGGCTGGGTCGCCTGGTCGACGGGAGACGACCTGGAGGCCAGGGAAGCCCTGGCCATGGCCCTGGGCGCCGACTCCGACTACCTGTTCGCCCGCCTCCTGCACCAGGCCTGCAACGAGGGCCTGGACCCGGAGTCGATCCGCCGCTGCCTGCGCGCGGAACGGAAGGACTGTGCGGGTGCGGATGCCGGTGGGGCGGGCGACGCGCAGGCCGCCGACGGTTCGGCGCCGCGGGGCGCGAGCGGTTCCGGCGACGTCCCGGCACCGGTGGGAACGCCCTCGGCTTCCCGCCGTCGGCGCCGCGCGCGTACCGCCGACGGAGTCGAGGGCCGTCCGCGTTCCGCCGAACCGGACGGCTCCCGCCCTCGCACACCGGCGCAGAGCACCGCACGTCCCGGCGGCACGCGTGCCCGCGCTTCCGGGAAGAGCGGTTCGCGGCGCCGTGACACCTGCTCGGAGCGGCCTCTGCCGGGGAGCAACGGCATTGAGGGGGACGGGTGATCAAGACATGGGGGACCGATGCCGCGCGTCCGTCTCCTTCGCTCCACCGCCATTCGGTCGGCTTCCCGGGCCGCGGGCGTGACCAGGAGGAGTCCGGCTCCGTTCACCTGAGTGGCGGAACGCCTGATCGGGTCGTGTCGCCGTACTGCCCTTGTCCTTCCGGGACTCTCCATCCGGCGCCGAACACGTCCGAGGCGCACAGAGCGCAGAAGAAGCCGCCCATGCATCAGCCGACTCCGCCCTCCGATGCCCGTGACCGCCCTGGCGGAAGCTTGTCGCAGCCGTCGCAGCCGTCGCAGCCGTCGCAACGGGAGGCGGAGGGTTTGGCGCCCGGCCACATTCGCCGTCCACCGCCACCCCCGGCCCGGTCTCCGGCACCGTCCCCGCTTCGGTCCTCTTCCCTCTCCCCGCCCCAGAATTCTGTTCCGCACATGCCTCGTCCGGCGCCCCGCCGTTCCGTCGAACTGCCACCCACCCACAACACGTTGATCTGCGTCGCCCTCCCGGGCCTCGCCGTCTCCACCGAGCAAGGTCAGCTGAACGGCCGGGGGTTGGAGGGGTTCTACCGTGCGGGTCGGCGGGTGCTCTCCCGCTGTCAGGTGCGGGTGGCCGGACGTGAGCCGCTGGCGGTGCAGGCCAGGATGACGGGGGCCGACCGTGCGCATTTCGTGGGGACGGTGAGGGTGTCCCCGGACTGCGGCCCGGACCCCGACCTCGTGGTCGAGCGGACCCGGCACGCCGGCGGTATGGAGCGCATCACCCTGCGCAGCGTGTCCTGGCGCCCGCTGCGCCTGCCGGTCGAGGTGGCGCTCGGCACGGACCTGGCGGACCTGGGCGCGATCGCCGCGGGCGGCACGGGACCCGAACTCCCCGCCACCGTGCACGACGCCGGGCTGCGCTGGTCCGGTGCCACCGGGAGTTCGACGGTCACCGCCGATCCGCCGCCCGCCGACGCGCTGGCCTCTGCGGGGCTGCTGCGCTGGGAGTTCGAACTGCCGCCGGGCGGTACGGCGAGTGTGGAACTGCGGGTACGGCCGGACGGCGCGGGACCGGTCCGGGCCGTGGGCCACGGGGCGACCAGCCCACTGGCCTCCGCACGGGCGGCCGGTGACGACCCCCGGGTCCAGGTGCTGCTGCGAACCAGCGTCGAGGATCTCCAGGCACTGCTGCTGCGCGACCCCGCGCACCCCTCCGACACACACCTCGCGGCCGGGGCGCCCTGGCGGTGCGGTCTGGCCCCGGCGGAGTCGCTCACGGCGGCCCGCATGACCTTGCCCCTCGGCACACGGCTCGCCGCGGGCACACTGCGGACCCTGGCCCGGACCCAACTCCCGCGCCCCGGAGCACAGTTCGGAATGATCCCGGGACCGCGCCGCGACGCCGGCGCCCATCTGCCGCCGGGCTGCACGGGGACGGAGGCGACCCTGCTCTTCCCGGTGCTCCTCGCGGAGGCCCGCCGCTGGGGGCTCCCGGAGCAGGAGACACGGGAGCTGCTGCCGGCCGCCGAACGCTGTCTGACCTGGTTGCGGACCACCGTGGGCGACGGCACCTATCTGCGTGATCCGCAGCCCGGGGGACCGGTCCGGTGCGAGACACAGGCCCACGCCCACCGGGCAGCACTGCTCGGAGCCGATCTGCTGGACGCGTTCGGCAGACCCGGTGGTGTCGAACTCCGGCAGTGGGCACAGGAGTTGCGCACCGTCTTCCGCGCGGACTTCTGGATCGGGGACCTGGGCGGCGGTCGTCCGGCGGCGGCCCGGCTTCCGGACGGACGCCTCGTGCCACACCTCGGTGCGACCGCGGCCCATCTCCTCGACACCGGACTGCTGGGCGGCGGTGAGTACGCACCCGGCCTGCTCGACAAGGCGCGGACCGAACAACTCGCCCGGCTGCTCGGAGGCCCGGCCATGGACTCGGGCTGGGGGCTGCGCGGCCTGGGCGCGAAGGAACCGGGATTCAGCCCGTTCGGTCACCGGAGCGGCGCCGTGCGGGTGCAGGAGACGGCGATCGCCGTCGCGGGCCTGGCCGCCGGCGGCCACGAGAAGGAGGCGACCTCACTGTTGCGGGGCGTCCTGGCGGCGGCCGAGGCGTTCGGACACCGGCTCCCCGAGATGTACGCGGGGGAGCAGCGGACGGAGGGGAGCGCTCCCGTTCCTCACCCGGCCGCCTGCCGCCCGGCGGCCACGGCGGCAGCCGCCGGAGTACTGCTGCTGACCACCCTCGCGGGCATCCGCCCCGACGCCCCCGCCGGGACGGTCACCCTCCGTCCGGTCCGCAGCGCGCCCCTGGGCGAGATCGGCCTGACGGGACTGCGAATCGCGGGCGCCCCCTTCTCCGTACGGGTCGGCCGACTCGGTGTCGCCATGGTCGAGGAGGCGGCCGCCGGACTGCAATTGGGAGCGTGACCTCGCACGAGTCCGTGTCGGCCGAGGGCCGTAAGCGGAGGATCAATCGCGTATCGCACCGAAGTGGATCAGTCACGGCGGTACCGGCGAAGGGAGTGTTTATCGTCAGGCAGACGACTATGATCGCCGCATGTCCTACGACCCGTCAGCGTATCCGCCCTTCGCCGTCACCGTGGACCTGGTCGTGCTGACCGTGCGCCGCCATGCTCTGTGCGGGCTGGCGGTACGCAGGGGCGAGCCGCCCTTTCAGGGACGCTGGGCGCTGCCAGGCGGCTTCGTGCGGGCGGACGAGGACCTGGCCCAGGCCGCCGCCCGTGAACTGGCCGAGGAGACGGGACTGCGTGCCCACGATCCGGCGGTCCCCGCCCAGGACAACGGAGCGCACCTGGAGCAACTCGCGACCTACGGCGACCCCAAACGCGACCCGCGGATGCGTGTCGTCAGCGTCGCCCACCTCGCACTCGCCCCCGACCTGCCCGCACCCCGCGCCGGAGGTGACGCCAGCAACGCGCGCTGGGCGCCCGTAGAGGAGTTGCTGCAACAGGGCGGCTTCGGACGCGACGGCGACCCGGTGGCGCCGCTCGCCTTCGACCACGCGCAGATCCTGTCCGACGGGGTGGAGCGTGCCCGTTCGAAGATCGAGTACTCGTCTCTGGCCACGGCGTTCTGCCCCACCGAATTCACCGTCGGTGAACTGCGCCGCGTCTACGAGGCGGTGTGGGGCGTGGCGCTCGACCCGCGCAACTTCCACCGCAAGGTGACCGGCACGCCCGGCTTTCTCGTCCCGACCGGCGGTACGACGACCCGTCAGGGCGGACGCCCGGCGCAGCTGTTCCGGGCCGGCGGGGCCACGCTGCTCAACCCGCCGATGCTGCGCCCCGAGGTGTGACGTCGTAGCACCGCGAACCGGGTGACCAAGCGTTGCGGTGCGGGCCGTTCGATGCCCGAAAAAACGGACATAGCGCGCTATCTTGCTGTGGGTGATCCAGGCCTTCGGACTGACCAGCAACGCCCGCAAGGAGCATCCGCCCGCCGTCGACGACGTCTCCTTCGAGGCCCGTGCGGGCTGCGTCACCGCACTCCTCGGAGTACCGGGTGCGGGGAAGACGACCGCGCTCAGGCTCATGCTAGAACTCCAACAGGGGCGTGGAATCACCTACTTCAGGGGCCGCCCGCTCCATCGCATCGCTCACCCGTCGCGCGAGGTCGGCGTGCTCCTGGGCGACGTGCCGGGACATCCGGCCCGCTCGGTCCGCGGCCATCTGCGGATGCTGTGTGCCGCGGCGGGTGTTCCGGCCCGGCGGGCCGACGAGGTCCTCGAAGTGGTCGGCCTCGTCAGCCTGCGCGACGAACGCCTCGGCAGCCTCGCCCGCGGCATGGACCGCCGCCTCGGCCTCGCCTGTGCCCTGCTGTCCGACCCGCACACGCTGGTGCTGGACGAACCCGCCGGCGAGCTCTCCGCCCGCGAAAGCCGCTGGTTGTACGGCATGCTGCACGCGCACGCCGCGCAGGGCGGCACGGTCCTGTTCACCACGGCCGACCCCAAGGAGGCCGCCCGCAGCGCCGACCGGGTCGTCACCCTCGAACAGGGCAGACTCCTCGCCGACCAGGAGGCCGGAGACTTCGCCCGCACCCGGCTGCGCCCCCGCGTCGCCGTCCGCACCCCACACGCCGCCCGCCTCGCCGCTCTCCTCGCCAAGGAGGCCCGCACCGCGCACCGCTCCGTCGAAGTCGTACGGGAGGAGGGCAACCGCCTTTCCGTGTACGGCAGCACGTGCGCGGAGGTCGGCGAGACGGCGTTCCGGCACGACATCCTCGTACACCAACTCGCCGACGAGATCGGCGACATGGGGCCTGGGGCCGGTACGTCCCCTAAGGGGGAGGCGGAATCCAGTGACGAGCCGCGAGTGCCGGCCCCCTCGTCACCGGCGGCGACGGCGTCGCCTCTCACGGACGTGCCGTTCGCCGAGCCGCCGTCGTCCCTGACCACACCTGCCCTGCCCACCGCCGGGCCCGCGGCTGCCGAGGAGGCCGAAGAACCGGAACCCGTCGCCCAAGCCCACCCGCCGCACGAGGAACAGGCGGCTGCCGTCAGCCCCTTGCGCGACATCGCCGTTGACCCCGTCGCTCAGCCGACCACCGCAGGCGTCCCTGCGACACGCGGCCCCGGCGCGCCGAGTCCAGCCCGCACAGGACTGGTCCCTCTCATCGACCCCGCAGAGGCAACGGGCGCTCTGCCTCGCGCGCGTGCCACGCGCCCCTCGCGAGCCGCCACCCTCGACGCCCTGTCCCCGCTCCCACCCCCCATCTCCGTTCGCTCCGCCCCCAGTCCACTGCGCCCGCTCCGTTACGAGCTGCGCCGTGCCACCGGTATCGGCACCGGGTTCCTGACCGGGGCCGCCGTACTGGTCGTCTCCGCCCTCACCGCACTGCTGTTGGCCCGCATCGGGCACACCCCGCAGCCGCGCCTGCTGGCCGCGTGGCCGCGGGAGCTGCCGCTGCCGCCCGCGGCCCTCGGCGCGGGACTGCTCGGGGCGTTCGCCTTCGGCGACGAGTTCCGGCACCCTGCCCTGGCGGCGGACCGCGGCACCGTCCCCCGGCGGATGGGGCTGCTCCTCGCGAAGCTCCTCGTCTCCGCGGCCACCGCGCTGCTGCTGGGCTTCCTCACGGTGGGCTGCGACGCCGAAGTGCTCTATCTCGTATACGGTCGGGAGCTCGCGCAGGTTCCCGCCGACTGGCTTTCGGCGAGCGCGAGTTGGACCGGCCTGCTCGTCGGGTGCGCCTGGGCCGGAGTGCTGGCCGCGGGCATCTTCCGGTCCACCACGGCCGGGCTCGCCGCGGTGGTCGCCGTACCGGTTCTCGTCGTACCCCTCGTGCACAAGGCGCTGGAAGGGCCGGCCGTGCGGGCCGCGGCGGGCCTTCCCCTGCGATTGCGGAAGGTGTTCCTGCTGCAGTGGCCCTTCGGGGGTGAGCGGTACCTGTCCGCGGTGGCGCGAGTGATCGTCCAACCCGTGGGCGGGGCACTGACGTTGTCGCTGACCGCACTGCTCTGCGCGTATCTGCTCACGACCCTGCGTAGCAGGGTCCGATGACGGCCGTGCGCGCCCTTCAGGTCCCGCTCTGCGCACAACTCCCCGGAGAAAGCCCATTTCTTTCCGATAAGGCGTCAATTGCGACGGGGTGAGCGATCACCCTTTCGTGTGCTTTTCACCAAAGACCTCAAGGGAGTTGGGACCAACGCCGACAAAGGATCCGTGAGTACCCTTGCGCACACCATGATGACCGCCGCCCGCTCCGCAGACTCCGGTCTCGCCGGCCCGGGCGAACTCGACCGCTACCCCTATGCCGAGGCGCCCGTCACCGAGCGCCTCGGAGCCCCTTCCTGGGACGGTTCCGACCCCGAGCTGGGCCGCGTGGGCCGTCGTGCCGCGGGCAGCCGCGGACGCGGACTGCACGGCCAACTCGTCCAGCAGCTGGGTCAGATGATCGTCTCCGGTGATCTGGGCGCCGACCGCCCGCTGGTGCCCGAGGAGATCGGCCAGCGCTTCGAGGTCTCCCGCACCGTCGTCCGCGAGTCGCTGCGCGTCCTGGAGGCCAAGGGCCTGGTCAGCGCCCGCCCGAACGTCGGCACGCGCGTGCGTCCCGTCAGCGACTGGAACCTCCTCGACCCGGACATCATCGAGTGGCGCGCCTTCGGCCCGCAGCGCGACAACCAGCGCCGCGAGCTGAGCGAGCTGCGCTGGACGATCGAGCCGCTCGCCGCGCGCCTCGCCGCCGGGCACGGGCGCGAGGACGTCCAGCAGCGCCTCTCCGACATGGTCGAGATCATGGGTCACGCCATGGCGCAGGGCGACGCGCTGACCTTCTCCCGCGCGGACGCCGAGTTCCACTCGCTGCTCATCCAGGTCGCGGGCAACCGCATGCTGGAGCATCTTTCCGGGATCGTCTCGTCGGCCCTCCAGGTCTCCGGCGGCCCGGTCACGGGCTGTGACCGCCCGAACGACGCGTCCCTGGCGCACCACGCCCGGATCGTCGACGCCCTCGCCGCCGGTGACGGCGCGGCGGCCGAGGCGGCCATGCGGCAGCTGCTCATCGTGCACCCCGAGGTGGAGCGCGTGGTGCCCGCCCCGCGCGAGCACTGACGCGCCGGGTGGCAGGCGCGGTCGAGGTGCGCCGCGCTTCCGTGGCGCCGCCCGGCCCGGTCGCCGCCTTCTGCCGGACCCCGCAGGATCCTCCAGGGGACCGGCGGGGTCCGGCGGTGTGACGGGCGCCGGATCTCGCCGAGAAGTGCCTCGCGGGGCCCTGGGTGACCTCCTCTGCCCGCGTCTGACCGTTTTTGAGCGCTTACGGGGTGTGACTCGGGCCACGCAGATTGGGCGTAACGCTCGCGGGAACTGCGCGATGACCTAAGAGGTGACAGCCGCGGAAGGGAATACGGACGCCGTTCAAGGCGCTGTGATTCTTCCCGGCCCCAGCCCGCGCCGCCGGCCCATCCCCAAGTCGGCGGTCGTCGGTTCCTGTCCGTACCGGACGGGGCCGGAAGCCGTTTTCCATCGTTCCGAGAGGTTGTTCGTGTCGGCCAGCACATCCCGTACGCTCCCGCCGGAGATCGCCGAGTCCGTCTCTGTCATGGCGCTCATCGAGCGGGGAAAGGCTGAGGGGCAGATCGCCGGCGATGACGTGCGTCGGGCCTTCGAAGCTGACCAGATTCCGGCCACTCAGTGGAAGAACGTACTGCGCAGCCTCAACCAGATCCTCGAGGAAGAGGGTGTGACGCTGATGGTCAGTGCCGCGGAGCCCAAGCGCACCCGAAAGAGCGTCGCAGCGAAGAGTCCGGCCAAGCGCACCGCCACCAAGACGGTCGCCGCGAAGACGGTGACCGCCAAGAAGGCCACCGCCACCGCGACTCCGGCGGCGCCTCTCGCCGACGCTCCCGCCGAGGACGACGCCCAGAAGGCCGTAGCCAAGAAGGCGGCGCCCGCCAAGAAGGCGGCCGCCAAGAAGGTCGCCGCCAAGAAGACGACCGCTGCGGCGGCCAAGAAGACCAGCGCCAAGAAGGACGACGCCGAGCTCGTCGACGACGAGGCCGTCGAGGAGACCCCCGGCAAGACCGGTGACGAGCCCGAGGGCGCCGAGAGCGCCGGCTTCGTGCTCTCCGACGAGGACGAGGACGACGCGCCCGCGCAGCAGGTCGCCGCTGCCGGTGCCACCGCCGACCCCGTCAAGGACTACCTCAAGCAGATCGGCAAGGTCCCCCTCCTCAACGCCGAGCAGGAGGTCGAGCTCGCCAAGCGCATCGAGGCCGGTCTGTTCGCCGAGGACAAGCTGGCCAACGCCGACAAGCTCGCCCCCAAGCTCAAGCGCGAGCTGGAGATCATCGCCGAGGACGGCCGCCGCGCCAAGAATCACCTCCTGGAGGCCAACCTCCGTCTGGTGGTCTCCCTGGCCAAGCGCTACACCGGTCGCGGCATGCTCTTCCTGGACCTCATCCAGGAAGGCAACCTCGGTCTCATCCGCGCGGTGGAGAAGTTCGACTACACCAAGGGCTACAAGTTCTCGACGTACGCCACCTGGTGGATCCGTCAGGCGATCACCCGCGCGATGGCCGACCAGGCCCGCACCATCCGTATCCCGGTGCACATGGTCGAGGTCATCAACAAGCTCGCGCGCGTGCAGCGCCAGATGCTCCAGGACCTGGGCCGCGAGCCCACCCCGGAGGAGCTGGCCAAGGAACTCGACATGACCCCGGAGAAGGTCATCGAGGTCCAGAAGTACGGCCGTGAGCCGATCTCCCTGCACACCCCCCTGGGCGAGGACGGCGACAGCGAGTTCGGTGACCTCATCGAGGACTCCGAGGCCGTCGTCCCGGCCGACGCGGTCAGCTTCACGCTCCTCCAGGAGCAGCTGCACTCCGTCCTGGACACCCTCTCCGAGCGCGAGGCCGGTGTGGTCTCGATGCGCTTCGGTCTCACCGACGGTCAGCCGAAGACCCTCGACGAGATCGGCAAGGTGTACGGGGTCACCCGTGAGCGCATCCGCCAGATCGAGTCCAAGACCATGTCGAAGCTGCGCCACCCGTCGCGCTCGCAGGTGCTGCGCGACTACCTCGACTAGGCCGTAGTCGTACGTCACGGAAGGCCCGGTTTCCCCTCGGGGAGCCGGGCCTTCGTGCTGCCCGCAGGTGCGCGGCACGGCGTGCTGGATCACTCTGGGTCTCTCATCACCACCCCAGAGTGAGGAACGTGCATGCGTCGTCCCTTTGCCCGGGCGCTGGCCCGGCCGCTGGTCCTGGCGGCTGCCGCGTCCGCCATACCGCTGGTCTCCGCGGCCCCCGTGGCCGCCGACAGCATCGTCGTCGGCGGGTTCCCGGTCGATGTCTCCGTGAGCCCGTGGACGGTGGCGCTGTCCAGCCGTGACCGGTTCGGGGGTACCCGGGCGGGACAGTTCTGCGGCGGTGTCGCCGTGGCCCGGACCACCGTGCTGACCGCGGCCCACTGCATGGGCGACGACGTCCTGGGTGCGCCACCGAACCGCGCGGGCGACCTCAAGGTCGTCGCGGGCCGTACGGACCTGCTCTCGGGCAGTGGCCAGGCGGTAGCGGTACGGGACGTGTGGGTCAACCCGGACTACGACACCGTCAGCAACGCCGGCGACTTCGCCGTGCTCACCCTCGCTTCGCCGCTGCCCCAGAGCTCGGTGATCGGGATGGCGGCCACGGGTGACACGGCCTACCGGCCGGGCACGGCCGCCACCGTCTACGGCTGGGGCGATCTCAGCGGCGGCGGCGACTACGCGGGCAGCCTGCACGCCGCGCGTGTCCATGTGCTGCCCGACGCCCGCTGCGAGGAGGCGTATCCGGGCGGTGCGGACGGCACCTACCTCCCGGAGGCCATGGTGTGCGCCGGAGAGCCCCAGGGGGGCCGTGACGCCTGTCAGGGGGACAGCGGGGGGCCGCTGGTCGCCCAGGGCCGGCTGATCGGGCTGGTGTCGTGGGGAAGCGGGTGCGGCCGGGCCGGGAGCCCCGGCGTCTACACGCGGGTGTCCGACGTCCTGCGGACGCTCGGCCGCCATCGCGGTGCACCGGGCCCGCACAAGAGCGCCTGACGACCGCTGAGGGCATCGGTGGATACGAGGACGGGCGGCCCCGCTCCTGTGGTTCAGGAGCGGGGCCGCCCGTCGCCGGCCTGTGCCGGTGCTGGCTCGTCGTGGACGCGAAGTGTCAGCGCTCTTCTTCAGGAGTGCTTGCTGCGGGAGCTGCGGTCAGTCGCTCCGACTCGTCCTGTATCTCAGCGGCGATCTTCTTGAGTTCCGGCTCGAACTTGCGGCCGTGGTGGGCGCAGAAGAGCAGTTCTCCGCCGCTGAGCAGCACGACGCGCAGGTATGCCTGGGCGCCGCAGCGGTCGCAGCGATCGGCGGCCGTCAGCGGGCTCGCGGGGGTCAGAACAGTAGTCACGTCGCCTCTTCTCTAGCTCGACGAGCTGTCGTACCAGGGTCAACATCCAACCAGCCCGAAAACGTTCCCGCTCTGGGCTTTTCCTCGAAAAATTCTTCCGGGGCGGCTGTCTGCTGCCGGTTGGCGGCGAATGTGCCGTATTGCGTGTCTATGTGTCTGTACGGGTTCGCGCTGTGGGTCGGGGTCGGTCCTCCCGGCTGGGTTGCCGGTTGTTCATGAGGACGTGCCCGGAGCCTAAATGGTTCATGCCCCGAAGGGAACGTGATATGTACTTCACTCCATCGAGGGATCGAACAGGTATACGACCCTGGACTAGTGTGAGGAGGAGACGAGGGTGGCGTTACAACGGCTCTACCAGGCCTCGGTACCCTCTGAGCGGCAACCGAAGCCGGGCCCTTACCCAAAAGGGCCTCATCTGAAATTCAGCGAGGAGCGAACCGCGTGACCGCCGAAACGTCCGTGCCGTCGACAGCGCTGCTGGCAGGAGCAGACCGGGACGGTTCCAACTACACCGCGCGGCACCTGCTCGTCCTTGAGGGGCTAGAGGCCGTACGCAAGCGCCCGGGCATGTACATCGGGTCGACCGACAGCCGTGGCCTGATGCACTGTCTGTGGGAGATCATCGACAACTCCGTGGACGAGGCCCTCGGGGGCTACTGCGACCACATCGAGGTGATCCTGCACGACGACGCCTCGGTGGAGGTGCGGGACAACGGCCGGGGCATCCCGGTCGACGTCGAGCCCAAGACCGGCCTCTCCGGTGTCGAGGTCGTCATGACCAAGCTGCACGCCGGCGGCAAGTTCGGCGGCGGCTCGTACGCCGCCTCCGGCGGTCTGCACGGCGTGGGTGCCTCCGTGGTGAACGCCCTGTCCGCGCGGCTCGACGTCGAGGTCGACCGCAACGGCAGCGTCCACGCCATCAGCTTCCGGCGCGGTGTGCCCGGCTCCTTCGCGGGCGCCGGCCCCGACGCCGCCTTCGAGCCCGGTGGTCTGCGCAAGACCAAGCGGATCCCCAAGACCCGCATGGGCACACGTGTGCGCTACTGGGCCGACCGCCAGATCTTCCTCAAGGACGCCAAGCTCTCTCTGGAGAACCTGCATCAGCGGGCCCGCCAGACCGCGTTCCTGGTGCCCGGGCTGACCATCGTCGTCCGCGACGAGTACGGCCTCGGCGAGGGCGGCAGCAAGGGTGAGGAGTCCTTCCGCTTCGACGGCGGCATCAGCGAGTTCTGCGAGTACCTGGCGAGCGACAAGCCGGTCTGCGACATCCTCCGTCTGACGGGTCAGGGCACCTTCAAGGAGACCGTGCCCGTCCTGGACGACCACGGCCAGATGACGCCCACCGAAGTCACACGCGAACTCGGTGTCGACATCGCGCTGCGCTGGGGGACCGGCTACGACACGACCCTCAAGTCGTTCGTCAACATCATCGCCACCCCCAAGGGCGGCACCCACGTCGCCGGCTTCGAGCAGGCCATCGTGAAGACGATGAACGAGGTGGCGCGCGCCAAGAAGCTGCTGCGCGTCGCCGAGGACGACGTCGTCAAGGACGACGCCCTGGAAGGTCTCACCGCGGTCGTCACCGTCCGGCTCGCCGAACCCCAGTTCGAGGGGCAGACCAAGGAGGTGCTCGGTACATCGGCGGCCCGCCGTATCGTCACCAACGTGGTCACCAAGGAGTTCAAGGACTTCCTGACCTCGACGAAGCGCGACGCGGCGGCCCAGGCCCGAGTGGTCATGGAGAAGGCCGTCGCCGCGGCCCGTACCCGTATCGCGGCCCGGCAGCACAAGGACGCGCAGCGCCGCAAGACGGCCCTGGAGTCCTCCTCGCTGCCCGCCAAGCTCGCCGACTGCCGCAGCGACGACGTCGAGCGCAGCGAACTGTTCATCGTCGAGGGAGACTCCGCGCTCGGTACCGCCAAGCTCGCCCGGAACTCCGAGTTCCAGGCGCTGCTGCCGATCCGAGGCAAGATCCTCAACGTCCAGAAGTCGTCCGTCACCGACATGCTGAAGAACGTCGAGTGCGGCGCCATCATCCAGGTCATAGGAGCGGGATCGGGCCGCACCTTCGACATCGACGCGGCCCGCTACGGCAAGATCATCATGATGACCGACGCCGATGTGGACGGCTCACACATCCGCTGTCTGCTCCTGACCCTCTTCCAGCGCTACATGCGGCCCATGGTCGAGGCCGGCCGGGTGTTCGCCGCGGTGCCGCCGCTGCACCGCGTCGAGCTCGTCCAGCCCAAGAAGGGCCAGGACAAGTACGTCTACACGTACTCGGACCGCGAACTGCGCGAGAAGCTCCTGGAGTTCCAGAGCAAGGGAGTCCGGTACAAGGACTCCATCCAGCGCTACAAGGGTCTCGGCGAGATGGACGCCGACCAGCTTGCCGAGACCACGATGGACCCCCGTCACCGCACTCTGCGCCGGATCAACCTCTCCGACCTGGAAGCGGCCGAGCAGGTCTTCGATCTGCTGATGGGCAACGACGTGGCACCGCGCAAGGAGTTCATCTCCAGCTCGGCCGCGACACTGGACCGGTCGCGCATCGACGCGTGACCGCCGACGTGCGACCGACGGCGCCGGGCATCGGCTCCGGTTCCGTTCCGAGCCCAACCCGGGCCCGGAACCGAACCGGCCGAAGCCCGGCGCCGTCGGTCTGCTCCACCCGTGGGTGGAGGTCGGTACGGTTGGCGAATCCACCCACGATCCACCCTGGCGCCGATCTGCCGACCTGCGAATTTCCGTAGCTTCGAAGACGTCGGCAGCGCTCGCCGCCGACATCCCCTTCCGCTCACGGAGGCTCTGATGTCCGGGCTCGTCAACGTGCTGGTGATCGTGGCCGTCGCCGCCCTGGTGATCGTGCGACAGTTCAGCGCTCGCCAGATCGGGACCGACCGGCGCTGGTGGGTCCTGCCCGCCGTCCTCGCGGTCGTCGCCCTCCGCGAGCCCGGCATACTCGACGCGCACCACCACACCGAGTCGGCCCTCCTGCTCGGCGTCGAACTGCTCATCGCGCTGGCCACCGGAGCGGGCTGGGCCTGGACCACTCGCCTGTGGGTCGAGACGGACGGTTCCGTGTGGAGCAAGAGCACCAAGGCGAGCGGCGGTGTCTGGATCGTCGGCATAGCCCTGCGCGTCGGCCTTGTCGCCCTGGGCGCGTTGATCGGCGTGCACCAGAACAGCTCGGCCCTGATGCTCGGTCTCGCGGCAACGCTGCTGGTCCGCTCCGGCGTCCTGGTCTGGCGGGCGCAGTCCTTCACCGGAACGTCCGGATCCGCCCCGGCGTACGGTTTCGCCATGGCGCCGCCCGCCCGGAAGGAGCGCGCGTGACGGAGAACGCGTGGACACGCTGGCCCTCGCGGGAGGCGCTGAGCCGAGCAGGCGTCTCACGGCCCCGGCGGCTGCTCGCCTGGGCCGTCCGGGTGCTGGTGCTCGGCATGCTGCTGTGGGGCGCCTTCACCGGCCACCACCTCCACGGCTGGGCCCTCGCCGGCGGCATCGCCGGCATCCTCCTGACCGCGGCGCTCGCCTGGGGCTTCTGGCGCACCACCCTCGCCCACAGGCTCTGGCCGTCGCTGGCACTCATCGCCGCGCTCCTCGGAATCGCCATAGCGGGCCAGGCGGCCGGCTTCACCGTCCCGGCCCTCGTCGTCTGGTGCGGCTGCGCGGTCAGCTCGCTGGAGCGGCTGCCCATCGCGGTGGCCCTGCCCGTGACATCGGTCTCCCTCGCGACCTACGCCGCGGTCAACAACGACGTATGGCTGACCACCGCGGTCACGACAGCCGGACTGGCCCTCGCCGGCTACACGCTCCGCCTCGACGCCGAGGCCCGGGGCAACGCCCAGCGACTGCTCGCCCAGGAACGCATGGCCCGCGCGGCCGAGGCGGAGTCCGCCGCCCTGGCGGAGCGGGCCCGTATAGCCCGGGAGATCCACGATGTGCTGGCACACAGCCTCTCGGCCCAGCTCGTGCACCTGGAGGCGGCCCGGCTGCTGATCGAGCGCGGCGCCGACCGGGAGACGATCCTCGAACGGGTCGTGGCGGCCCGGGGAATGGCCCGGGACGGCCTCGCCGAGACCCGGCAGGCCCTGTCCGCGCTGCGGGGCGAGATGACCCCGCTGGAGGACTTCCTGACCGAGATCGTCGCTACGACCGCCGGTGCCGAGGTCACCGTTACGGGTGACCGGCGGCAGCTCTCGGCCGAGGCCTCGCAGGCCGTGCGCAGGGTCGCCCAGGAGGCCCTGACGAACGTCCGCAAGCATGCCCCGGGCGCCAAAGTGCTGCTTCGGCTGGAGTACGGCGAGCACGAAGTGCGGCTGGACGTACGGGACTCGGGCGGTTCGCCCGGTGAACTGACCGGTGCGGGAGGTGGATACGGTCTGCTGGGCATGCGGGAACGCGCCGAGTTGCTGGGCGGTTCACTGCGGGCCGAACCGGAGGAGGAGGGATTCGTGGTGACGCTGAAGGTGCCCGCATGACGGAGGAGGCCGTGAAGAGGGCCGCGCGGGTCGTGGTCGCGGACGACCAGACCGTCGTACGCGAAGGCATCGTGATGCTGCTGGGACTGCTGCCCGGGATCGAGGTCGTCGGCGCCGCGGGAGACGGGGACGAGGCGGTGCGACTCGTCGCCGAACTCGCCCCGGACGTCGTCCTGATGGACCTGCGCATGCCCCGCTGCGACGGTGTCGAGGCGACCCGGCGGATCCGCGCGGAACATCCCGGTACGCAGGTCGTGGTGCTCACGACCTTCGCGGACGACGAGTCACTCTTCCCGGCGCTGCGCGCGGGAGCACGCGGCTACCTCACCAAGGACGCGGGCGGCGACGAGATCGTACGGGCCGTGGAGAGCGTGCTCTCCGGGGACGCGGGCCTGTCGCCGAGCATCCAACGGCGGCTGCTGGAACGCCTGTCGGACCCCGGGCCGCAGCCCCCGCCGGGTCCTGCCGAGCCGCCGGACGGGCTCACCGCGCGGGAGACCGAGGTGCTGGTGCTGATCGCCGAGGGCCTGACCAACCAGGAGATCGCCCGCGAACTGCATGTCTCCACGGCGACGGTGAAGACCCACATCAACAACCTGTTCGGCAAGACCGGGCTCAAGGACCGTGCGCAGGCGGTGCGTTACGCCTACGGGAAGGGACTGGTGCGGCCACCAGCGGGTTGAGTCACCTGATGGGGTGAAGACCCGGGAGAAGAAGAGTCGGGGATCTTCCCGTTCTGTCCATCCTTGGGCATGCAGTCAAGCAACGGTCGTCCCCGCGGTGGCGCGAGTGGTCACGAGGGTCCGGCCGAGAACCACGAAGGTCGTGACCTGACCCCCGCCGAGGCTTCCGGAAAGGTGAGGTACCACGACCCGTGGTACGACGCACTCGCGTCCGGCTGGGGCGAGTTGGACGGCACGGGCGTTCCCGCTCCCGAGGTGCCTGCCGCACGCAGGGAGGACGGGGGACCGGTGCGGCGGGCCGGGGACGTGTATCTCGACGTGCAGCGCAGTGCAGCCTTCCAGGAGGTGCGCAGCCGGTATCTGAGGTTCGTGGTGCCGGGCGTGATCGTCTTCCTCACCTGGTACGTGGCGTACGTGGTGGCCGCGACGACCGCGCCCGGACTGATGGCCCGGCCCGTGGCGGGTGCCGTGAACGTGGGGATGGTCGCGGGGCTCGGGCAGTTCCTCACCACGTTCCTGCTGACCTGGGCGTACGCCCGCCATGCGCGGCTGCGCAGGGACCGGGCCGCGCTCGAACTGCGGTGGGACACCCAGGAACTGACGCGTGGTGTGCGAGGCGGTGTTCTGTGACCGGCAATCATCAGACGCTGGCGCTGCTGCTGTTCAGCGGGTTCGTCGCCGTCACCCTGGGGATCACGACCTGGGTGAGTCGCAACCGGCACGGTTCGGCAGAGGAGTTCTACGCGGGCGGGCGGCTCTTCTCCCCGATGGAGAATGGTTTTGCCATCGCGGGCGACTACATGTCGGCCGCCTCCTTCCTCGGCGTCACCGGGCTCATCGCGCTGTACGGCTACGACGGCATGCTGTACGTGGTGGGCTTCCTCGTCGCCTGGCTCGTCGTGCTGTTCCTGGTCGCCGAACTGGTGCGCAACTGCGGGCGGTTCACGCTCGCCGACGTGGTCGCCGCGCGGATGAGCGAGCGGCCCGTGCGGATCGCGGCGGGAACTTCCTCGGTCACCGTGTCCGTTCTGTATCTGGTGGCACAGATGGTGGGCGCGGGCAGCCTGGTGTCACTGCTGCTGGGCGGGACGAGCCCGGCCGCGCGGGCGTGGACCGTCATCGGCGTCGGCGCGCTCATGGTGATCTATGTGTCGTTGGGAGGGATGCGGGCCACCACCTGGATCCAGATCGTCAAGGCGATCCTGCTGCTGAGCACCACCGTCGCACTGACGGTGCTGGTGCTGCTGCGCTTCCACGGCAACATCGACCAGCTGCTGCTCACCGCCGCCGATCGCAGCGGCCACGGCCTGTCGTTTCTGGCACCGGGGCTCAAGTACGGCGGGGACTGGACCGCGCGGTTCGACTTCATCAGCCTGGGCCTGGCACTCGTACTGGGGACGGCCGGACTGCCGCACATCCTGTCCCGCTTCTACACCGTGCCCACCGCGCGGGCCGCACGCCGTTCGGTGGTCTGGTCGATCGGGCTCGTCGGCGGTTTCTACCTGATGATGATCGTGCTCGGTTTCGCCGCTGCCGCCGTCGTCGGACCGGAGGCCCTCAAGAAGTCGAACGCGGCGGGGAACACCGCGGTCCCGCTGCTGGCACTCGACCTGGGCGGTGGCGCCGACTCCACGGGCGGCACGGTCCTGTTCGCGATCGTCGCCGCCGTGGCCTTCGCCACGATCCTCGCGGTGGTAGCCGGGATCACGCTGGCCTCCTCGGCATCCGTGGCCCACGACCTCTACGCCTCGCTACGCCGCCGCCGCGCCAAGCCGTACAGCGAGGTCGCGGTGGCTCGCACGGCGGCGGTGGGCATCGGTGTGGTCGCGATCGCGCTGGGCCTGCTCGCCAGGGACCTCAACGTCGCCTTCCTGGTGGGCCTCGCCTTCGCCGTCGCCGCCTCCGCGAACCTCCCGGTGCTGCTCTACTCCCTGTTCTGGCGCGGTTTCACCACCCGCGGCGCCGTCTGGGCCGTATACGGCGGGCTGATCCCCGCGCTGGCCCTCGTGCTGCTCTCGCCGGTGGTGTCGGGCAGCCCCGATTCCCTGTTCCCGGGCGTCGACTTCCAGTTCTTCCCGCTCCAGAACCCCGGCCTCGTCTCGATCCCGCTGGGCTTCCTGGCCGGCTGGCTCGGCACGGTCACCTCGCCGGAGATCCCGGACGAGGCCAAACACGCGGAGACCGAGGTACGGGCACTGACGGGGGCGGGGGCCGTGTAGCCGGGGCGCCGACCGCCGTCGTACGGAAGCCGCTGCCGACCCCGCGCGGCTACGGTGCCACCCAGGCGTAGCGGTGTTCGGGGCGGCCCGTGTCGCCGTACTTGAGGGAGAGGCGGAGGCGGCCGGCCTGTTCCAGGTGGCGGAGGTAGCGCTGCGCCGTGGAGCGGCTCAGGCCGGTCTCGGCGGCGACCTCGTGGGCCGAGAGCGGGTGGCCGGCGCTGTGCAGGACGCCGCAGATCAGGTCGGTGGTCGGTTCCGAGTGGCCGCTCGGCAGACCGGGGGAGGCCGGTGCGGTCGTCGTGCGCAGGGCGCCGAAGATGCGGTCGACCTGCTCCTGGCCGGCGATGCCGCGCCCGCCGACGCGGTCGACGGTGCGGCGCAGGGCGGCGTACGAGTCCAGGCGGGTGCGCAGGGCGGCGAAGGTGAACGGCTTGACCAGGTAGTGCAGGGCGCCGAGCCGCATCGCCCGCTGCACGGTCGTCACATCGCTGGCCGCCGTGATCATGATGACGTCGGTCGTGTGGCCCTGCTGGCGCATGCGGTGGACGAGTTCGAGGCCTGTCTGGTCGGGCAGATAGTGGTCGAGCAGCACCAGGTCGATGGCTCCGCGTTCCACGGTGGCCAGCGCCTGGGCAGCGCTGTGTGCGCGGGCGGCGACCCGGAAACCGGGAACCTTCCCCACGTACTTCGCGTTGATCTCGGCGACGCGGAAGTCGTCGTCCACGACCATGACGTCAATCATTGGGCCTCTTTCCTCAAGGCCAGGCGAGCGTTAAGCCCGTGTTTCGGCTCCGCAGTTGTAGCGCGAGCAAAACGAGCACAACAGGCTCTTGCGAGCAAAAGAACGGCTTGCGCCCAGAAGACTCCTGTTGTGGTCCGGGCCACATCTACGGTCCCGGCCATGAGCGCAGACACCAGCCCCGCCATCGAGCTGCGGGGCGCGAGCAAGACCTTCAGGACCCCGTCGGGGGGTCTGCACACGGCCGTACGGGGGCTTGATCTCACCGTAGGGCGTGGCGAGTTCGTGGCGGTCGTGGGCCCCACGGGCTGCGGCAAGTCGACCACGCTGACCCTTGTCAGCGGACTGGAAGAGCCCTCCGAGGGCGATGTGCTGGTGGCCGGGGAGCCCGTTTCCGGCGTCGGTGACAAGGTCGGTTTCGTCTTCCAGCAGGACGCCACCTTCCCCTGGCGCACGGTCCTCTCCAACGTCATGGCGGGCCCGCGCTTCCGCGGCGTACCGAAGGCGGAGGCCAAGGCGAAGGCGCGGGAGTGGCTGGCCCGGGTCGGGCTCTCGGCCTTCGAGGACCGCTATCCGCACCAGCTCTCCGGCGGTATGCGCAAGCGTGTCGCGCTCGCCGCGACCTTCGTCAACGACCCCGAGATCCTGCTCATGGACGAGCCGTTCTCGGCGCTCGACGTGCAGACCAGGGCCCTGATGTCGGACGAACTCCTGGAGCTGTGGGAGGGCACCGGCGCCTCGGTCGTCTTCGTCACCCATGACCTGGAGGAGTCCATCGCGCTGGCCGACAAGGTCGTCGTGATGACCGCCGGTCCGGCCACCGTGAAGCAGGTCTTCGACATCGACCTGCCACGGCCCCGCAAGGTCGAATCCGTACGCCTGGAGCCGCGGTTCATCGAGATCTACCGCGAGATCTGGGAGTCGCTCGGCGAAGAGGTCCGCATCACGCGCGAGAGGGGTGCGGCCAATGTCGCCTGAGGTCATGCCCGAGGACCGGGTCGTGGCGACCGCGGTCGAGCCCGGCGGCAAGACGGAGCGAGCCCATTCACGCGCGCGTGCCGCCCGTAAACGCAAGCTCGGTGTGGGGGCGGCGAGAGTGCTGCTCCTGGTCGCCGTTCTCGGTCTGTGGGAGGCGCTCTCCCGGGCAAAGGTCATCGATCCGTTCAACTTCTCGATGCCCTCGAAGATCTGGGACCAGATCTACACCTGGGTGATGCACGGGACCGCGCTCGGCTCCCTGGGGGAGCAGATCTGGTTCACGCTCCAGGAGGCGCTGCTGGGCTGGATCATCGGTGTGATCGCCGGTGTCGTGTTCGGTATTGCTCTGGGGCGGATCACCTTGCTCGCCGACATCCTTGGTCCATACATCAAGGTGCTCAACTCCATACCGAGGATCGTCCTCGCCCCGATCTTCGTGATCTGGTTCGGGCTCGGACCGGCCTCCAAGGTCGCATCCGCCGTCGTACTCGTCTTCTTCCCGGTGTTCTTCAACGCCTTCCAGGGCGCCCGCGAGGTCGACCGCAACCTGGTCGCCAACGCCCGCATCCTCGGTGCCAGCGACCGCAGGGTGACCCTTCAGGTGGTCATCCCGTCCGCGACCTCCTGGATCTTCACCAGCCTCCACGTCAGCTTCGGCTTCGCCCTCATCGGCGCGATCGTCGGCGAGTACATCGGCGCCACCAAGGGCATCGGCCTGCTCGTCGCGCAGTCCCAGGGCACCTTCAACGCGGCCGGTGTGTACGCCGCGATGGTGATCCTCGCGGTCGTCGCCCTCGTGGCCGAAGGGCTGCTCACCTTCGCCGAGAACCGCATCTTCCGCTGGAAGCCGTCGGGCTCCGACAGCTGAACGGCCCCTTCTGGGGCCCCTGTTCAAGAGCCCCCTTCTTCCCCGCACCGCACCCTCACAAGGACGTGAACCGCCATGCGCAAAACCGCCAGATACGCCGCCCTGGCCGCCTCGGGCCTGCTCGCCCTCTCCTCGCTCACCGCCTGCGCCAACGACGCGGCCAGCACCGCCTCCACCGGCTCCGGCGCCAAGGGCGACGGCAAGGGCGAGAAGGTCAAGATCATGGTCGGTGGCCTGGACAAGGTCATCTACCTGCCCGCGATGCTCACCCAGCGGCTCGGCTACTTCGACGCCGAGGGCCTCGACGTCGAGCTGTTGAGCGAACCGGCCGGCGTCCAGGCCGAGACCGCGCTCGTCTCCGGGCAGGTCCAGGGAGCCGTAGGCTTCTACGACCACACGCTCGACCTGCAGGTCAAGGGCAAGTCGGTCGAATCCGTGGTGCAGTTCTCGCAGGCGCCCGGCGAGGTGGAGGTCGTGTCCACCAAGGCGGCCGGGAAGGTCAAGTCGGCCAAGGACTTCAAGGGCAAGAAGCTCGGCGTGACCGGCCTCGGGTCCTCCACGGACTTCCTCACCAAGTACCTCGCCGTCAAGAACGGCGTCAACGTCAGCGAGTTCACCCCGGTCGCCGTGGGCGCGGGACCGACCTTCGTCGCCGCGCTCCAGCAGGGCTCCATCGACGCCGGCATGACGACCGACCCGACCGTCGCCACGATCCTCGACAAGAAGGCCGGCACGATCCTCGTCGACATGCGGACGCCCGAGGGATCGCAGGCGGCGCTCGGTGGGCCGTACCCGTCGTCAAGTCTGTACATGCAGACGGACTGGGTGAACAGCCACAAGTCCACTGTGCAGAAGATGGTCAATGCATTCGTCAAGACGCTCAAGTGGATGTCCACGCACAGTGCCACCGAGATCGCCGACAAGATGCCCGCCGACTACTCCCAGGGCAACAAGACGCTCTACGCCACCGCGATCAAGAGCACGCTGCCGATGTTCACCAAGGACGGCGTGATGCCGGCCAACGGGCCGGAGACCGTCGAGAAGGTGCTCAAAGCGTTCAACCCCACCATCAAGAACGCCGACGTGGACCTCGACAAGACGTACACGACCGAGTTCGTGAAGAACGCGACCGGCTGACCGGCCGTGCCTCTCAGGCGCGGGTCGCCCACACGTAACGGTGTTCCGGGCGGCCCGCGTCGCCGTATTTGAGCGTCAGCCTGGCCCGTCCGGTGCGCTCCAGGAGCTTCAGATAGCGCTGGGCGGTCTGCCGGCTCACCCCGGTGCGGTCGGCGATCTCCTGGGCGGACAGGGGGCCTTCGGCGTTCATCAGGGACTGACGCACGAGTTCCGCGGTGGTGGGGGAGTGCCCTTTGGGCAGCCCGGGCTCCGACGGCGCGGACAGGGCGCCGAAGATACGGTCCACCTCGGCCTGTTCGGCCTCGCCGCCGCCGTCGAGGGTGCGGCGCAGTTCGGCGTACGCCTCCAGCTTGGCCCGCAGCCCCGCGAAGGCGAACGGCTTCACCAGGTACTGCAACGCGCCCTGCCGCATCGCCGCCTGTACGGTCGTCACGTCCCGGGCCGCCGTCACCATGATCACGTCGGTCTGGTGGCCGCGCCGGCGCATCTCCTGGACGACCGCCAGGCCCGTCTCGTCGGGCAGGTAATGGTCCAGGAGGACCAGGTCGAGGCGGGGCAGCGTCTCCAACTGGCGCAGCGCATCGGCCGCGTTGTGGGCCTCGCCGGCCACATGGAAGCCCGGCACCTTCTCGACGTAGGCGGCGTTGACCTGTGCCACCCGGGTGTCGTCGTCGACGACCAGGACCTCGATCATCGCGTGTCCTCCTCGGCGGCGGTCTCCCCGGAGGCGGTGAGAGCGGGTTCCAGGCCCGGTTCGGTCAGCGCCTCGGGCAGCACGACCACGAACTCCGCGCCCCCGCCGAACGCCTCGGTCGCCATCGCGCTGCCGCCCTGCCGTTCGGCGAGCCGGCGCACCAGGGAGAGGCCGATCCCGCGTTTGCCGTGGGCCGGGGGTTTCTTCGTGGACCACCCCTCCGTGAAGATCAAATCCCGTTGTTCCTCCGGGACTCCGGGCCCTGTGTCCCGCACCCGGAGCACCGTCGTCCGCCCTTCCGTCCGCAATTCGACCTCCACGCGCGCGTGCGGTGTGCCTCCGACGGCGTCGAGCGCGTTGTCCACCAGGTTGCCGACCACCGTGACCAGCCCCCGTGGGTCGATCAGACGGTCCGGCAGCCAGGTCCGGTCGGAGATCCACAGGGCGACGCCCCGCTCGGCCGCGACGGTCGCCTTGCCCACCAACAGGGCGGCGAGCAGGGGATCCTGGATCTTCTCGGTGACCTGTTCGGCGGTGGCCCGGTGATCGCCGACCACCTCTCCGACGAAATCGACGGCGTCGTCGTACATCTCCAGTTCGAGCAGCCCCAGGAGGGTGTGCATCCGGTTGGCGTGCTCGTGGTCCTGGGCGCGCAGGGCGTCGATCAGGCCGTGCGTCGAGTCCAACTCCCGGCCCAGCTGCTCCAGTTCGGTGCGGTCGCGCAGGGTGGCGACGGCGCCCCCGTCGTCGGTGGGCATCCGGTTGGTGACCAGGACCCGCTGTCCCCGCACGGCGAGCAGGTCGGTGCCGGTCACCCGGCCGGCCAGGACGTCGGTCGTACGGCCCTCGCCGAGCGCCTCGTCCAGAGAGCGGCCGACCGCCTCGTCACCGATGCCCAGCAGCCGCCGCGCCTCGTCGTTCAGGAGCCGTATGCGGCCCGCGCGGTCCAGGGCGACGACACCCTCCCGGATGCCGTGCAGCATCGCCTCACGCTCCGAGAGCAGCGCCGAGATGTCCGAGAAGGCCAGGTCCCGGGTCTGCCGCTGGACCCGCCGGGAGACCAGCCAGGCCGCCAGCGCCCCGACAGCGAGCGCGCCCCCGGCGTACGCCAGCAGTCCGGGGATCGCGCTGATCAGCTGTGCGCGGACGCTGTCGTACTTGATGCCCACCGAGACGGCCCCGATGATCGTGCCGTCGGCACCGCGCATGGGCACCTTGCCGCGGGCCGATCGGCCCAGGGTGCCCTTGTCGATCTCCTTGACCTCCTGACCGGCCAGAGGCTGGCCGGGGGAGGTCGAGACGAACCGGCCGATCTCGCTCGGAGTCGTGTGCGACCAGCGCACGCCCCGCCAGTCCATCACCACCACGTACTCGGCCTTGGTGGCCTTGCGGATCCGCTCCGCCTCCTTCTGCACGGGTCCGTCCGCGCGCGGAGGGGTGTTCTGCAGGTCCTTGATGATCTGCGGCTGCTGCGCGGTGGTCTGGGCGATGGCCAGGGCGCGGTTCATCGCCTCCTGGTCCAGCTGCTTGCTCAGCGGCGCGAGGAACAGCCCGGTCGCCAGGACCGCGACTCCCGCGGCGATCGCCAGCTGCATCAGCAGCACCTGCGAGAACACCCGCCGCGGCAGCCCGAGGCGACGGCGGCGTGCGAGAGGGGTGGGGCTCATACCCACGAAGGTACGTGCCGGGACGGGGCCCGCCCCAGGGGTGTGGCGTGGATCTCTTGACCAATTCTTGGGGAAAGCAGCCTCCAGGAGAGGGCGGTTTCCAGTGGAAGCCGGTCGCCCGGCCCGGCGTAGGGCGAGTCAGCCCGCCAGAGCGGTCGTCAGCTCACGCACCGCCACCACGTCCATCCGCGCCGGCGCGCCGAGGACCGACGCCCCACAGCTCTCCGGCCGGGGCGGCAGAGAAGCGCCCTGGGCGACGATCACGCGCCAGTGGCGGCCGTCGGTGTGCGCGACCGTCACCTCCCAGCGGGGCGCTCCGCCGTCCGTCCGTACGACACTCAGCGCGTCCGTCGCGTACTCGCGCGCCGCCGTCCGCACGGCCAGCTCCGCCGCCTGTCCGGGCCGCTCCCAGGCCGAACCTCCCCGGCAGCCCTCGACGACCACACGGCCCTCCTGGACGCCCTGGAGGATCTCCTTGACGGTATGGGCGCCGACGCGCCCGTAGGCGTAGCCGTACGGCAGGACGAGCACGGTGGGCGAGAAACGGTGGCCGCCCAGATGGGTGACCTCCCAGGCGCCGTCGACCCCGGAAGCCGCCAGTTCGGCGGCGAGCGGACGGCCCAGGAGTGCGCAGCAGCGGTCGCGCTTGCCGTTGGTGCAGACGAGCGCGAGCGGATCGCCGGTATGGACCCGTCCGCCGAGCGCCGACCCGAACGAGTGCGGGTCGCCCGCGCCGAGGGCCGCGAAGTCGAGGCCGAGCAGCTGCCTCGGGTCGGTCGTCGTGGCGCTGTGCAGCCAGGCGTTTCCGGGAACGGTGTGGGCCGCGTACACCTGGCGTACCCGTGACGGCGCGGGGTCGGCGTGCCGCCCCGGACGCCTGATGAGCGCGATCCGTACGCCCGTGTTCGCGGCCGCCGTCTCCAGGGCGCGACCCAGCGCGGGGTCCAGGTGGCTCGAAGTGAGCGCCTTGGCACCCCAAGGACCGGGCTGTTCCAGCAGCAGCCACGTCGTCGCCGTGGCCGCGGTTCCGGAAATGGGCTCGTCGAGGTCCCGAGAGACGGTCGCGCACGTACTCACAGAGGTGAGCCTAACCTGACTTGGCCCGGGGTGACTTCCGGCCGGGCTCATGTCCTACTCCGGTAGTGGTTGAGGCGGTTTCGGACCGACGTAATGACCGCTGGGCCGCATGCGGAGCGGGCGCTCGCCGTACTCCTCCAGGGCGTGCGCGATCCAGCCCGCCGTACGGGCGACCGCGAAGATCGTCTCGCCTGCCGTGGAGGGCATCCCGGAGGAGACGGTGAGCACGGCGAGTGCCAGGTCGACGTTGGCGTGCAGCGGGGTGTTGCGGGCCGTGGTGGCGACGATGTCGCGAGCCGCGGCGAGCGCGGGCCCGGCGCCGGGAACGTCCTTCAGGAGGGCGAACAAGGCACGCGCGCGTGGGTCTTCGCCCGGGTAGAGCCGGTGGCCGAGCCCGGGGATGCGGCGGCCGGCCCGCAGTTCGTCGGCGACCACCGGGGCGGCGCTGCCCTGGTCGAGCACGTCGAGCAGCATCCGGTGCGCCAGGCCGCTGGCCGCGCCGTGCAGGGGGCCTTCGAGGACGCCCAGGCCGGAGGAAACGGCCGCGTAGGCGTGCGCGCGGGCCGAGGCTGCGACCCGTACCGCGAGGGTGGACGCGGCCAGGTCGTGGTCGACGAGGAGGCCAAGTGCCGTGTCCAGGGCGCGCAGTGATGCCTCGTCAGGTGTCTGTCCGCTCAACCGTGCCCACAGGCGGTGGGCGAGCGGACCCTCGTCGCGATGCGCGCGCCGCACCGGTGGCAGGGCGGCGACGAGGGTGGGGATGAGGGTCCGCCCCGTGCCCAGCACGGCGTCCTCGGACAGGTCGAAGCGCAGCGGGTCCGCCGTCGCCGCCGCGATGGCCGCGACCCGCAACCGGTCGGTGGGGCCGGTGTGTTCGGGCAGCGCGTCCACGGCGCGGCGGGCGACGGTGACGCTCGCCCTGGGTGCGGTGAACGTGATCCCCGGACGCAGTTCCCCGGTCCACAGCCACTCGGCGATCTCTTCGTAGGAGTGGCGCGCGGCCAGCTCGGTCGCGTCGACGCCCCTGAAGAAGTACCGGTCCTTCTCGATGAGCGTGATCCGGGTCCGTACGGAGAGCTCGCCTCCCGACCTCGAACTACCGCTGCTCTCGCGCCTGTTGCGCCGGGCGAGTGCCTCCACCTCCTTGGCGTCGAAGGTGCTGCCCCGGCCGCCGGGCTCGCGCCTACTGCCCAGCTGCCCGCGACTCACGTACGCGTACACGGTCTCGGACTTCACGCCGAGCAGCTCGGCGGTCTCCTTGGTGCTCAGCCGTCGCTCGGGGTGACCGGGAGC
Organism: Streptomyces sp. NPDC001100; assembly: GCF_053598575.1. Classification (NCBI taxonomy): domain Bacteria; kingdom Bacillati; phylum Actinomycetota; class Actinomycetes; order Kitasatosporales; family Streptomycetaceae; genus Streptomyces; species Streptomyces sp. NPDC001100. Next base: position 107,985 of record NZ_JBSFKO010000020.1, read on the forward strand.
GGTTTCTTGATCGCGCATGGAGGTCACCGTATCCACTCCTCATTATATTGATTGAATCAATATTGACAGAGATTGAGTCAACCATGGACATTGAAATCAAGTCCAGGGAGGAAACATGTCCATCAACAGGGCCGCTGCTGCTCGTATCGAGGTTCCGCGGGGACTCGCGGGCGTCGTCGTCACCGACACCCGAATCGGTGACGTCCGGGGGACCGAGGGCTTCTACCACTACCGCCAGTACGGCCTCTGACTGCCTCCCGTCGCTGTTTGTGCAGGTCAGGTGGGTGCGTCAGGGGCGCATGAAGGTGTGGGGTCGAATCCGGGTCGAAGTGGCTGCGCAGTAAACGGCAATTCTCTGGATGGCTGGGGAGTCTCATCCTGAGAGTTGGCGATCGGCGAATTCGGATCGATTCCGGCTCGAACAGAACTGGGCGTACAGCCTGACTCGTCTGTCGACAGGGTTCTGACTGTCGACGGTCAAACAATTCCCCACGATCTGCATGATCGGCGTCAGCCAATTCCCCACCCCTGTGGTCACGACTCCCCATGGGGACGCTGACCGTCGATGGTGCCGCTGAACACGCTCGAACTAGCCTGATGTTCCCTGTTTTGGGTGGTTTGCGAAACTTCTAGATCTGCCTTGCGAATCGGTCGGGTTCCCCATGGGCATGCCGGTGCCCGGGTTGAGGGCCTGGCCTCTCGGAGCCGCCGCGGTCCCTCGATCTGCGAGCCGAGAGGCCGACGGACGCACCGGATGGCAAGGAGAACATTCACCGTGGTCGACATCGTCGAGATCTACGTGCACTGGTACGCGGGCCGCTCGAAAAGTCAGGTGTCCGCTTCGCTGGGGGTGGACCGCAAGACGATCAGGAAGTACCTGGCGCCGGCGGAGGCGGCCGGGATCACTCCGGGAGGGCCGCCGATGAGCGAGGCGGACTGGGCCAAACTGCTCAAGAGCTGGTTTCCGGAGCTGGCCGGCCGGAGGCTGAACCAGGTGCGGTGGGCAGAGATCGAGCCGCACCGGGACTACGTCAAGAGCCTGCTGGAGACCACGAGGGTCACCACGATCCACCAACGGCTGCGGGACGAGGGCAAGTTGAGGGTGTCGCTGTCGACGTTCCGCCGCTGGGTGCACGAGAACCTGCCCGAGGAGGCCGCCCGCTCGAAGGTCACGGTGCTGCGGGAGAACGTCGAGCCGGGCTCGGAGGCCCAGATCGACTACGGCTTCCTGGGGCAGTGGATCAACCCGGCGACCGGGAAGCGGCACCGGATCTGGGCGTTCGTGATGGTGCTGCCTGCCTCGCGGCACATGTTCGTCCGCCCGGTGGCGCACATGGACCAGCACGCCTGGACCGAGGCGCACGCGGAAGCCTTCCGCTTCTTCGGGGGCATCCCGCGGCGTTTGGTGCCGGACAACCTCAAGACCGGGGTGGACAAGCCGGACCTCTACGACCCGCAGATCAACAAGTCGTACGCCGAACTCGCCTCCTACTACGGCACGTTGGTGGACCCGGCCCGCGCTGCGAAGCCCAAGGACAAGCCCAGAGTGGAGCGGCCCATGCCTTATGTCCGCGACTCGTTCTGGAGCGGGCGGACGTTCACCTCGCTGGAGCACATGCAGGCCGAGGCCCTGCTCTGGGCGAGAAACGTTGCTGGTCAGCGGCAGTGCCGGCCGCTGGACGGCGCGAAGCCGCTGTCGGTGTTCGAGGCGGTCGAGGCCGAGGCCCTGCTCCCTCTGCCAGCCGAGCCCTTCGTGCTGGCCAGATGGTCGAAGGCGACGGTCGGCCCGGACATCCACATCAAGGTCGGCCGCACCCTCTACTCGGTGCCCTGGAAACTGATCGGACGCCGCGTCGATGTCCGCTCCACCGCTGTCACGGTGCAGATCTTCCACGAGGGCGAGCTGGTCAAGACCCACGCCGCCCTGGAACAGGGCAAACGCACTGACAGAGGCGACTACCCGCCCGAGAAGATCGCTTTCCAGATGCGGACGCCGATCTGGTGCCGCGGCCAGGCATCCCAGGTCGGGGACGCCTGCCGGGAGGTGATCGACCAGCTCCTGGAGGTCAACGCCCTCTACCGGCTCCGCGCAGCCCAAGGGGTCCTGGGCTTGCGCAAGAAGTACGGCGACGTCCGGCTGGAGGCCGCCTGCCGCAAGGCGATCGCGGTCGGCGACCCGTCTTACCGCACCGTCAAAGGCATCCTGGTCGCCGGCACCGAGACCGATCCGGAACCCGAGACCGGCGACGCCGGAGCCGCGGCCTTCCTGCACGGGCCCGAGGGCCTGTTCGCCGCCAGCATCCCCACCCAGACCCCCGGCAGCGTCCCCGACGACCAGGGCCACGGTGACGCCGAGGAGGCCGCCCGATGAGCGTGATGACCACCGCCCTGCGCGATTCCCTCAAGACCCTACGGCTGTCCGGCATGCTCGAAACCCTCGACGCCCGCCTCACCCAGGCCCAGAAAGGCGAACTCGGACACCTCGACTTCCTCCAGGTCCTCTGTCACGACGAGATCACCCGACGCGAGAGTGTCGCGCTCGAACGCCGCCTGCGCAAAGCCAAGTTCGAGCAGCAGGCCACCCTGGAAGGCTTCGACTTCAACGCCTCCCCGAAACTGCCCGCCGCCCAGATCCGCGACCTCGCGGCCCTGCGCTGGCTCCACTCCGGCGAGTCCGTCATTCTGTTCGGGCCCGTCGGCGTCGGCAAGACACACGTCGCCCAGGCCCTCGGCCACCAGGCCGTCCGCCAGGGCGCGAACGTCCGCTTCGCCAAGACCAGCCGCATCCTCGCCGAGCTCGCCGGCGGCCACGCGGACCGCACCTGGGACCGACGCATCCGCGAGCTCATCCGCCCCGACCTGCTTATCCTCGACGACTTCGCCATGCGCCAGCTGTCCGCCGCTCAGGCCGACGACCTCTACGAACTCGTCTCCGAGCGGCAGGGCCGGTCTCTGATCATCACCAGCAACAGGGCGCCCAGCGACTGGTATCCCCTCTTCCCCAACCCCGTCGTCGCCGAATCGCTCCTGGACCGGCTGATCAACTCCAGCCACCAGGTCATCATGAACGGCCCCAGCTACCGGCCCAACAAGCGGCCCAAGGGACCCACCGAGAAGCCGGGCACCCCCGCAAACGGTTGATGCGATCCCGGTCCGCCACTGTCACAGGTCCTCGCTACTCTCACCGCGTCGAGATCAAGGAGGACCAGGTGCTTGAAGGCGTGCTGATCGCGGAAAGTCTGCGGCTCGGAACGGAGTTGGCCGGAGTCCAGCTGCACATCACCAAGATCGCCAGAGTGGAGGTGAACAACGCGGCGGCCGAGCAGCCGCAGCAGTGGACTCTCCTGGACTTCGCCGCCGAGGAGGCCGACGCCGAGCGTCTGGCCGAGCAGCTGGCCGCCTGCCTGGCCCCGACCGGGGGCTGGTATGTCAACTACAACACCACAGCGGAGGCGTTCGTGGTCTTCGCCGACAAGATCTTCCGCTATCCGCGCAAGCAGGCCGAAGGCCGTCGACAGGCGCAGGACTACGCACGCTCCATCGGAATCCCCGAACCACAGCTGGACTGGCAGGACTGACCCGTCGGGCCCCGCATCACCAGCGGGGCCCGGCCGCAGCTACGGCCACCACCTGGGGAATTACGTGACCACGAGGGGTGGGGAATCGGCTGACCGTCGACATTCTGACCTGTCCTTATGGCCTGGTCGGGGCCCTTTCCTGTGCCCGGAGGCTTCCAGCTTTTACCTGTGAGTTCCCGGGAGTTCCCGTGGAAGTGTGCACCCGTTGTGCACTGGGGAGGTGCCTCCATGAGTGAGGACATCGGGCCAAGGGAGGGAGTCGCAGGGAGGCGGCCCTTCGATCTGGATCTGTGGGTCCGGCCTTTGCGTGCTCTTGTCGTAGCCGGAGTTGCCGCATATGCGTCGTACGTTCATCAGGGGGGTCTGAACCGCCCCTGACCCTCAGCCTCCACCACGAGCGCCCGATCGCTCGCTCACTCCAGGCCCATGACCGCCAGCTTTCAAGTTGGAATCAGCTCACTGAAGCAACTTCAACAGGAAGCCGCAGCGCAGGCGACGGGGTAGGGGCCCGATTTGGTGTCGGCGACGGGTGGATCTTGACTGAGCCTGCTACGAGCCCGGCTCGAATTGCGTCAGCGATGGCATGGGTCCGTCCCGCAGCCCCACGGCGCGGGCAGGCGCTTCGAACCACGAATTCTGGCGGTGCTGCTGCGGGGTAGTCCCGACCTGGGCGGATGTCACCGCACTGCAAGCGGCAGCCGATCTGCGCCCGACGCAGCGCCAGTTGGCAGGGAAGACGGCACGGGTATCCGGTGGAGCTTGGCCGTCAGACCGATGGTCGGCATTTTCCTCATCGACAGCTACCAGCCCAACCAGCGCTCTATACCCGCGAGATAAAGCCAGGTCAACGTGACACCCGACACTCTTGACCTCCATGATCGGTCAACACATGATCCTCACAGCTTCCTGTAAGAAAAGGTTAAGAAAACGGGTGGGGTGTGGTTTCACAACAACGGCGGCACAGTTGGCGCCAGTCGGTGCGGAACGGGGCGATAGCCGTCGCTCTCCTGGCATGTGCGGTTCCGGTGGCCGGGGCGCCCGCGGCACTCGCCGATGACAAGCCGGTCTCGGCAACGGCTGACAGGACTCCGGAGTCGCAGGCGAGTTCTCTCGCTGCAAAGACCGGCGACCGAGTGATCGTGGACGCAGCGACGACCGAGTCGTCCCAGGTGTTCGCCAACCCGGACGGCACCTTCACCCAGGAGATGAACGCGGCCCCGGTCCGCGCCCGCAAGGACGACGGTACCTGGGCCCCGATCGACACCACCCTCGTACGTGAAGCCGACGGCTCTGCACGGGCGAAGAACACCACGGCCGGTCTCACCTTCTCGGGCGGCGGCAGCGGCGACGGGCTGGTCACGCTCAAGGACGAGGGGCACGCGCTGCGGCTCGGCTGGCCCACCGTCCTCCCTGAGCCCCGGCTCGACGGCGCCACCGCCACCTACGCCGGCGTTCTCCCGGACGTGGACCTGAAGTTGACCGCGCTGGACTCCGGCTACACCTCGGTGCTCGTGGTCAAGACCGCGGAGGCGGCGAAGAACCCGGCGCTCGCGACGATCAGGATGACGGTGTCGGGCAGCGGCCTGGACATCGCCCCGACAGCAGACGGCGGATTCGTCGCGCGTGACAACGATGGCACCCCGGTCTTCGAGAGCCCGGCTGGGCGGATGTGGGACTCGGCCGGTGACACCCCGGCCGCCGACGTCACCACTCAGCTCTCCCGCGTGGCCACTTCGACAGCAGCCGAAACCCCGGAGCCGGCGCCGACGGACGAGACCCCCCTGCCCGCTGCCAGCGGCGAGCCGACCCCCTCGGAGGGCCCCGGAACCGGCGACACGGCGGCCGAACTCCCGCTCAAGGTCGTCGGCTCGACCCTGGAGATCACGCCCGATCCGGCGCTGCTTCACGGCAAGGACACCGTCTTCCCGCTCTACATCGACCCGCCGACCAAGGGCATCGTGCTGGGTGACTGGACGGCTCTGGCCTCCAACGGCACCAAGTACTGGGAGTTCGACGGGGACAAGGGGGTGGGCCGGTGCTCCAACTATGCCGGCTACCTCTGCTCCAACACCCCGTACACCCAGCGCATGTACTTCGAGTACCCACTCTCGTCGATCCACGGCAAGAAGGTCCTGGACGCGACGATGGAGGTCTACCAGCTCTGGACCTTCAGCTGTGACCCGCACTGGTACGACCTGAGCCATGTCACCAAGGGCATCTCCTCCAGCACCACGTGGTCGACCCGCCCCGCGGCGGACGACCTGATGGGCGACCGGAACGTGGCCTACGGGCGGGGCAGCCTGTGCAGTCCGTCACAGCCGGCGAACTGGGTGCGCTTCAGCGACAACGTGGCCGATGAACCCAACGAGAACCTGACGACCACGCTGGCCTCCGCCGCCAGCGACAAGGATCCTCAGATCACCTTCGCGCTGACCGCGCACGACGAGTCGGACGCCGGCGCGTGGGCGCGGTTCCGCAACGACGCGAAGCTGTCGGTGACCTACGTGTCCTACCCGGGCAAGCCGACTTCGTACGGCGTGCAACAGGGCACCACCGGACGTGCCTGCAACGCATCCTCGCTGCCCTTCGCCACCAGCGTCACCACGCCGAAGATGCTGGCCACGGTGCAGTCGGCCGATGGCTCCAATGCCCAGCTGCGGGCCCTGTTCGAGGTGTGGAAGGCCGACGGCTCCAGCCGTGCCTGGTACGCGGCCTCGCCGGACGGCGCCTGGGTGGCGGACAACGCGTCGCGCAACGCATCGTCCAGTGCGTTGCCGGCGCAGACGGACTACCGGATGCGGGTCAAGACGCAGGCGTACTACAAGACGGACCGGGGCGTCACGGGTGTCCTGGATTCGTCCTGGTCGTCCTGGTGCTACTTCCGGGTCGACACCGATTCCCCGCCGCCTCCGGTGGTGACCAGCGCGGACGGCGTCTACAAGCCGGCCGAGACCGATCCCGCCGCAGGAGGGGTAGGCACACCGGGCCAGTTCACTTTCACTCCCGCGGACACCAACCCCACCACGGCCGGCATCCAGTCGGACGTCGTCAGTTACAAGTGGAAGCTGAACAGCGGCGCGGTCTCTGCTCCGATCCCCGTCGCCAAGGGCACGGCCACCACCCAGACGATCACACCGAACCAGGCAGGTGAGAACACCATCCAGGTCTGGGGCTTCGACGCGGCAAGCCACAGCTCGAACACCGGCTACTACAGCTTCCAGGTGAAGGGTGCCGAACAGCCTTCGGGGGTCTGGCATCTGGACAACGGCCTCACCGACTCGACCACCGCGACCCAGCACCCGCTGACCTCCTCGGGGGCCACCTGGGACGCCCTGGCCCGCAGCGGCTCCGGCGCGGCGAAGCTGAACGGCACAACCGCGTACCTCGCCACCTCCGGCGCGGTGCTGGACACCACCAAGTCCTTCACTGTCTCGGCCTGGGCCCGTCTGACGAAGAAGGACGTCAACTACACCGTCCTGACCCAGGCGGGCACGAACGCCTCCGGGTTCCAGCTGTACTACTCGACGGCCTACAACGCCTGGGTCTTCAACCGGCACCAGACCGATGTCGTCAGTCCGGTCCTCACTCGCTCGATAGGCGGTAAACCACCGGTCCTGAACGCCTGGACTCATCTCGCCGGTGTCTACGACGCGGCGGCGCAGACGATCCAGCTCTACGTCAACGGTGTCGCGCAGGGCGAGCCGGTGTCGTTCCCCGTGACCCCGTGGAAGGCGTCCGGCGGACTTCAGATCGGCCGGCTGCTGGCTTCGGGTACCGGCAAGGAGAACTTCGCCGGCACCATCGACGAGGTCAAGGTCTGGTCCCGCGCACTCGCGGACACCGAACTCGCCCACGACGCCTGGCTGGAGGACGAGGATCTGAGCGACGGCACCGCCGGCGATCCGGTCCCCGCACTCGTTGCCAAGTGGGACGCAACGGACATGGCCAACGCGACCGGCACCACGGTGAAGGACACCAGCGGCTTCGGCCGGAACCTCACCCTCAACGGCGCAGCGCTCACCCAGTTCACCACCGGCGACCCGGACATCGGCGAGGAGGTGACGACCACGCAGGCGATGACCCTGAACGGCAGCACCGCGTACGCCACCGCCACCGGACCAGTTGTGGACGACGCCGGTTCGTTCACCGCGACCGCCTGGGTGACGCTGGACCCCGCCAAGCTCGCCGACACCAGCAAGTCGTACTCGGTACAGGTGTTCGGCCAGTCGGGAACGAGTCAGTCCGCCTGGGGCGTCTGGTACGAGCAGCCGGCAGGCAGCGCCCAAGGACGGTGGACGTTTGGCCGCCCGAACAAGGACGGCACCGGAGCTGCCTGGACCACGAGCGAGTCCACCGCCTTCACCACAGCCCAGCTCGGCGTCCCGGTCATGCTGACGGTCGTCTACGACGCCCAGTCGGCAGCCGACGCCGATGACACCTCCAAGCTCGGCGCGCTCAAGCTCTACGTCGACAGCGCCCTGATGGGCGACGAGGACGGCGTGCCGTACTCCGCCTCCTGGCAGGGCGGCGGCGCGTTCGAGATCGGCCGGGCGAAGATCAACGGTGCCGCCGCGCGCTACTTCCCCGGAAGCATCGACAGCGTCCGTGTCTGGGCCGGAGCCACCTCCACCGACACCATCGCCAACCGGCGCAACACCGAGCAGCACTAGCAGCGGAACGGGACAGGGCGGGCCAGTTGCCTGCCCTGTCCCCCTCTGCCCTTTCCGCTCTTTTCCGTTCCGCCCTCGACGCTCCGCATGTCTGTGCGGACACGCGATCGAGATCCGGCGCCTGAGCGCTTCCTGCCCATTTCCCTTTCCGAAAACGGGACATCACCGTGCCTTCAACACCCTTCCGCACACGCTTGTCAGGGGCGGTCGTACGCCGCTGGCTGGGCCGTGGCGCACTCGTCACCTCTCTCGCTCTCCTGCCACAAGTCGTGGCTCCCCCGGGCTTCGACTTTGCCGCGCAGGCCCAGTCCCAGACTGTCCGTAAGCCGCTGGAGGACCGGCCCGAGGCGAAGACCGACAAGGTGGGCGTGCTCAAACCCGGCACGTCCAAAGCACCCAAGGACAAGGCCGCGTCGGCATCCCGCGAAACCCGTGAGCGCCTGAAGAAGGCCGCTTGGCCGAAGCCCGGAAGCGCCACCACCTCGGTCGCCTCGACCGGCAAGGCCGCTGTCACCGTCGGCGGGCTCGGCATGACGCTGGCCCAGGAACCTGCCACCTCGGCGGCCAAGTCGGCGAAGACCAGGAAGAACGCGAAGGCCACCGGCCCTGCCGAAAAGGTGGCGCTCAGCCTTCGCTCCGAGTCGGCCGCGAAGAAGGCGGGCGTCAACGGCGTCCTGCTCACCGTCGACCCGGCGGGAGCCGCATCCGAGGACTTCCCCGGCGACAGCGACAAACTCCGGGTCTCCCTTAACTACTCCTCTTTCAGCGATGTCTACGGCGGCAACTTCGGCCCCCGCCTGCGCCTGGTGACGCTCCCGGCATGCGCGCTGACCACCCCGCAGAAGAAGGCGTGCCGCACCCAGACCCCGGTGACGGGCGCGGACAACGACACCCAGTCCCAGACCCTGACCGGCACCCTCCCCTCCAGCACGCTGAAAGCCGGCACCCCGATGCTCCTGGCAGCGGCTGCCGACAGCTCCGGCGGCGGGGGCGACTACGCCTCCACCCCGCTGTCCCCGACCGCGACCTGGGAGGCTGGCGGCAGCACGGGTGACTTCACCTGGAACTACCCGCTGCGGGTTCCTCCGGCGACGGCCGGCCCGGCCCCCAGCCTGTCGATCTCCTACAACTCCGCCTCGGTGGACGGCCGCACCGCCGGAGAGAACAACCAGACCTCGGTGATCGGCGAAGGCTTCTCGATGACCGAGTCCTTCATCGAGCGCAAGTACGCCTCCTGCAGGGACGACGGCCAGGCCGGCAAGGGCGACCTGTGCTGGAAGTACGCCAACGCCACCCTCGTCCTCAACGGCAAGGCAGTGGAGCTGGTCAACACCTGCGCCGACAAGACCGCCTGCGACACCGCGGCCCTGTCCCAGGCATCCGGCGGCTCGTGGAAGCTGAAGAACGAGGACGGCACCCGCGTCGAGCATCTGACCGGAGCCACCGGCAACGGCGACGACAACACCGAGTACTGGAAGGTCACGGACGCCTCCGGCAACCAGTACTTCTTCGGCAAACACCGGATGCCCGGCTGGAGCGACAACGGCACCGCCGCCGACGACCCGGTCACCAACTCCGTATGGACCGTGCCGGTCTTCGGCGACGACTCCGGCGAGCCCTGCTACAAGTCCACCGGCTTCGCCGATTCCTCCTGCAACCAGGCGTGGCGCTGGAACCTGGACTACGTCGTGGACACCCACGGCAACGCCTCCACGTACTGGTACAGCACGGAGACGAACTACTACTCCAAGAACGCCGACACCGCCTTCAACGGCACCGGCTACACCAGGGGCGGCTACCTCAACCGCATCGACTACGGCCTGCGCAGCGACCTGATCTACTCCAAGCCCGCCGCCCAGCAGGTCCGCTTCGACTACGCCGAGCGCTGCGTCGTCTCGGGCGGCTGCTCCAGCCTGACCAAGGACACCAAGGCCAACTGGCCCGACGTGCCCTACGACATGATCTGCGCCAGCGGCACCAAGTGCACCACCCAGATCGGCCCGGCCTTCTTCACCCGCAAGCGCCTCACCGACATCACCACCTCGGTGTGGACCGGCAGCGGCACCACCCAACGGGACGTCGACACCTGGCACTTGGAGCAGAGCTTCCCCGACACCGGCGACGCCTCCTCGGCGAGCCTGTGGCTGAAGTCCATCCAGAACACCGGCAAGGCCAACACCACCACGGCCGCCATGCCACAGGTCACCTTCGGCGGCATGCAGCTGTCCAACCACGTCGAGGGCAGCGGCCCGGACACTCTGCGCTACATCAAGTGGCGCGTACGCACCATCAAGTCCGAGACCGGGTCGACCACCACTGTCAACTACTCCGACCCGGACTGCATCTGGGGCTCCAGCATGCCGGCGGACGTCGACAAGAACTCCCGGCGCTGCTACCCGGTCAAGTGGTCCCAGTCCGGGGCGACCCCGGTCACCGACTGGTTCCACAAGTACGTGGTCACCTCCGTCTTCCAGGACGACCCCTACGGCCACGGCGACACCGGCGAGAAGTACTACGACTACCAGGGCGGCGCCGGCTGGGGCTACGCCGACGACGAGGGCCTGACCAAGGCCTCCAACCGCACATGGTCGCAGTGGCGCGGCTACGGCAAGGTCGTCGAGACTTCCGGCGACTCCGAGGGCCCGCGTTCAAAGAAGTCCACGCTCTACATGCGCGGACTGCACGGAGAGAAGGAACTCGACGGCACCGCGCGGGTGGAGAAGGTCACCGACTCCACCGGTACCGCGGTCGACGACGCCCGTCAGTACGCCGGCTTCGTCCGCGAGACCATCGTCTACAACGGCACCGAAGAACTCAGCGGCACCATCAACACCCCCTGGTCCCACAAGACCGGCAGCCACACCTACAGCTGGGGCACCACCGACGCCTGGATCGTCCAGGCAGGCGAGACCGCTACCCGCACCAAGACCTCCACCGGCACCCGCACGGTCACCCAGAAGACCACGTACGACCCCACGTACGGCATGCCGATGACCGTTGAGGACAGCGGCGACACCGCCAAGACCGGTGACGAGACCTGTGTGAAGACCAGCTACGCCCGCAACACCTCCGCCTGGCTGGTGAATAAGGTCTCGCGCGCCGAGACCTACAGCACTACGTGTTCGGCTGTCCCGGTCGTCCCCGACGACGTCATCTCCGACGTCACCACGGCCTACGACGGCCAGGGGGTCGGAATCGCGCCCACTCTGGGCGAAATGACGGCCACCTACCGGGTCTCCAGCTACGGCGCAGTGGACAAGAAGCCTGTCTACCAGCAGGTCTCCTCCTCCACCTACGACAAGCTGGGCCGGCCGGTCACCGCGACCAACGCCCTCAACCAGACGGTCAGGACCACCTACGTCCCCGACGACACCGGCTACGGCCCGATGACGTCCAAGACCACCCAGGATCCCAAGCTCTACACCTCCACCACCGTGGTGGACCCGGCCTGGGGAACCGCCACCAAGACCACCGACCCCAACGGCAACGTCACCGAATGGGCCTTCGACGCGCTCGGCCGTCTCAAGTCGGTCTGGAAGCCCGACCGTTCGCGCGCGCTGGGTGACGCAGAGAGCATCGTCTACGCATACAGCATCAACAACGACAAGGAGACCTGGGTCCGCACCGACGCCCTCAAGGCCGACGGGAAGACCTACAACAGCTCCTACGAGATCTTCGACGGCCTGCTGCGCTCCCGACAGAAGCAGGTCCCCGCACCGGACGGCGGCCGGGTGATCTCCGAGACCCTGTACGACGACCGCGGCCTGGCCTACATGTCCAACGCCCAGGTCCACGACAACAACGCCCCGTCGGGCACCCTGGCCAACACCTTCCCCGGCTCGGTTCCCGCCTCCACCGAGACGGTCTACGACGCCGCCGCACGCGCTACGGAATCGATCTTCCGGGTCTACGACCAGGAGAAGTGGCGCACCAAGACTGACGACCAGGGCGACCGCACCGCCGTTACCGCTGCCGCAGGCGGCACCGGCACGCTGACGATCACCGACGCCCGCGGCCGGGTCACCGAGCGCCGCGAGTATGGGGGCCCCGCCCCCACGGGCAATGACTACACGCGCACCTTGTATGAGTACACCGCCAGCGGTCAGGTCAAGAAGCTGACGGGCCCGGACGGAGCAGTGTGGACGTACGGGTATGACCTGTACGGCCGCAAGACCACCTCGACCGACCCGGACAAGGGCCAGGTCGACACCGCCTACAACGACGCCGACCAGCCAATCACGGTCACCTCCACCCTCAAGGGCGTCTCCCGGACACTAATCACCGACTACGACGAACTTGGACGCAAGACCGGCACCTGGGACGGGACGAAGGACACCACCCATCAGCTGACGAAGTTCACCTACGACACCCTGGCCAAGGGACAGCCGACCGCCGCGATCCGCTACGTCGGCGGCACCACCGGCAAGATCTACTCCCAGGTCGTCACCGGCTACGATGCGCTCGGGCGCCCCAAGGGCGCCAAGACCGTCATCGCCGCGAGTGACCCCCTGGCCAGCGCCCTCACCGCCGCCGGTGCGTCGCCGACCTTCACCACCTCCACCACCTACAACATCGACGGCACGATCCAGTCCACCTCGATGCCCGCAGTGTCAGGGCTCCCCGCTGAGACCGTCACCAGCAGCTACAACGGCCTCGGCATGCTCACCGGCACCGACGGCATGACCGACTACGTCCAAAACATTGGCTACTCCCCGTACGGCGAGATCCAGGAGACCCGTCTCGGCACCTCCACCGGCGCCAAGCAACTCCAGATCCTCAACCAGTACGAGGACGGCACCCGCCGTCTGACCAACACCCACACCGTCGACCAGACCAACACCGGGTACACCAGCGACGTCGACTACGCCTACGACGCCACCGGCAACATCAAGTCGGTCACCGACCAGGCGAACGGCAAGGACACCCAGTGCTTCGCCTACGACGGCTACCGCCGCCTCGCCGAAGCATGGACCCCGACCTCCAACGACTGCGCCACCGCCCGCTCGGCATCCGCGCTCGGCGGCCCCGCCCCGTACTGGACCAGCTGGACCTATAAGCCCGGCGGCCTGCGCGACACGCAGATCGAGCACAAGGCCAGTGGTAACACCACCACGTCCTACGGCTACCCCACCGTCAACGCCGCCGGCGCCGGCCAGCCCCACACGATGACCTCGGTCACGGTCGGCACCGCAGCGGCCAAGTCGTACGAGTACGACGAGCAGGGCAACACCACCAAACGGTACAGCCCGACGGGCACCGCGCAGAGCCTGGACTGGGACATCGAAGGGGAGCTGACCCGGCTCACCGAAGGCACCAAGACCACCGACTACCTGTACGACGCAAATGGCGAACTCCTGATCCGCCGCGGCCCGGGCAAGACCGTGCTCTACCTGGCCGGTCAGGAACTCCACTACGACACGGCCGCCAAGAAGTTCACCGCCCAGCGCTACTACCCGGCCGGCGACGCCACCGCGGTGCGCACCGAGACCAGCCTGTTCTGGATGGTCGACGACCACCACGGCACCGCATCGATGACGGTGGACGCCACCACCCAGGCCGTCACCCGCCGCTACACCAAGCCCTTCGGCGAGGCACGCGGCGCAACCCCGTCGGCCTGGCCCGACGACAAGGGCTTCCTCGGCAAACCTGCCGATGCCGACACCGGCCTCACCCACGTCGGCGCCCGCGAGTACGACCCGGTCACCGGCCGCTTCCTCTCCGTCGACCCCGTCCTGGCCCCCGAGGACCACGAGTCCCTCAACGGCTACGCCTACGCCAACAACACCCCCGTCACCAAGTCCGACCCGACGGGTCTGCGGCCGATCACAGACTGCGAACGCGGGTGCAGCGACGGCAAGGGCGGCACCTACCGGGAATGGGCGACACCGAGCGCCCATGGGTGGGTTTTCCACTCCACCAAGACCTACACGCAGAGTTATGGAAGCGGCACCCTGACTGTCACCGTCAGCACTGGCGGGGGACACGCGTCAGCGACGGTGGTGTTCAAGAACGGGCCAGATCCCGTCCCACTGAAGAAGGGCAGCAACCTCAAGACCAACGTCGTGGGGCATTTGGCAGGTATAGGCTACGGCCTTGACGAGGTGAGCGACCTCGCCAATCCATTCTGCTGGTTCGATTCAGGTTCCTGCAGTGCCACTGACGACACGAAGGCGGCCTACGACGGGTGGGCGAGTGCTGCTGGAGCGGATACGGAATCCAGTCTCTACACGGCGGCGTTTGAAAACGGTTCACTGGCCCCGGCGTTGGCCCTCGGCGGAAAAACTCCCGAAGAGAATTCTCAGATCAGTCTCGCTCGTCGAGGCGTAAATACAGGAGCCTTCACCGGACTTCAGGTCGCCATGCAGAAGCGTGTGGTCAAGTTCATAGCGGAGGCCGCCGGTGTCGGGCTCGACGGCGTCAAGGTCAAAATCAACCGAGACTCCGGGCTGATCGGCAAAAGCTTCTACGGTCACACTGCTCCGAACAGGACCATCACCCTGTATCCGGATGCGTTCACTTCAGAGGAGACTCTTGCCGCGACGATAGGCCATGAACGCACGCATGTCATGCAGATCGATCTTTACGGTCCCCCCGCAGATGAAACAGCAAGGAGGGCCTATGAGAGTGCGGCCTACGGCATCGAGGAACAATTCGTGAACTACTTCAACGGAAAGCTGAAGTGATGAGTGATCGGCAGACTTGGCTAAAGGCGCTAGCCGCTGCTCGCGAGTCCGGCGAGACCAATCACATCTCATGTCCGAATTGTGGTCGATCTGAGCTGAAGATTCGCTACATCGTCGACAGTGAGAGTCGAATCGGCTATGTCTTGTTCTGGTGTGAGGCGTGCCTGCACGGTGTCTCAGTGTCGCGTGTACGTGCTCCAGAAGGAATTCTGACGTATGCCCTTGACGATCCAACGTCGACCGACGGCGTACCAGAATTCATTCATCTAGAGTGAGGGTCTTGCGGATTTCCGAGGAGCGCATGACGCAGATCAGCCCTAACGGCACTTCGTAGCATTCCGCGCGCCCGATGCCTACCTACCTGTCTCAGGAGGGCATCGGGCGCGCGGTTGTCCAGCTATCTGTAATACCGAGTTCGACAACGCGGTGTGCCGCTGGTGCTCTGCCCAGCCTGGACACCGACCGGCTGCCGACAGCCTTCGGGGAGTGGGTGGACCGCAAGCTCAAGCGGCTCGGTTCCCAGCACATCGCACGGGCGGCGGCCATGGGCACCGAAGCGGTGGCGTCATGTCCCGGCTCACCCGCTCAGGCGGTAGGTCACACAAGCGTGCCGGGGCCGCGGTCTTCGGTCCCACGAGGTAGGGCGGTGGGGAGTTGTTGGGGTCAGGGGCACTGGGCAGGCGGGGCGGGCTTCTTGCCGAGGGTGATGGAGACCGAGGATCCCGGGAGGAGTACGGTGCCCGCGTCCGGATTCTGCTTGGTCACCCGGTTGACGTTGTCGCAGTCGACGGAGGTGCTGACGCCACCAAGTACGTATCCGGCGGCTGAGAAGCTGTGTCACATCTTCTTTCCGCAGGTCGTGGCGTATGTAAGTGAGGGTTGATCGTTGTTTCCGTTCGGTTCGGCGTCCGGCGGACGCCGAACCGAACGGAAAATGGGAGATCGTCAGGCGACTGCCGCGAGGGGAGTCGGGGCCACCTCGGTTCGGCGGTTCCTGCGGGTGAGGCGGCGGGTCATGAGGGTGATGAAGGCCCACTGGATGTGGGCTTCGGCGTGGGACATGAGGCGCTCGTAGTCGCGTGCGTTGCGGCGAGCCCGCATGGTCCACGAATTCGACCGCTCAACCACCCAGCGTTTGGGCAGCAGGACGAAGCCCTTGGCGTCCTTGGGCCGGGAGACGACCTTGACGGTGATGCCGAGGGTGCTCTGTGTCCAGGTGGCGAACTCCTCGCCGCCGTAGCCGTTGTCGGCCCAGACCAGCACGATCTCGGGGTGCTCGGTGTGCAGGCGGGTGAGCAGGATGCGGGCCGCGTCGCGGTCGGTGACGTCGGCGGGGGTGACGAGGAGGTCGACGAGGAGGCCGTCCTGGTCGACCAGAAGATGACGCTTCCTCCCATTGATGTGCTTATTCGCGTCGTAGCCCCGAGTCGCTTTCGAGACGGTCTCGGCGCCCTTGACGGACTGGGAGTCGACGATCACCCGGACCGGCCAGGGACACCGGCGTCGCCGGATACGAAGCCGCCGGCGGAGGTGGTCGAGGACGTGCCGCAGGACGCCGGCCTTCGCCCAGCGGGCGAAGTAGCCGAACACGGTGCGCCAGGGGATGCCGAAGTCGGCGGGCAGCGCCCGCCACTTCGCGCCGTTGTCGGTGATGTAGCGGATCGCGTCGACGACGCGCCGGCGGGGCCACTTCTCCGGGGCCCCGCCCCTGGCGGTCCGGCAGGCGGGAACCGGCAACAGCTGTTCCAGGAGAGCCCATTCGAGGTCGCTGGTGTCGGACGGGTAGTGGTAGCGGGGCATGTCGAGGGGCATGGCGGGGTGGCGGGCCGCGACCGGTGCGGGGAGCCAACTGCGGGGCGGTCGCGGCCCGTCGCCTTCCTCGGACGAGGTCACTCCAGGTTGGCGAGGAGGTGCAGGGTCGACTCGATCGCGCCCATCCTGGCCATGACCGTGCGGATGTAGGGGTCGTCGGGCCTCTTCTTGCGGTGCGCGAGGAGGATGCCCTCGATGAAGTTGACGATCCGGTGGTGGGTGGACTCGAAGAACGCCCGCTCGTAGCCGATCCAGATCTCCGGCGCGTCCTCCAGCATCCGATAACCCCAGGTCCTGTCCCAGGTGATCGGCGGCAGGCCTTTCGCAGCGGCGACCTTGCGCAGATGACCGAGGCCGGTGTGGACCTGCGCGCGGGTGCGTTCGGTGGCCGCCATCAGCTGGACGACGGTCAGTCCGGCGGGGCGGGCCTCCAGGAGGGCGGACAGGATGGCTTCGGCGTGGACGTGAGCGGGAACGCCCCGCCCCACGGCTACTCGCCCGAGCCCTTCAGCAGCTTTGCGAGCTGCTCGTCGAGGTCGACCTCGCCGCGGGTGACCGCGTTCTCGATCCAGTCGGCCGACGCCCGCACCCTGGACAGGCCGTGCAGGACCGTCTCGCGTTCGGCGTCGTCGAACGGCGTCCCGCGCAGGTTCGGCACGATCCTGCCGGCGGTGACGACGAACTGCGTGCAGGCCGCGACCAGGTCCATGAACTGGACGCTGTGCTCCATCCGCGCCAGCTGGGGCAGCGGCGCCGCCTCGTCCTGCACGAACGCGGCCTCCTGACGGAAGCGGTCGAACTGCGCCTCGTTCACGGCGTGCCGGGCGGTGTCGTCGGCCATCGCCTTTGAGGCGACCGCGGGCCGGCGCAGGAAGTCCGTCGTCACCTTCGCGGCGACCTGGTCGTCGGCGGCGAGATCGTGGATCGCGTCCACCTTCTCCTGGACGCTCTCGGGGGTGTCGACCTTCCAGCCCACGATCCGCTTCGCGCTGTCGTGCGTCCAGCGTGCCGGACCCCCGCGCGGATGCGCCGGAGGGCTGGCGACCGCCTCGAACCGCTCCTTCTCGTCCGGGATCGACGCGAGGATCTTGTGGATCGTGTGGGAGACGTCCGCGCGGCGGTGCTCCTTCGGCCAGCGCGAGGCCACCCACCGGTAGTCCCGCACCGTCGTGTAGGCGAGGCCGACGTCCTCGGCGAACATCCGCAGGGCCTCGCTGACGGTGAACAACTCCTCGCTCCCCGACGGGTTCACCCCGCCGTGGACGCGCATAGGCTCGATCTCCCCGGCCGCGTCCCCCAGCCGCCACTGCACGGAGCTCATCTCCGCGACCCAGCCCCGGCCCAGTTCCACGAGCTCGTCGTAGCGCTGCCGGGTCACACTGCCGACCATCCCGGTCATCCGGACACCACCCCACGAGCCCCCGGGGACGACAACCCGACCCGTGCCGGCAACTCGCCCTGGAAACCCTCCACTTCGCACGATCCGACCGCCTCGCCCCCGGCGGGAAGAGCGTACGGACCCGGCGCCCGAAGCGGCCCCACGGTCCGGCGGCGTGCGGGCTCACCCCTCGTCGGCCCGCGCGCGCCGCGCGTGCCAGGCCCGTTTGCGGCAGACGGGAGAGCAGTAGACCGCCGAAACGAGGCGGTCGACCCCGACCGTCCACTCCGCCCCGCACTGCGGACACACCGCCGTCACGCCGGCCGTCACCGCCTCGGCCCGCGCCCTGGTCCGCCGCATCCGCCGCCAACTCCTCGACCGGCACGCGTCCTTGCATAACACCGCCGTCGCCTTCGCCGACGGCATCAACGGCATCCCGCACCCCCGGCACAACCTCGGCCCGCCCTCGTCGGCCGCAACGGCGACCAACCGCAGCCGGGGCACCTTGTCACCGCCCATGCTCTTCACCGTACGAAGCAAGGACAGGCTCCGCGAGCCCCCTGAGTTCCTGCTCAAGCATGACGTGACCTGCCCGAACAATCCTCAATGATCTGGACCGACGCCTCCCTGGAGACAACCGGTTCACCACGCCATCACATAAGCCCTAGCCCGCCTGCAGGACGAAGAACAGGAAGCACAGGAAGCGCGGCGTGGCCGTGATGGCCTCGGGGAACAGCTCGCGGGCGGCGGGATCAGGATCCGGCTCGCTGATGACCGTAATCCGGAAACCGGCCCCGCTGAATGCCTCGGTCATCGCGTGCAGCGGCCTGTGCCATCTGCTCACCAGAGCGGTCTGGCCGCCCACGGTCCACTCCACGGTCCACTTGGTGGTGTCGAAATAGTCGCACTCGCCCTCACGACCGGCCTCGCGATGTATGAGGTTGACGGCAAAGGGATGGTCGACAGACACGATCAGCCGACCGCCCGGCCTGAGGACGCGTCGCAGCTCGGCCAGCGCCGGCCCCCAGTCCTCCAGGTAGTGCAGCACCAGGGACGCCACCACATCGTCGAACGTGTCATCAGCGTAAGGAAGCCGACTGCCCAGGTCCGCCACCTGTAGATCCGCACCGTCACCGAGCCGTCGCCGAGCCAGCTCCAGCATCCCGGCACTCGCGTCGAAGCCACTCACCACGGCGCCACGGTCGCGCAGCTCGGCAAACAAGGCCCCCGAGCCGCAGCCCGCGTCGAGGATCCGACGGCCAGCCACGTCTCCAGCGAGGGCCAGCATCGCGGGCCGCTCGTAGTAGGCATTGACCAGGTTGGTTTCGTTTGCGGCCGTATACGCCTCGGCGAACCCGTTGTAATCGTTGGTCTTCGACGAATCCACACCCACAGAGGACGGCGACACCAGCCTCGTGGAAATCGCGTGCTCCTGGCGCTCGCTTGAGATCATGGTGCGGGAGACGTGCGCTGCACCAGTTCGGTTCCGGATCGCTCCCGATCGCCCTCACATCCTGGAAGATCCAACGAGCAGTGCGTTCAAGCGTCATGTCATGTCGGCCTCAGGAACAGGCACTCAAAGCAAGCCACAGCCTGGAGTCGGACCCGCTCCCGCGCGGCCCTCTCGGCGTCAGTCAAGCCGCCACCCTGCGGATATCTCACCGCATCAGGACTACCGAGGCCACCTGCGCGCTGTCCGGCGAACAGCCCGACATCATCCGATCAAGTTAGTAGACTCCGAAAGGGCCCCACGACCAGGGCATATGGAGAAGTGCAACTGGAGTATTAGTTGGCTGGCGTACGGGCTGCTGGAAATCGTGAAGTTTGTCTCGACCGTCAGCTGCCACGGATCGTGTTCAGAAGGTCCAAAAACTGATGTGCCCTTCGCCCGTAAAGCAGGACGAGGATGGCGACCCCGCAACCGCCAATAACGTAGGCGCTGGCCCCATCGGGAATATCAAGAAGACCCACGCCTACGCCACAAGCTGCCACTAGAGCCGCCGCCGCTGCGAGTCGGAGCGATTCCCAATCACGTGCTGGCGTGAGATTGCTATCGATGTCCTCGGGGTCGAGAAGTGCGCCGATACGCCCTTCGGTGGCTCGCTCACCAATCTTGGTGAGGAGGTATGCAATCCTGGTCAAAGCCGCAATACCATCGCTATCGATGAGGGACTCAGCTGCGCGGAGGGCAGCTACGACGAGGCCAGCATGGCGCTTAAGCTGATGGTTTCGGTGTGATCGTTGAGGTGTATATCCGCTGGTGCGGCGCAGGCTCATAACTGACACTTCTACCTGCTTCAAGCATTCGGCAAGGTGAATCATTTTGCGAGGGCGATTCTTCCAGGAAGCCTGGCGAACCTCTATGCACGCAGAAATTGCTTGTGCCGCGTTGTATGTGGTCTCACAGCGACGTCGCGTGCGGGTCGTCTTTGAAAGTGACCACCTTAACCCAGTGACTGTTCTAAAGGCAAAAAATAACGGAGCCAACAGAATGGCGGAATAGATTGCGGCGAATGCCACGGCTGAAAATACGGGAGCCACTAGGGTTGCGCTATCGAAATGTGCGTTTTGGATGTCTTCCCAGTGGCGCAAAGAAGTGTCAGTGAAGCCCATGTAAGTGTTGGGTATATCACCGGCCATGGTTTGATGTATAAGAGTGTCGCACCATGTGGAAGCAAGAATTACCCACCCCAACAGGATGAATGGGGTCGTGATCCTTCCGGACGTCCCAGCCCGTAGTGCTACCCGTACGCGCCGTGAGGGCCGTGGCATCCCTAAGGCGTGAAGGTCACGTTCCAATTGATCAACGATCTTGTCACCTGCCTGGCGGCGCTTTTGCCGCACTCGCTGTCGCACCGCTGCAATCACAGCTAGATCATGGCAGCCACTTCATGATTTCCGGGACAAGATTCGACGTAACAGTCCGATGCCAAGTCTTTGGCGTGGTCGTGCTCCCTGGTCTAGCCCCGAGGCGTACCGACAGAGAGCGGGGACGTGCGCTGTTTCGCGCTGACCAGGCTCTGCCTCCGGTGCTCCCAGCATGAGTAGGTCCCTTGAAGCCGGTGCGCAGCAGCTGTGAGTGGGTTCCGGATGCCCGCATGGTGTTGGGTGGAGTGGGGCGACGCCGGGCGTCGCGGCTGTTCAGCCCGCCCTCACGGCCCCGGCCCGGGTCTTGATGAGCTGCCGTAGGCCGTTCAGTAGCCGCTCGTAAAAGACAGCGGGGGCCGCCGCTCCGGGAGCCGTCCGCAACCGCTCGATCTGCTGCATTCGTCGCCGGATCCAGGGCACTTCCTCCCGGGCGAGCTGCCGTTCGAACTCCTGCTCGTGCCCGCCGGCGGCGAGGGCTTGGAGCATCGCGGCGCGAAGTTCAGGCTCGGGCGCGTCCGTCGCTTGCGGGTCGGTGACGAAGAGAGCGGCGTATTCAGGGTGATCGGGCCACCACTGTGCCATCCAGAGCAGGGCGTAGCCGCGTACCTCGTCGTCCCGATCGGCAGAAGCGGCGCGGAACAGCAGCTCCCTGGCCTCCAGAAGGTGCGTGCAGTGCTTGGTCAGCGACTGGAGAGCGGTCAGCCTGAGTTCGGGGTCCGGATCGCGTTCCGCGCTTTCCACGAGTGCGGCTGTCGCCGTGGGATCGCCGCCCCAGGACTCGCCGAGCACCTGCATCGCGGTCCGCCGCAGGATGTGGGGGGACTGGACACAGTCGATGAGGAAGTTCCGTGCCTGGATGTCGTCGCTGTGGCCTGTGGCGCACAGAGCGGTCTCTGCAACATCCTTCAACCACTCCATGGAGGGCCGGAGCTCCGTGAAACGCGCGAAGCGCAGGGCGTCCCGCATCAGCAGCTGGAGGTCCTCGGGATGCTTCCGTAGCCACGAGGTCAGCCTCTTCTGGCCGCCCACCACCTTGTGGTCGTCGAGCAACGTGCTGAGCTCGTCGAACCCGCGGGGCCGGCGGGACCGCCAGGCCGCCATCGCCGCAGCCAAATCGGAGCCGAGCCTGGTGACACTTCTCCGGGGAATGTAGGCGCTGTCACGCGATGCAGGAAGCGCGCGTGCCTCGCCGCCCTCCTCTTCCGGTTCCGACAGTAACTTGGCCCGCAGCGCCGCCGCCGTGGCCCGTACCGCATCGAAAACGTCCACTTGCGCTCGCCACCGCAGGAAGCAGACAGTCTCGTCATCCGGGTGGCGGCGCGCCAGGGCATTCAGCGCTTCCTTGCGCACGCCGGGCGTGGATTCGTTGATGGCGCGGGCCTGGAGGAATAGCCGCAATTCAGCGGCTCCTTCGTGCTCGATCGGGCGGGTACTTAGGGCCTGCAGGGCGGCGATGCGGACCCTATCCTTGTCTCGCACGGCACTCGTCTTGATCGCCTCCGTGACGGTGGCGATCGTCGGCCACCGTTCGCCCAGCACCGTGAGGGCTCCGGCGCGGGCGCTCGGGTGCCGGGCAAACCGCGCGTACGCGATGACGGCGGAGAAATCACGGTGGAGCGCGCTGGCAAGCTGAGCGGGGACGCGGGTCCCGATGAACTGGCCCCACACGTGGAACCAGGTTAGATAGCGGTCGCGCCCCGCCCAGTTCTCACCGAAGGAAGCTAGTGACGGGGACAGTTGGTCGACCGCGAAGTACGGGTATTCGTGGAGGGCTGCCGTGAAGCTCTCGCTCCCAGTGCTCAGGGACTGGGTGATCCCGTCGACCACCGCGACGCTTTGGGTCTTCAGCGTCCAGACCTTCTTCACCTCGGCCAGTGTCTGGAGGGCCAAGACGAGTCGCTCCTTGCGGTCGGTGAAGGGTGCCGGCCGGACGAGGCTGTCCACCAGCGTCCCGGTGTCGTGCTCCCGGAGCTTCCCGGCGACCAGCAGAATCACCTCGTGCCAGGCGGTGTCCTCGGTCCTCGGGATGAGGACCTCGGAGACGAGTGCTTCGGGGGTCCACTCCCGTTCGTGTTCGTAGCGGTGGACTATGTCCGCCGCGGCCAAGTACTCCAGAAACGTGCGGTGCACGAAGCCCATGGCGCCCCCGCCGTACCGGGCAAGGATGAAGTTGCGCTCCCGGAGCTGCTGGACCATTGCGCGGGCGGCGCGACGCGCGACGTCCGGTCGAACGTCGCAGAGCTGGAGGTACTGGCGGAAGACGTCCTCAATGTCTACTTCGGGCACGTAGTTACCCGAGATGCCGTCCGATCCCTCCTGCATCCTGCGAGCGAGGAGCCGCAGCATCTCCAGGCGTTCGGTCTGGCCGAGCAGGTCGAGGGCGTCGGCGACGGGACCCGACAGTGGAGCCGTCAGATGCTTCGCGTCCCGGTCCCAGCGGGCGACGAGCACGGTGACGGCGTGCTGATATACCTCGTGCCGGTCGCGCGGCAGGGTCTGCCGGCGGCCGAGGATGGCAAGGATGGTCAGCAGGAGCGGGTTCCCAGCCAGTTCGCGAACTGACCGCGAAAGAGCGATCGCTTTCTTAAGCCGGGTGACGAGCATTTCGGTGAGTGCGGGCTGTCCGGGGCATGTCGTCGTGTACCACCGGCCCGCGAACTCGTGGACGCGAGGGGTGTCCAGGTCCTGGATCATGTAGTGGGCGAATTCCGCCCCGTCCAGCGTCTGCCGTTGGTAGCCGATGACCCGGGACGTGACGAGTACCCGGCAGCGCTCGTGGTGAGCGGCGAAACCGGCGATGCGGCGGGCCGTCTCTGCCCGGAACTCTGGCTCGAAGATCTCGTCGAGCCCGTCGAAGACGACGAGGACGCGTCCCTCGTCGAGAAGCCGGCGCAGGACGGGGAGCGGAAGCCCCATACCTTCGGTGGTCCACAGATGTGCGATGAAGTCCGCAAACGACTGCTGCCGCCACGCCGGCTGCGCGTAGTGCCGCAGCTCCACGATGAGGGCGATCCGGCCCGCGACGGCGGCTACGGGCCCATCGGGATGCAGGTCACCGGTCATGGCGAGCGCGAGGTAGTGCGCAAGGGTGGACTTACCGGCCCCTGGGTCACCGAGGAGCACGACCCGTTGGCTGCCCTCCCGTTCAAGGACGTCGAGCACGTCCTCTGCGGGCTGACGGCGGTACGACTCCGTGAGGGAATTGAGTAGCTCCAGGTCGAGACTCGGTGGCAGTTCCCCGTCCGCGGCCAGCTCCTTGCCCTTGAGTAGCTTGCTCAAGAGTTCCCGAGAGAGCTCCACTTGCGGCGGGTTGGCTCGGACAGTCGGCACGACGAAGACCTCGCGCATCTCGACACTTGGCTGCACGCTCTGGTCGTTGTCGGGCGTTAGGACCTCCAGGTCGAGATTTCCGTACGTTTCCCGGACACGGCGCGCGTAGGTTGCGAGCGCCTGGTTGACGGCGGCGTCTCCCTCGTTCTTGGCAGCGGCATCCCGGCCGTCGTCCCGGCTATCCTTCCTGGCTGCTTCGAGGAGCGTGACGAGTTGCTGGTGCCGGTTTCGCCACAGCTCTCGGCCCACCAGGGAGCCGCTGACTGGATCGGAAGGCGGGGCGCAGCGGACGCACGCGTCTAGGACGGCCTCCACGGTCTCCCAGTCTGGGGGCCTGACGAACTCGCCCTTCAGGAGTCGGTGAACACGCGACTTGCTGAGGGTCCGGCCGTCCGATGACGGGGTGCGGGCGCTCATCCGCTCTAGCGCAGCCGCGCTTGGCGCGCCCGCCGCCCGGTGCACCTCCCGGAG
Organism: Streptomyces sp. NPDC001100; assembly: GCF_053598575.1. NCBI lineage: Bacteria > Bacillati > Actinomycetota > Actinomycetes > Kitasatosporales > Streptomycetaceae > Streptomyces > Streptomyces sp. NPDC001100. The sequence continues at coordinate 132,775 of NZ_JBSFKO010000020.1, forward strand.
CCAGCCGGTGAACTGCTTCCGTGTCTCGTCTCCCAGGTGCAACGCCGCCCCTCCCCGGCGTCCCGGAACATCCCGGGGCGCCCCGCATTCCGACCCTCAGCCTAGGCTGCGGCCTGCGGCGACGAGGCCGGTATCCCGATTCGATCCGAGTTGCACCACCGGCCGTCCGGGCGGCGGAAGGTGCTCCCGTCACTACAAAAGAGCGGAGCACACATTGAAGCTGCACGACGCCCTCGACGCCCTCGGCCCTGTAGGCCTGCTTGTCCTGCTCGGCATGGTCCTGATTTTCGTAGGGGTGGTACTGCCGACGATCTGGTCGCGCCACGCCTACCGACGGTCCGCGGCCCGCACGACCATGAACGCTCTCCTCAAGGCCTTGCGCCTGCTCTACCCCTCCTGACGCCGGATCGGACTATTCATGGTTGGGCAGGGCATTGTGTTCATCCCGTGGCAGATACACGATCAAGTGAGAGCGCGCCCCGCGCCGTGAGCAGCGCGAGGCCGGACGGCAGCGCGGACTCGCCGCTCGGCCGCCGGCGCCGGACTGGCTGATCGAACGGGGCCGGTCCCAGCGCAACGCGGTGTATGCCACGTCGGCGGCTGCTGGAACGCAGGCTCGCGGTCCAAGGGCGTTGAGAGGGATCAGGCACTGCGTGCGCTCGCGGAGGGAGTCGATGCCTGCCCGCAGTGCCGGCCGGACACTGCGCTAGGGGACCGGCTGCTCACCTCGGTGGACGACGACACGCCACGACTGGGTCGGTGGCAGCTAAACCGCCCCCGGTACAAAACCCTGGGTGTCCGCCCTCGGGTTGGACCAAGATTCGGGAGAGGGCTGCGCGGTGCGGATCCGGAAGAGGAAGAAGAAAATTCCCCCCGGATTCGGTCCGGGGGGAATTCCGTGTTTCCGAGATCAACCGTTTGTCTTCGTGTAGGCGTCCCGGATGTTCGCGGGAACCCGGCCCCTGTCGTTGACGTCGAAGCCGTTCTCCTTGGCCCAAGCCCGGATAGCCGCAGTGTCCTCTCCACTTCTCGTGGCCCCAGCGCCGCGCCCGCGGGTCGAAGCCCTCCCGCCCGTCTTGCGGCCTGCCTCGATGTACGGCTTCAGGGCCTTGCGCAGCTTCTCGGCGTTCTTGTCGTTCAGATCGATCTCGAACGACTTGCCGTCGAGCCCGAAGATCAAGGTCTGGTCAGCGTCCCCGCCGCTGATGTCATCAGTGAGGAGAACGACCGTCTTCTGAGCCATCTGTAAATTCCCGCCTTCTGTATCTGCTGTATGGGTATGAAACCACAAACGTAAGGGACTCATCCCCTCGTTAAGATGATCGCGAGAGCATCAAGTAGACCTTTCCGGCATCCATGTCGAATACCTACCCTGTCGCGTCCGGTCCCTGGTCCTGCTCCCATTGTCCAAAGAACAGCTCTCGGAGGAAGTCGTCGGCGTCATGGTCTCCGGTTTCGGGCACCTTCAGTCACCACGCGTGGGCAACCTCGTCGTCGTGGAGCGGCCCAGACAGCTCAGCGATACGCCGCGTCTGAGAGGGCGTCAGTGCGACGTCAATCAACTCGTTCACTCCGAACCACATTTCCCGGTTCGGAGTGAAGGCGGACCAGCGGCGAGGAAGCGGACCCCGACCGACTTCTGTGCCCCTTGGCGGATACAGGATGACTGGACAGTCCCATGCCAACGTGATCACGTTCACCAGAGGGTGAGTGGGAGGCCAGCCTCCTCGGCGGCCCGGATGCGCTCCTCTATCTCTTCAGGTGACTCACCCGTTGCGAGCCCGGTTCGAATTGCGTGAGCGATGGCATGGGTGCGTCCCGCCGCCCCACGCGTATCCGCGAGCGGCCCATGGGGGTCGCGTCGCCGAAGAGACCACTCCGCTCGGTTTTCCGCTGCGGTTCCGAGCCTCAGATGGGACGGGTTGACACAACCGTGGAAGTCGCAGGTGTGGCACACGACGGGATCTTCGGCTGCAGTCCAACCCGGCCGCCCTATCACTCCATGGGCGAGCTGGAACGCGAACAAATGCGCGGGTACGGTTCCCCGACGGGACGGTCCGGGAAGGCTCGCGGCACGGAAGGACCCATGTCCTGTCGAGCTGACGGCGTTTAACCACGGCCAGCACTGGCCCACCGATCGGACGTAGCGTTTGGCTTCGAATCGTGCGACAACGTCCTCGTCGATGAGCCAGGACTGCCAGAGTTCCGCGGGGACCCGAACGGGTACCGGTTTCCCGAGGAGCGAGAGTTGCTCAGCAGTCGACCGTGTCTGGCAGTGCTGGGAAGCGATGTCCTCCAACAGAAGTTGGTACTTGGCTGTGCTCACGTGGCGTCTGCCTGAGCGGGTTTGAGGTCAGGCGGGTATCCCTTGGCGCGAAGGAACGCGTCGAGTGCCAGCGCGACGATGTCACCGTGCTGGATTCCGTGGTCCGCGTGGTACCGCCGAATGCGCCGCTGAATTTGGAGATCGTCGGGGACGGCGTAGTTGATTTGCCCGCGGCTGGTGTGCCGGGCCTTGATGATCTCCAGAGTGTCTACGTGAGGAGCCAAGGGGTCGGCGGATGAGTCGGACTGCGCTTCGAGAGCGTCAGCCACGGCGCGCAGTTGATGAGCGTGGTGCGAGAGGTCGGGCACGGAGCACTCCGATTGGATCCACTAGGCGGCTAGCTAGCCGCCTAGTGGACTAGTGGAATAGTCGGGCGGGCGGGTGGCCGCGAGCGAGACGAGCGTTCGCGGCCACCCCGGGGTCGCGTGTGTCAGAAGCCGCGTGCGGTGAGCCACTCGTCCAGCGCGACCGAGACGATGTCACCGATCGGCAGATGATCGAGCTCGTTGTCCAGGGCGAAGCGCTTGATCCGCCTCTTCAGCTTCAGCGCGGCGGGGACCGACGAGTCGAGGCTCTCGCGCGTGATCATGCGCTGGTTGAGCACGACAGCAGCCTCGGGAATGTCCTTCGGACGGCCCGGGCCGTGGGCGTACGGCTCTCCCTGTGCGGCTTCCTGAGGTCGAGCTTGCTCTTCCTGGTGACCCGCAGGGCTGTCAGACCTCAAGGGGAATGTCGAACCGGCTGCCGCCGCAGGATGCGCCGTACGGACGGCCAGTTCGGCAGCCGGAGCCGTGCTGGGCGCCCAGGAAGTGATGGGCGAGGGCGCCGGCTGGGAGGTGGGAGCGGCCGACTCGGCGGGCTGATCGGCAGACGCTTCGGGTTGTACGGGTGCTGTCGACTGCTCCACCGGTTCCCTGACGGATTCCGTGCCTGCCTCGCGCTCTGCGGTGGCTGGAGCAGTCGGCGCACTCGCGTCAGTTTCCTTCACGGGTTCCCCCGGCACGAGCCCGGCGCCGGGCTGAATGGAGGGCTCCGAGGCCTGGTGCACCGTCACAGTACGGGCCTGCACTGTTCCCTCGGCGGGAGCGACGGAGGATGCGGACTGCGCAGCGGCACTGGGCTTCCTCTGGTCGGTGGCCTGTTCGGCGGCGAACTGCTCGGGGGTGAGCTCGGCAGACGGGGGAGCCGGAGGAGGGGACGCCGTCGTCTTGGTTGCGCCGAGGGCGCGACCGGGACGGCGGGGCGGCTTCGGCCTTTCGTTCTTCTCAGTCATGGTGCGGTCAGCTCCTTCATCAGCTCGACGTACTCGCTCAGGTCGGTCGGGATCTCGCCGAAGGCCTCCATGTAGTGCACCCAGGAGTGGATGACGGTCTCGGCGAGCGGGAACGGCTCATCGCGGTCGGGCCCGATGCCCTCGCCCTTGGCGGGGTCCAGGAGCTTGTCCTTCGCCGTGCCGGGCAGGCTGGTGCGGTCATCGGCCTTCACCAGCACCACGTGGGCTGTGACGTCGCGCTCGTTGCGGGCGGCGGCGCGCTCGGCCTCGTCGAAAGTGGCCACGAGCTTGCGGCGCTCGATCTTGGTGGGTGCGACGGGCACGAGCAGGAGGTTCGCTTCGGTGACGGCCTCGTGGAACAACTTGGCGCTGCCGCCGCCGGCGTCGACCACGATCGCGCCGAACTCGGCGCGCTTCTCACAGATGTATTCGGCGATGTCGTCGAACGGGTGCCGCTCGATCACCAGGTTGGCCGGGATCTCGAATCCGGCGGCTTGGGCGACCTTGAACCAGTCGTAGGCGGACTGGCTGGTCGCGTCGGCGTCCAGCAGCAGGGTGGGCAGGCCGAGGACGACGGCGTAGTAGAGGGCGATGAACCAGGCGGAGGTGGTCTTGGCGGTGCCGCCCTTGAGCATGCCGACGACGATGACGAACGCGTCCCAGACGCTCGCCGTGGCCGCGGCCAGGGTCTTGTGACGGATGTTCTCGTTCACGTGTGCTTGATCTCCTCAACATTAAATGGGGTGTTGATCTTGGTCGGGCTGTCGACGGCGTCGACACGTTCTCCGGGGGTTGCCAAGCGGAGGGAGGAGCCCTCGGCACGCCGCCGTGGCTGGGATGGTGAGCGGGTGGGCACTTGAGGCGAACGGCTCCGCCGGGAGGAGCCGCAAGAGGGCAGGGGTTCATGACCGCCTCTGCGTCCGGCTAGCGGGTCCATGGCGGTGCTTGGCCCGCATACGAGTGCCTGCCTGGTGCAGGAGCCGGTAGACCGTGCCGATGGAGTACCTGCACTCCTGCGCAAGTTCCGGGACCGTGGCACCCGCCTCGTACTTCGCCCGCAACGACTGTGCGAGCTTCTGCCGCTCGGCGGCACGCGCTGCGAAGCGGATCTGCAGCGTCTGCTGCGTCGTGCGCACGGTGCCGCCGGCCTCGACGAGCAGGCCTCGCGCGACGGTCCTCGTCTCTCCTGCGGCTGACGCGAGTTCGGTGAGGGTCGCGCCGTGCTTCTCATAGAGGACGCGCAGATGGACGGCGAGACGCCGACGCGCTTCCGGATCCGCGCGCATCCGGCGGGTCTGCCACGAGGTGCGCATCACGGTCCCGGCCTCGCGTAGCCGGTTGAGGAGAGTGCCGTACGACAGGCCGCTGGCAGCCATGAGCTCCTGGACCGTGGCACCGGACTCATACCGTTCACGCAGAGACTGCGGGGCCCGTATTTCATCGTCGGCGGGTGTGCACGGGGGTTGTGAGTTCATGCTGCGGACTCCCATTCGCTGAGGGCTTCGGCATGGGCGGCGGCCAGTTCGTCGTAATTGCGCTGGTCGGCAGGGGTGATGAGGATCAGGCGGCCGTCAGTGGCGATCCGCCAGTCCGGGGAGGGCTGTCCGGTGACCGGATCGAGGACGAATCCGTTGCGGGCCTGCACGGTGGAGGGGATCTCGTCTGGGCGCGGGGCCGGAACGAGGATCTGGCGGCCGTCGCGGACGATCACCATGGCGCTGCTGCGATGTCCCGCAAGCCGGTCCAGCGTCATCCGGTACGCCGACCGCTCGGCCGCGTGCAGTGCCCTCCGGCGTGCTGCGAGGCCCGCGGTTGCGTGATGAGTGGCGACCGCGTCCCAGCCACGTGAGAGCACAACGTGCGGGGCGGTAACAGCCTCCGGGAGGCTGTTACCGAAGCCTTCGAGGGCGCGGGGGGCCAGGATCCAGGTCTCGCCGATGTGGTGCACGAGGCCGTGGCTAGTGAGGCGGTCGAGGGCGCGGTAGACGGTGGCGCGGGAGACGGACGAGGTGATGACGAGTTCACCGACGGTCTGGGCCGGGCGTGCATGCAAGGCTCCGATGATCATGAGAGCGGAACTGCCCAGCGCGCCGTGGGCGAAGGCGTCGTGGGCCATCAGGTGGGCGATGACGGTTGAGTCGACATCGGCCGTAAGGGCTGTCTCAGGGGTGGTCCACTCCTCAAGTGCCGGGGAGGGGGGGAACTGAGTGGTCTGTGTGTGAGAAGTCCAGCTGTCTGCCGTGCCGTTGAGACCGTTGCCGAGGTACCAGGAGGAGCCCTCCGTGCCGCGTCCGACCTTCAGCCGGCGCAGCCACCCCCCGGGCTTCAGGACCCTCTCGTACGCGTGGCGGAGCGTCTGCCGGGAGATCCCGGCCTCCTCGGCGGCCTGGCGCTCGCTTGCGGCGTGCAGACGGCCGCCGGCGGCCTCGGCGAAGTTGAGATGCGCCCGCAGCACCCGCAAAGCGGTGCGTCCCCGCTCCCCACGCCAGGGCGTGACCTCGATGCGGTCACGGAGGGCCGCAAGGTCTTCGTGCACGTCCTGGCGCGACGCGACTCTCACGGTGCTGGTGACCGTGGCGCTGGCGTTCCTCCACACGCGCTCGATGTAGGCGAGGGCACGGGCCTGGCCGGAGCGGAGAGCGATGTACTGTGCGTGCCTGCCGCCCTCGTGATCCGGATGCAGGAGGAGTTCCGTCAATTGGCTGACGGTTCCGCCGGCCCGGGCCACGTGGCAGGCGATGGCCGCCGTGACGCGGTGACCGTGCTCGGCCACGCCCGTCCGGACCTGACGCAGGACTACGTGTCCTTGACGATCGAGCCGGCTGTAGCTGCCTGAGGCGTAGCGGCCGGTGAGGTCTCCGAGAAGGACCAGATCAGCCGCCGTCCGCGGGAGCTTCGCGAGGCCCTGCCGCGTGGTGTGGGGGCCTGCGACTGCCTCTGGCTGGGGTGAAGCATGCTGCGAGTAGTGCGGAGTCGGTATGTCGTATGGCATTCTGAAGGCGTCTCGCAAAGACGTGGACGCCACCCAGGCCGGCTAAAACCAGGGGTGGTGTCCGGAACCGACCTCCAATCGGTGCCAACGAAGCCTCCAGGATTTCCGGTCCTGGGGGCTTTCGTATGCCTGGCTCCGACGAGAGGCAGGCTTTCCCATCGCGGCTCGACCGGGGCGAAGCGAAGAGCGTCGAGGTGTTGCCCTGATCGAGCCGGCCAACTCGGGTCCGCTCGGAGCCAAAATCAGAGGGATCGCCTCTGACTGCCTCCGAGCGGCCCGGGTCGAACCGGGGTCGAATCAGAGCGTTTCCCTCTGACTGCCTCCGATCGCCTCTGCGACCCGTCCTAGCAGGTCACAACCGTTTCGGCCTTCATAAGTCCAGGTCAGAGCGGTGCACCGAATTTACCGCCAGTACTCCGCCGTCGAGCTCGCGCGGACCCGCGGCTTCGAGGACGTCTGGCATCTCCTGGCCCACGGCGACCTGCCGGACGCCGAACAGAGTGCCGCCTTCGCCGCCGAGACCGCGGCACTGCGCAGGCTGCCCGACGGGGTGCGGGCCGCGCTGCCCGCCGTGGCGGCGGCGAGCAGGACGTCCGGACCGCTCTCCGGCATGCGCACGGCGCTGTCGCTGCTCGGCGCCGCGAAGGGTTTCCGGCCGGTGTACGACATCGACGCGGATGCGCGCCGCAGGGACACCCTTGTGGCTTCGGCCGCCGTACCGACACTGCTGACCGCGCTGTACCGGCTCGGCAAAGGGCTCGACCCGGTGGAGCCGCGCGAGGACCTCTCCTTCGCGGCCAACTACCTCTACATGTTGACGGGTTCGGAGCCGGACAAGCAGCAGACCAGGGCGATCGAGCAATACTTGATCTCAACCATTGACCACGGATTCAATGCGTCAACCTTCACCGCGCGGGTCATCGCATCGACGGGTGCGGATGTGGCGGCCTGTCTGGTCGGAGCCGTGGGGGCGCTCTCGGGCCCGTTGCACGGCGGTGCGCCCAGCCGCGCCCTGGACACCCTGGACGCGATCGGCACCCCGGACCGTATCGACCCTTGGATCCGTGAACGCGTCCTCGCCGGCGACCGCATCATGGGCTTCGGCCACGCGATCTACCGCACGGAGGACCCGCGCTCGCGGATGCTGCGCGAGGTCGCCCAGCAGTTCGGTGGGCCTCGGGTGGAGTTCGCGGTTGAGGTGGAGCGTCAGGTTGAGGCCATCCTCGCGGAACTCAAGCCGGGCCGCGAGCTGCACACCAACGTCGAGTTCTACGCGGGGCTGGTCATGGAACTGTGCGGGCTGCCGCGGGAGATGTTCACTCCTACGTTCGCGGCGGCGCGGGTGGTGGGGTGGGGTGCGAATGTGGTGGAGCAGGCGGAGGATTCGAAGATCATTCGGCCGGTGGCTCGGTATGTGGGGGTGGGGGCGCCGGTAGTGGTGCCGGCGATGACTTGAGGCAAGGCTGGCTCCCCGGGGGCGGCCTGCGTTCGCCGCTGGTGCGGCGGTGGGCTGTGTTGCTTCCTGTCGCGTCGCGCGTGTATCCATTAAGGGACACACGAAGGCCTCGTCCTGCCGTCGGCTAGGACTTTGAGGACGAGGCCCTGGTGGTGGACGTGGGCCTTGGCCGATCACTCAGCCGGGGCCCTCGTGCTTCAGACCCACGGGCAGTGCTGGATGATCCACGCGATCACAAGGAAGATCTCGCAGGTCGCGCACACACGCTCCGATGAGACGTGCTGCCGTACATGGATCCGCCACCGGTCCGTCCGCTTGCGCTTCAAGACCGGCTCCCTCCCGGCCCAAAGGCCCTGGGTGTGCGGGATGGCGTCCCGCGCCGCCGAGTCCACGGTTGTGTCCTCACGTGAGGGACGCGGCTCGTGAACCCAAGCGGGACGGAGGGGAGTTGACGGGTTGGGCTCAGATGAAAGATGAGGCCTGTGGCCGGAGACCCGGCACCGCAGGGTGCCGGGTTCTCTATGTGCAAGTCCTGGGTGTGAACTGAAGGGGGAGACGTGCCTTGATGGTCGTAGGTGTCAGGCGTCGGGGATGTCCTGTTTCGCGCGAAGCAGGGTCTCGCGACTGATGACGACGATGCGCTCGTAGTCGGCACGTGCGGCGTCAGGAGGGAGCTCGGAGTCGAGTTCCGCAGTCGCTTCGCGCCCGATGACGGCGAAGTCGCCGTCACTGAGCTCGAAGATATCGGGGCAAGTCTGGCCAGTGGCGCTGCCTCGCTCGCGAGGCGAAGCCCCGACACGTCGCACGATTCTCACGTAGTGTTACCAATCTTACTCGGAGTGTTCTCCGAGTGTGGCTCCTTGTGGCTCGGAGGGATGGGGACTCCGAGCGGTGCGGCACCCCGGGCAGGTGTGGCGCCGGAACCGCAGGTCTCCGAGCGTGAAGGGTGTTCGTCGGAGTGCCCGGAGGGGGCCAGACGACAAGGTAGACCATTCCGCGACTCGTGGTGGGCCGGTTAACAGCAAGCATTCAGGTGAACTCTGCCGTCTGCTCTTGACGGAGTGCTTTCGGGGCGTTGGGACCCGTCTGCGGTCACGGTGAATCGCCCGGCGTCTCCCCGACGACCCACCACTCGTCGGTGTCCGAGTCGTCGAGTTCCTGGATCAGTTCGTCCATGACGTGGCCGAGCCCCGCCTCCTCGGAGGCGTCAGGCAGGCTCTTCCGGTGGTGCTCGGTGGCTGCCCAGTATTCGCGGAAGACCGGGTTCTGGCACATGACCCGGAAGTGGCCGTGCAGCTCGGCCAGGGACAGGGCACCGATTCGGTGGTAGTGCAGGGCGTTCACGTAGAGCGCGTTCGCGAAGAGGTACTGACGCTGCTTCTCGGGCGGCACGGGGGTCTCGTACGTGTCGAGGACGCTGGCCAGGGCCGGGTCGTCCATGGCTTTGCACAGCAGGGCGAAGTGGAGCCGGTGCTGTTCGGCGAGGGCCGCTTTGTGCCGACGGCGTGAGACCGGCCCGGCAAGGGGCGCGGCGACGGCCGCGACCCAAGCTCTGACGGCTGAGCCGAGCCTTCGCATCCCCACGTTCCGTGTGGCCATGTCAATAACCCCCGAATCAGGCGGCCGTCCGCCGGTCGTCGGGGTGCGGGTCGACTGATGGGGACCGGCGAGCGATGGGCGGCGCTTGCCGTCTCCCAGAGTGCCGAGCGGCTCTGATCGGCAGGGAGGCGGAGAGGAGGCGCACGGAGGGAAGCGAGGGTCGCACGAACCGGCGCCTTCCCCAACGTGTGCCCCGCAAGGAGTGCTAACAATCGTTCACTTAGCGGCGATTCTTCCGGCTCGTATCCTGGGGCGGCATTCAACCTCCGTACGTGCAGCCGGACGCGATCCGGTGCACGCGTCGGCGTGAAAGAGGTCGCACGTTGAGCCCGCAGAACCCGAGCGCGCACCCGAGCCCGAGCGAGAGCGGGGCGCCGGTTTCAAGCCCCCCGCAGATCCCCGTCGTCGTCCTCGCCGGATTCCTCGGTTCCGGCAAGACGACCCTGCTCAACCACCTCCTGCACCGCAGCGGAGGCAGCCGTATCGGCGCCATCGTCAACGACTTCGGGGCGATCGAGATCGACGCGCTCGCCGTGGCCGGGGCCCTCGGCGACTCGACCGTCTCGCTCGGCAACGGGTGCCTGTGCTGTGCCGTCGACGCCAGTGAACTCGACGTCTATCTGGAGCGGCTCGCCCACCCCTCCACCGGTATCGACGTCATCGTCATCGAGGCCAGCGGACTCGCCGAACCGGAGGAACTGGTGCGCATGCTGCTCGCCAGCGAACACCCGGGGATCGTCTACGGCGGACTCGTCGAGGTCGTCGACGCCGCCGAGTTCGACGACACGCGCGCGAAGCATCCCGAGATCGACCGGCATCTCGCCCTCGCAGACCTCGTCGTGGTCAACAAGCTCGACCGGGCGGCAGCCGATGCCCCGCGCGTCCTCGGACTCGTCCGCTCCCTCACCGACGGGGCCGCCGTGGTGCCCGCCACCTACGGCCGTATCGACCCGGAGTTCCTCTTCGACTGCAGGCCAAGCGAGGAGCGCGTCGGACAGCTGACCTTCGACGATCTGCACCAGCACACCGGCGACGAGCACGACCATGCCGGCCATCTGCACACCGCCTACGACAGCCTCTCCTTCGCCTCCGAGGTGCCCATGGATCCGCGCGGGCTGATGGGGTTCCTGGACAGCAGGCCCGAGGGGCTCTACCGGATCAAGGGGTACGTCGACTTCGGCGCCCACGATCCGCGCAACCGGTACGCCGTGCACGCCGTAGGACGGTTCCTGCGGTTCTATCCCGAGCCCTGGGCGAGCGGGGACGCCCGGCTCACTCAGCTCGTGCTGATCGGCACCGGTCTCGAACTGGCCGCGCTCGGCAAGGAGTTGGAGGCGTGCCAGGACGGCGACGCCCCACACGCCGACGAGCACGGCATGTGGGGCGTCCTGCGTTACGTACAAGAACCGGAGGATCAGGAACCGGAGGATCAGGAACCGGAATCCGAGCCGGAACTCGACCCCTACTCGGAACCGTAGGGGTCGAGGGCGCGGGCTACACCGGCCCCGCCACCACCGACACCGTCTTCGGCAGCGACACCCCCGAGCCGTCGCGCCGCGGGTCCATCTCCGGGAGTTCGGCGGGTGTGCCGTCTCGCTGGGCGGCCTTCGCCGGTACGGCGCCCGCCCAGGCCAGGGACAGGCAGTCCTCGCCCTTCAGGAAGCGCTGGCAGCGGACGCCGCCGGTGGCACGGCCCTTGCGGGGGTACTGGTCGAACGGGGTCAGCTTGGCCGTCGTCTGGACCGAGTCGTCCAGGGTGCCGCGCGAGCCCGCGACCGTGAAGACGACCGCGTCCACAGCGGGGTCGACCGCCGTGAACGAGATGACCTTCGCGCCGTCCGTGAGCTTGATGCCCGCCATGCCGCCGGCCGGGCGGCCCTGGGGACGCACCTGGGAGGCCTGGTAGCGCAGGAGTTGGGCGTCGTCCGTGATGAAGACGAGGTCCTCCTCGCCGGTGCGCAGTTCGATCGCGCCGACGATCCGGTCGCCGTCCTTGAGCGTGATGACCTCCAACTCCTCCTTGTTCGTGGGGTAGTCGGGGACCACGCGCTTGACGACGCCCTGCTCCGTGCCGATGGCCAGGCCCGGGGACGATTCATCGAGCGTTGCCAGGCAGACGACCGTCTCGCCCTCGTCCAGGGAGACGAACTCCGAGACCGGCGCACCGCCGGAGAGGTTCGGCGCGGACGCCGTCTCCGGGAGTTGCGGGAGGTCCACGACGTTGATCCGCAGGAGGCGGCCGGCCGAGGTGACCGCGCCCAGTTCGCCGCGGGCCGTCGCCGGGACCGCCGAGACGATCACGTCGTGCTTGACGCGCCGTGCGTCGGCGTCCTCCGGGAAGGGCTCGCCGTTCGCCGTACGGGCCAGCAGGCCCGTCGAGGAGAGCAGGACCCGGCACGGGTCGTCGGCCACCTGGAGCGGCACGGTGGCGTCGGGGGAGCCCGCCGACTCCAGCAGGACCGTACGCCGGTCGGTGCCGAACTTCTTGGCCACCGCGGCCAGTTCGGTCGAGACCAGCTTGCGCAGTTCGGTGTCCGACTCCAGGATGCGGGTCAACTCCGCGATCTCCGCGTTGAGTCGCTCCATCTCCGACTCCAGCTCGATCCGGTCGAACCGGGTCAGGCGGCGCAGGGGTGTGTCCAGGATGTACTGCGTCTGGATGTCGCTCAGCGAGAAGCGGTCCATCAGGCTCTGCTTCGCCTGCGCGGAGTTGTCGCTGGAGCGGATGATCCGGATGACCTCATCGATGTCGATGAGCGCGGTGAGCAGGCCCTCGACGAGGTGGAGGCGGTCGCGCCGCTTGGTGCGGCGGAACTCGCTGCGTCGCCGTACGACGTTGAAGCGGTGGTCGAGATAGACCTCCAGGAGTTCCTTGAGGCCCAGCGTGAGGGGCTGGCCGTCGACCAGTGCCACGTTGTTGATGCCGAAGGACTCCTCCATCGGCGTCAGCTTGTAGAGCTGCTCCAGGACCGCTTCCGGTACGAAGCCGTTCTTGATCTCGATGACCAGGCGCAGACCGTGCGCGCGGTCGGTGAGGTCCTTGACGTCGGCGATGCCCTGCAGCTTCTTCGCGCCGACCAGGTCCTTGATCTTGGCGATCACCTTCTCCGGGCCCACGGAGAAGGGCAGTTCGGTGACGATGAGGCCCTTGCGGCGCGCCGTCACGTTGTCCACGGTGACGGTGGCGCGGATCTTGAAGGTGCCGCGGCCCGTCTCATACGCGTCCCGGATGCCCGTCAGGCCGACGATCCGGCCGCCCGTGGGCAGGTCGGGGCCTGGGACGTGCCGCATCAGGGTGTCCAGGTCCGCGTTCGGATAGCGGATCAAGTGGCGGGCTGCCGCGATGACTTCGCCCAGGTTGTGCGGCGGCATGTTGGTGGCCATGCCGACGGCGATGCCCGACGAGCCGTTCACCAGCAGGTTCGGGAAGGCGGCGGGCAGGGCCACCGGCTCCCGCTCCTGGCCGTCGTAGTTCGGGGCGAAGTCGACCGTGTCCTCGTCGATCGACTCGGTCATCAGGTTCGCGGCCTCGGACGGCCGGCACTCGGTGTACCGCATGGCGGCGGGCGGGTCGTCGTTGCCCAGCGAGCCGAAGTTGCCGTGGCCGTCGGCCAGGGGGACGCGCATGGAGAAGGGCTGGGCCATGCGCACCAGGGCGTCATAGATCGACGCGTCGCCGTGCGGGTGCAGCTTGCCCATGACCTCGCCGACGACACGCGCGCACTTCACATAGCCGCGGTCGGGGCGAAGGCCCATCTCGTCCATCTGGTAGACGATCCGGCGGTGGACCGGCTTCAGGCCGTCCCGGGCGTCCGGCAGGGCCCGGGAGTAGATGACCGAGTAGGCGTACTCAAGGTAGGAGCCCTGCATCTCGTCGACGACGTCGATGTCGAGGATCCGCTCCTCGAACGAGTCGTCGGGCGGCGGGGTCTTCGTGCTGCGGCGGGCCATCGCTGCCGGCTCCTCTTTTCTGGTCGCTCGCCTGGGGGTCGCTCCCCTTCGGCTCACTCTTGCTGAAGCGTGAACGGGGTCTTGACGTGAACCATTGTGGACCGCGGCACTGACAACGCGGACCAGGACCCGGCGTTGGCCGCTCGGCTCCGTCACCGACGGCTGCCGCGTGGGTCCACGTGTGCGACTGCCCGCAGGCTACGCGATCTCGCTCTCGGCGTACGTCCGCCGGGAACTTCGCCGACGGTCCGCACGCTTGCATACAGTGGCGGGACGAGCAGGATTTCTGCGGTTCCAGCCAGAGAATCCGCGATCGAAGGGACGTACATGCCCATGGGTCACACGGCCACCGCCGAGGCAGGGTCCGGCGGTCTGACAGCGACCGAACACCGTTTGGCCAACGGTCTGCGCGTGGTGCTCTCCGAGGACCACCTGACCCCGGTCGCGGCGGTGTGCCTCTGGTACGACGTCGGTTCCCGCCACGAGGTCAAGGGGCGTACCGGCCTGGCTCACCTCTTCGAGCACCTGATGTTCCAGGGCTCCGGACAGGTGAAGGGCAACGGACACTTCGAACTGGTGCAGGGCGCGGGCGGTTCGCTCAACGGCACCACCAGTTTCGAGCGCACCAACTACTTCGAGACCATGCCCACCCACCAGTTGGAGCTCGCCCTCTGGCTGGAGGCCGACCGCATGGGTTCCCTGCTCGCCGCCCTGGACGACGAGTCGATGGAGAACCAGCGGGACGTCGTCAAGAACGAGCGCCGCCAGCGCTACGACAACGTGCCCTACGGAACGGCGTTCGAGAAGCTGACCGCCCTCGCCTACCCGGAGGGGCACCCCTATCACCACACGCCCATCGGCTCGATGGCGGACCTGGACGCGGCCACCCTGGAGGACGCGCGCGCGTTCTTCCGCACCTACTACGCGCCCAACAACGCCGTCCTTTCCGTGGTCGGCGACATCGACCCCGAGCAGACACTCGCCTGGATCGAGAAGTACTTCGGGTCCATCGCCTCGCACGACGGCAAGCCCGCGCCCCGTGACGGCTCACTGCCCGACACGATGGGCGGCGAACTGCGCGAGGTCGTCGAGGAGGAGGTCCCGGCCCGCGCCCTGATGTGCGCCTACCGGCTCCCGGAGGACGGCACGCGCGCGTCCGACGCGGCCGACCTCGCCCTCACCATCCTCGGCGGCGGCGAGTCCTCGCTCCTCTACAACCGCCTCGTACGACGCGACCGTACGGCCGTCGCGGCCGGCTTCGGGCTGCTGCGGCTGGCCGGAGCGCCCTCCCTGGGGTGGCTGGACGTCAAGACGTCCGGGGACGTCGAGGTGCCCGTCATCGAGGCCGCCATCGACGAGGAGCTCGCCCGGTTCGCCGCGGAGGGCCCCACGGCCGAGGAAATGGAGCGCGCTCAGGCCCAGTTGGAGCGCGAGTGGCTGGACCGGCTCGGCACGGTCGCGGGCCGCGCGGACGAACTGTGCCGGTACGCCGTCCTGTTCGGCGACCCGCAGCTCGCCCTGACCGCCGTACAGCGCGTCCTGGACGTGACGGCGGAGGAGGTCCAGGAGGTCGCCAAGGCGCGCCTGCGGCCCGACAACCGCGCGGTGCTCGTCTACGAGCCGATCGCGGACGAGGATGCCGACGACGACGAAGCAGCGGCCGAGGCCGGCGACGAGAACGAGGAGGCGGCCAAGTGACCGAGCTCGCCACGATGGAATTCCACCCGCAGCCCCAGGCGGGCGAGGCCAGGCCGTGGGCCTTCCCGGCGCCCGAGCGCGGGACGCTCGGCAACGGCCTGACCGTCCTGCGCTGCCACCGCCCCGGCCAGCAGGTCGTCGCCGTCGAGGTGCTCCTCGACGCGCCCCTGGAGGCCGAACCGTCCGGACTGGACGGCGTCGCCACGATCACCGCGCGTGCCTTCTCCGAGGGCACCGACAAGCACTCCGCCGAGGAGTTCGCCGCCGAGCTGGAGCGCTCCGGCGCCACCCTCGACGCGCACGCCGACCACCCGGGCATCCGGCTGAGCCTGGAGGTCCCGGCCTCGCGCCTGGCCAAGGGCCTCGGTCTGCTGTCGGACGCCCTCAGGGCGCCCGCCTTCGCGGACAGCGAGGTCGAGCGGCTGGTCCGCAACCGCCTCGACGAGATCCCGCACGAGACGGCCAACCCGTCCCGCCGCGCGGCCAAGGAGCTCTCCAAGGAGCTGTTCCCGGCGAGCTCGCGCATGTCGCGCCCGCGCCAGGGCACCGAGGAGACCGTCCAGAAGATCGACTCCGGGGCCGTACGCGCCTTCTACGACCGGCACGTTCGCCCCGCGACCTCCACCGTCGTGGTCGTCGGCGACCTCACCGGCATCGACCTGGACGCGCTGCTCGCCGACACTCTGGGCTCATGGACCGGCTCCACCGCCCAGCCGCGCCCCGTGCCGCCGGTGACCGCCGACGACAGCGGGCGGGTCGTGATCGTGCACCGGCCCGGCGCCGTCCAGACGCAGCTGCTCATCGGCCGCGTCGGAGCCGACCGGCACGACCGCGTGTGGCCGGCCCAGGTACTCGGCACGTACTGCCTCGGCGGCACCCTCACCTCCCGCCTGGACCGCGTCCTGCGCGAGGAGAAGGGCTACACCTACGGTGTGCGGGCGTTCGGCCAGGTGCTGCGCTCGGCACCGGACGGCACGGGCGCGTCGATGCTCGCCATCAGCGGCTCCGTGGACACCCCGAACACCGGTCCGGCCCTGGACGACCTGTGGACGGTGCTGCGCAAGCTCGCCGAGGGCGGACTCACCGACGCCGAGCGGGACATCGCCGTACAGAACCTCGTCGGGGTGGCGCCGCTCAAGTACGAGACCGCGGCCGCCGTGGCGAGCACGCTGGCCGACCAGGTCGAGCAGCACCTGCCCGACGACTACCAGGCGACGCTGTACCGGCAGCTCGCCGCGACCGGCACCGTGGAGGCCACCGCGGCGGTCGTGAGCGCCTTCCCGGTGGAGCGTCTGGTGACGATCCTCGTCGGCGACGCGGAGCAGATCAAGGAGCCCGTCGAGGCCCTCGGTATCGGCGAAGTGACCGTCGTTCCGGCGGAGTAGCCGCAGGAGCGGCACGCGCGCGTGGGGAGGCCCTGGTGACTGAAGCGTCACCAGGGCTCCCTATTGTCCGAATTGAGGGAGAGGTTGCCCGTCTGCCCTGTGGCATGCGCAACAAAACCCGTGATCCGTTTGGGGATTGAAAGTGGCCCCCCTTAGCGTCGGTCCGGCTGTCCGTCAGGCACCGCGCCGCACTCGCGGCACCGGACAGTCATCGCCGAGTCCCCGTACGGCGCGAGCCAGGGGAGCCGGGGACCCACATGAGTCCCTGGGGTGAATCGGACGCCCGCGCGCGTGGCGGGGGAGTCCGTAGGAGACCTTCCTGCTCCGAACCCGTCAGCTAACCCGGTAGGCGAGAAGGAAGGAAAGGACCAGCCACTTCATGGCGTTCACCCGCGCCACCGGGAAGCACCGTCGCCCGAGCCGGACCCACCGCACCACCGTTCGCGCCGCGAGTGTCGCGGCTCTCGCCACCTCCGGCGTCGTAGGCACCCTGGCCGCCGCCCCGGCGTTCGCCGCGGAGCCCGCCCCCGAACAGACCGGACTCACGCCCGTCGTCGCCATCGGCGACTCCGTGGCCCAGAAGATCGACGCCCAGGCCGTCGCCCAGCAGCAGGCCGCCGCCGAGACGCTGGCCGAGGAGACCGCCCGCGCCAAGGCCGCCGCCCAGGCAGAGGCGGCCCGTGAGGCCCAGGCGCGCGCCGCCCGCGAGGCCGAGCGCAAGAGGCTCAACACCTTCGTCGCGCCGGTCGCCAACTCCTATGTGTCCACCGGCTACAAGACCGGCGGCTCCCTGTGGTCCTCCGGCGCCCACACGGGCATCGACTTCCACGCCTCGACCGGCACCAGCGTCCACGCGGTGGGCTCCGGCACCGTCGTCGAGGCCGGCTGGGGCGGCTCGTACGGCAACGAGGTCGTGATCAGGATGGCCGACGGCATGTACACCATGTACGGCCACCTGTCGTCCATCGGCGTCTCCGTCGGCCAGAAGGTCACCCCGGGCCAGCAGATCGGCCTCTCCGGGGCGACCGGCAACGTCACCGGACCGCACCTCCACTTCGAGGCCCGGACGACCGCCGAGTACGGCTCCGACGTCGACCCCGTCGCCTACCTCCGCAAGCACGGCGTCAACGTCTGACGACGCACCAGCGCACTTCCCGGAGCCCCGGCCCGTCGGCCGGGGCTTTCGGCGTTTCCGGACCCCTCCTGTCCAAAAAATATCCATGGATTCCGGTCCGCCATCGGAAATTCACGCTGATTGCAATAGAGTCACGGAACACACGTCAATCGTCGACGTTTCACGGGGATTAAGGCGGAGGTCGGACATGCGTATTCCGGCGCACTCGGTATGCACGGCGATCCGGGACGACATCGTCGCCGGTGTCTACGAGCGCGGCGGCCGGCTCACGGAGGAACTCCTCGCGCGCCGCTACGGCGTCTCGCGCGTCCCCGTGCGGGAGGCCCTGCGGACCCTGGAGGCGGAGGGGTTCGTGGTGACCCGGCGGCACGCGGGCGCGTGCGTCGCGGAACCGACCGAGCAGGAGGCCGCCGACCTGCTGGAGATGCGGATGCTGTTGGAGCCGCTCGGCGCCTCGCGGGCCGCCCAGCGGCGCACCGAGGCTCACCTCAAGGTGCTGCGCGGCCTCGTCCGGCTGGGCCAGGAGCGCGCCAGGAGGGGCAACAGCGAGGATCTGCGCTCCCTGGGCAGCTGGTTCCACGAGACGTTGGCCCAGGCCTCCGGGAGCCCCGCCCTGACCTCGATGCTGACCCAGCTGCGGCACAAGATCGCCTGGATGTACGCGGTGGAGGCGCCGGCCAATCCCGTGGAGTCCTGGGCGGAGCACGGGGCGATCGTGG
Organism: Streptomyces sp. NPDC001100; assembly: GCF_053598575.1. NCBI lineage: Bacteria > Bacillati > Actinomycetota > Actinomycetes > Kitasatosporales > Streptomycetaceae > Streptomyces > Streptomyces sp. NPDC001100. The sequence goes on from NZ_JBSFKO010000020.1 coordinate 151,309, forward strand.
ACGCCGTGGCGCGCGGCGACGCCGAGCGCGCGCGGGCGATCACCGCCCTGCACACCGAGCGCGCGGGCAGCGCGCACCGGCTGCGCTTTCCCGGCGGGGCGAACGGCACGGAGCGTGTGAGGACTTCGCAACCTCCCGTAAACATGTCGGGTCTCCGGCATTAACACGGGCGCCGTATACAAAGAAGAGGTAATTCGCGGGGGATTATTTCTGCTGCCCGCGAATGGAATTGCGAAGGGCTCGCCCGGTAATTCGGGCGAGCCCTTCGAGGTTGCGTACGTGGTTTTGCGGAGAAAAGCACCGCAACCATCAATTGAGGAACCCCGACGGAGCGCAACCACCTCCGCGAGAGCGGCGCCGGTTTAGGCGCAAAGAGGGGGGCTCAGACGGTCTCGGGGAGTTCCTCAAGACCCTCCGCGACCAGCTTCGCCAGCCGGTCGAGGGCCGCGTCCGCGCCCTCGGCGTCCGACGCGAGGACGATCTCCTCGCCGCCCTGGGCGCCCAGGCCCAGGACCGCGAGCATGGAGGCCGCGTTGACGGGGTTGCCGTCGGCCTTGGCGATCGTCACGGGGATACCTGCGGCCGTGGTGGCCCGGACGAAGATGGAGGCGGGGCGGGCGTGAAGGCCCTCCGCCCAGCCGACGTTGACGCGGCGCTCAGCCATGTGATGCTGCCCTTCAGAGTCTCAGGGTTGTCTAGACCAGTTTCCCACACGTGAAGCGAGCCCGGACCGGTCTCGCGGACCGTCCGGAAAGGGGGGTCGGACCGCGGCCTCGGCCCCACTTCCCCTCGTCTCCTCGCTGCATTCACCCACAGACTGCCTCGCGCCGTTGTCGGACGCGAGCCGTACGCTGGGCCCCATGCAGCAGACCTCGTCGGACCGGCACGAGTACCCCGCCCACTGGGAAGCCGACGTCGTGCTGCGCGACGGAGGTACCGCGCGCGTCAGGCCCATCACCGTCGACGACGCCGATCGCCTGGTCAGCTTCTACGAGCAGGTCTCCGACGAGTCGAAGTACTACCGCTTCTTCGCGCCGTACCCTCGCCTGTCCGCCAAGGATGTCCACCGCTTCACGCACCACGACTTTGTGGACCGGGTGGGACTCGCGGCCACCGTCGGCGGCGAGTTCATCGCCACCGTACGCTATGACCGCATTAGTGCCGACGGGCGTCCCGCGTCCGCCCCCGCCGACGAGGCCGAGGTCGCCTTCCTCGTACAGGACGCGCACCAGGGCAGGGGCGTCGCCTCAGCCCTCCTGGAGCACATCGCGGCCGTCGCCCGCGAGCGCGGCATCCGCCGCTTCGCCGCCGAGGTGCTGCCCGCCAACAACAAGATGATCAAGGTGTTCACGGACGCCGGCTACACCCAGAAGCGCAGCTTCGAGGACGGCGTCGTACGCCTGGAGTTCGATCTCGAACCCACGGACAGGTCCCTCGCCGTGCAGCGCGCACGGGAGCAGCGCGCCGAAGCGCGGTCCGTACGACGCCTGCTGGTGCCCGGCTCGGTCGCCGTCGTCGGTGTCGGCCGTACCCCCGGAGGGGTGGGCCGCAGCGTTCTCGACAACATCAGGGGCGCCGGATTCACCGGCGGCCTGTACGCCGTGAACAAGGCCTTCCCCGAAGGGCAGAAGGAACTCGACGGGGTGCCGGCGTACCGCTCGGTGCGCGACATCGAAGGCCCCGTCGACCTCGTGGTCGTCGCCGTCCCGGTCGAACACGTCCCCCAGGTCGTCACCGAGTGCGGCGAACACGGGGTGCAGGGGCTCGTCGTGGTCACCGCCGGTTACGCCGAGAGCGGCCCCGAGGGACGCGAGCGCCAGCGCGAACTCGTCCGGCACGCGCGCACGTACGGCATGCGGATCATCGGGCCGAACGCCTTCGGGGTCATCAACACCGCCGCGGACGTACGGCTGAACGCGTCCCTGGCTCCCGAGATGCCCCGCCCCGGACGCATCGGCCTGTTCGCCCAGTCCGGCGCCATCGGCATCGCCCTGCTCTCCCGGCTGCACCGGCGCGGCGGCGGCGTCACCGGTGTCACGGGCGTCTCCACGTTCGTGTCGTCGGGCAACCGCGCGGACGTGTCCGGCAACGACGTCCTCCAGTACTGGTACGACGACCCCGACACCGACGTCGCCCTCATGTACCTGGAGTCCATCGGCAACCCCCGCAAGTTCACCCGCCTCGCCCGGCGCACCGCGGCGGCGAAGCCCCTCGTCGTGGTGCAGGGCGCCGGATCCGCTCCCCAGGGGCACGCCGTACGCGCGACCCGCCTGCCGCACGCCACGGTGTCCGCGCTGCTGCGGCAGGCCGGCGTGATCCGCGTCGAGACGATCACCGAACTCGTGGACACCGGGCTGCTGCTCGCCCGCCAGCCGCTGCCCGGCGGGCCACGGGTGGCGATCGTCGGGAACTCCGAGTCACTGGGGCTGCTGACGTACGACGCGTGCCTCTCCGAGGGGCTGCGCCCGACACCGCCGGTGGATCTGACGACGGCTGCGGCGGCGGCGGACTTCCACCGGGCGCTGTCGGGGGCGCTGGCCGACGACTCCTGCGACGCCGTGGTGGTGACCGCGATACCCGCCGTGGGGGAGGGGCCGGAGGAGGACGCGGCGCTGGCAGAGGCGCTGCGGTCGGCGGCCGAGGAGGTTCCCGGGAAGCCCGTCCTGGTGGTGCATGTGGAGCTCGGCGGACTCGCGGCGGCGCTGTCGGCCGCGATGAGCACGGCACCGCGGGCCGTTTCGAAGCGAGGGGACACCCCTCGCCCCGCGGAACGACCGTCGGCCGCGCCGCAGGCCCCCGAAGGCGTCGGCCTCATCCCCGCCTACCCCGCCGCCGAACGCGCGGTCCGCGCCCTCGCCGAAGCCGTGAAGTACGCCCAGTGGCGGCGCGAGGCCGTCGACCCCGGCCGGGTGCCCGAGTACGAGGACATCGACGAGAAGGGAGCTGCCCGGCTGATCGGCGGGCTCCTCGCGCGCGGGCAGGGCCTCACGCTCGGCGTCGACGAGACCTGCAAACTGCTCGGCATGTACGGCGTCGACGTCCACCGCGCGCTGCCCGCGCCCACCCCCGATGCCGCCGCCGAGGCCGCCGGCACCCTCGGCTACCCGGTCGCCCTCAAGGCCACCGCCCCGCACCTGCGCCACCGCGCGGACCTGGGCGGCGTACGCCTGGATCTCGCGGACGAGGACCAACTGCGGCGCGCGTACGCCGAGTTGGGCGAGCTGTTCGGCAAGCCGGAGGAACTGCGGCCGGTGGTGCAGCGGATGGCGCCGCGCGGGGTCGACACCGTCGTACGGGCCGTCATCGACCCGGCGGCGGGGGCCGTGCTGTCGTTCGGGCTCGCCGGAGCCGCCTCGCAGCTGCTCGGGGACACCGCGCACCGGCTCATCCCGGTCACGGACCGGGAGGCCGGTTCGCTGATCCGGTCGATCCGGACGGCGCCCCTCCTGTTCGGCTGGCGCGGCTCGACGCCCGCGGACACGCCGGCCCTGGAGGAGCTGCTGCTGCGGGTGTCACGGCTGGTCGACGACCACCCCGAGGTGGTCGCGGTGACCCTGGAGCCGGTCGTCGTCGCCGCGCACGGCCTGAGCGTGCTCGGCGCCTCCGTCCGCCTGGCCCCGCCGCCGGTCCGCGACGACCTCGGCCCGAGGACACTTCCCGTCTACTGACGGACCTCCCGCGCGCGGGAGACCGCTTCCGGGTGCTGGTCCCGTGTACTGAGACGGCTGTGACAAGACCGTGCTCGGCGGTGCCTCGCAGTCAGTGGGCCACCGTAGGATGGACGTCATGGCCAAGACCAGTACGACGACCCAGGGGCTGCGTGCGGCGATCGAGCGCAGCGGCTACTACCCGGCCCTCGTGGCCGAGGCGGTGGAGGCCGCCGTGGGCGGCGAGCCGATCCGGTCGTTCCTGGTCCATCAGGAGACCACGTTCGACCAGAACGAGGTGCGTCGGCATGTGACCGTGCTGGTCCTCACCGGCAACCGCTTCATCGTCAGCCACACCGACGAGCAGGCCGCCGACAGCACCTCCCCGACGCCCTACGCCACGACGTCCACGGAGTCCGTGAAGATCGGCCGGATCTCGTCGGTGGTGCTCAGCCGCGTGGTCGCCAACCCGGAGTCGTACAAGCCGGGCACACCGCCCCGCGAGGTCGTGCTGACCATCGGCTGGGGTGCCGTCTCCCGGATCGACCTGGAGCCGGCCGCCTGCGGCGACCCCAACTGCGAGGCCGACCACGGCTACACGGGCAACTCGACGGCGGACGACCTGAGCCTGCGCGTCAGCGAGGCCGGGGACGGCCCGGAGACGGTGCAGCAGACCCTTGCCTTCGCGCAGTCGCTCTCCGAGGCGACCGCGGACGTTCCCCGCTGATGGCGCAGCCCGCAACCTGGGACCACCCCGAACCCCTCGCCGTCGCCTCCGCACCCGTCCCCGAGTACGGCTCCGGCTCCCTCGCCGACCTGCTGCCCACGCTGGCCGCCGGAATGGGCGTTCCCGGTACGGTCGCGGCGATCCCGGAACTGACCGCGGCCGACCGCAACTGCGTCTTCCTGGTCGACGGCCTCGGCTGGGAGCAGATCAAGGACCACGCCGACGAGGCGCCGTATCTGCACGCGCTCCTCGGCAGCTCACGTGGCGGCACAGGACGTCCGTTGACCGCCGGCTACCCGGCGACCACCGCGACCTCGCTGGCCTCCGTCGGCACCGGCCTGCCGCCCGGCGCGCACGGGCTGCCCGGCTACACCGTGCGCAACCCGGCCACCGGCGAGCTGATGAACCAGCTGCGCTGGCACCCGTGGACCGAGCCGAAGACCTGGCAGCCCTACCCCACGGTCTTCCAACTCGCCCAGGCCGCGGGCGTGCACGCCGCGCAGGTCTCGTCCCCCACCTTCCAGAACACCCCGCTGACGAAGGTCGCGCTCAGTGGCGGAACGTTCCTCGGGCGGCTGACCGGCGAGGAGCGCATGGACCTCGCGGCCGAGCAACTGGCCGCCGGGGACCGCTCCCTGGTGTACACGTACTACGCCGAACTCGACGGCGCCGGCCACCGCTACGGCGTCGCCTCGGACACCTGGCGCGGCCAGCTCATGTACGTCGACCGGCTCGTCCAGCGCCTGGCCGAGCAACTGCCGCCGCGCAGCGCGCTGTACGTCACCGCCGACCACGGCATGATCGACGTGCCCTTCGACGAGGAGCACCGCATCGACTTCGACGCGGACTGGGAGTTGCGCGCCGGGGTCGCCCTGCTCGGCGGCGAGGGCCGCGCACGCCATGTCTACGCGGTCCGGGGCGCCGAGAACGACGTACTGACCTGCTGGCGTGAGGTCCTCGGCGAACAGTTCTGGGTGGCGTCGCGTGACGAGGCGATCGCGGCGGGCTGGTTCGGCCCGACGGTCGACGAGCGCGTCCACGACCGCCTCGGCGACGTGATCGTGGCGGCCCGGGACGACGTCCTGGTCATCGCGTCCGAGCGGGAGCCGAAGGAGTCGGTGATGGTCGGCAACCACGGTTCCATGACCCCTGCCGAACAGCTGGTCCCCCTGCTCGAAGTACGCTCCTGAAGCCCCACCGTCCTCCTGTTTGCCGAAAGGTGCTCAACTTCCCATGCCCGAGCTGGTGTTCTTCTCCGGAACGATGGACTGCGGGAAGTCGACCCTGGCGCTCCAGATCGAGCACAACCGCTCGGCGCGCGGCCTGGCAGGGGTGATCTTCACCAGGGACGACCGCGCGGGCGAGGGAAAGCTTTCGTCACGCCTCGGCCTGGTCACCGACGCGGTGGAGGTCGAGGACGAGCAGGACCTGTACGCGTATCTCGTCGACCACCTCTCTCAGGGCGGCCGCGCGGACTACGTCATCGCCGACGAGGCGCAGTTCCTGGCGCCCGTCCAGATCGACCAACTCGCGCGCGTGGTCGACGATCTGAGCCTCGACGTCTACGCCTTCGGCATCACGACCGACTTCCGCTCCAAGCTCTTCCCCGGCTCCCAGCGCCTGGTCGAACTCGCCGACCGCGTCGAGGTCCTCCAGGTGGAGGCCCTGTGCTGGTGCGGCGCCCGCGCCACCCACAACGCCCGCACGATAGGCGGCGAGATGGTCGTCGAGGGCGCCCAGGTGGTCGTCGGCGACGTCAACCAGGCGGAGGCCATCGGCTACGAGGTCCTTTGCCGCCGCCACCACCGCCGCCGCATGACGTCGGCCACGGCACGGGCGGCGGCACTGTCACCGGATGTACTGCCGATGACGTCGGCCTAGGGATCACGACTTCGGGCTGCCCCCTCCGGGTGTGCGGAGCGGCTGATCCGCCCGCACCACCCCGGAAGCGACCCGAAGGGCTACCGCGGCCCCTGGATCACCGAGAACATTGCGCCCTCGGGGTCCGCGACCGTGGCCACGCGGCCGTGGGGGCTGTCGTGGGAGGGTTCGAGGGTGTGGCCGCCCAGGTCTGCGACGCGGCGCAGGGCCTCGTCCGTGTCGGCCACCTCGAAGTACGTCATCCAGTGCGGGCCCCGGTCGCGGGGCAGGGCCGTGCCGACGCCGTGGATGCCGGCGACCGGGGTGCCGTCCAGGTGCAGGGTGACGTAGTCGAGGTCCGCGGAGTCGACCGGGACCCCCTCGTAGCCGAACACCGCCTCGTAGAACTTGGCGACGCTCGCGGTCTCGAAGGTCAGCAGCTCGTTCCAGGCGGGGGTGCCGGGGACGCCCGTGATGGACGTGCCGAGGTGTTCCGCGACCTGCCAGATGCCGAACACCGCCCCCGACGGGTCGGAGCCGATGGCCAGGCGGCCCGCCTCGGCCGCGTCCAGGGGACCCACCCCTACCGTGCCGCCGCACATCCGTACCGTCTCGGCCGTCTGGTCCACGTCGTCCGAGGCGAGATACGGCGTCCAGGCGATGGGCAGATGCCGGTCCGGCGGCAGCTGGCCGATGCCGGCCACCTCCTGCCCGTCGAGCAGGGCCCGCACGTAGGGGCCGAGCTGATGGGGACCGGGTTGGAATTCCCAACCGAACAGCTCCCCGTAGAACTCCTGAGTCGTCGTCATGCCGTGCACCATCAGACTCACCCAGCAGGGTGTGCCCTGCGTACGCCGAGTGTGCGTGTCGCCGTTCAGGCCGGCCGACCCCCGTGCCTCGGTCATCGTCACCTTCTCCTCGGCCCCTCGCGGTGGCCGTTTCTTCCGCACTGCGGATCCGCGTGCCGCAGCCGCGTCACGCCCCGAGCCGATGCTCGCACCCCCTGCGGCGCCACGCGCCCCGGCCGCGCCGTCGACGGGCGGCTCACGTACGGAGGATGCCCGGTCTGTGGCCCCTCGTCCGTTTCTGGTTGATTGCCGTGGGGTGTCCATCGGTTGTACACCATGTGCTCGATCCCGTACGCCTCGTGACCGAGACTGTCCGGCGGGCAGAGTAGTCGGACCCGGCCGTGTCGGCCACCCCTTGCGCGAGGATGGTGTCCATGAACGCCATCATCTCCGCATCCGAACTGGCGAGCGATCTGGCCGGGTCGAACCCGCCGGTCCTCCTCGACATCCGCTGGCAGCTCAGCGTCGCGAAGGCCGCAGGTGAACCGCCCTTCGACGGACACGCCGAGTACGCGGCCGGGCACATCCCAAGTGCCGTCTACGTAGACCTCGACCAGGAACTCGCCTCGGCCCCCGGCGCCCGCGGCCGGCACCCCCTCCCCGACACCGCACGCTTCGGCTCCGCGATGCGCCGAGCGGGTGTATCGGCCGACCGCGCGGTCGTCGTGTACGACGGCGGCCAGGGCTGGGCGGCGGCCCGCGCGTGGTGGCTGCTGCGCTGGGCGGGTCACCCGGACGTGCGGGTCCTCGACGGCGGCCTTCCCTCTTGGGAGGGTCCTTTGGAGACGGATACGCCGACGCCGGCCGAGGGCGACTTCACGCCGGAGCCGGGTGCCGTGCAACTCCTGGACGCGGACGGTGCCGCCGTGCTGGCCCGCAGCGGGGTCCTGTTCGACGCCCGCGCGGGGGAGCGTTACCGGGGCGAGGTGGAGCCGATCGACCGGGTCGGCGGCCACATCCCGGGCGCCGTCTCCGCGCCGACCAACGAGAACGTGGGCACCGACGGCCGTTTCCTCCCGGCGGAGGAACTGGCCGCCCGCTTCAAGTCCCTGGGTGCCACGGAGGGGGCGGGCGTGGGCGTCTACTGCGGCTCCGGCGTCTCGGGCGCCCACGAGGTGCTGGCCCTTGCCGTGGCGGGCATTCCGGCCGGACTCTACGTCGGCTCCTGGTCGGAGTGGTCCGCGGACCCGGAGCGCCCGGTCGCCGTCGGCCCCGACCCGCAGTAGCGGCCGTAGCGGGACAAAGAGGGCCCGCGCCGAAACCGGCGCGGGCCCTCCCTGCCGTAGCCGAACTCCCTTACGGCGAACCGCTCGTACGGCCGACTACTCCTGCTTCTTTCTCCGCGTGCCGAAGACGATCTCGTCCCAGCTCGGGACCGCCGCTCTGCGGCCCGGGCGGACGCCGTCCGCCTCGGCCTGGCGGTCGGTGGAGCCGATGAGCCGGTCGCGGTGCGCGCCGACCGAACGGGGCATCAGGACGTCCGCGTAGGCCGAACCGGCCGAAGCCGCGGGCGCCGGTGGCTCCTCCGCCTCCGGTTCCTCGACGGGCTCCTCGGGGGTCTCCGAGGGGCGCTCGGGAACCACCATGTCGCCACGGAAGCTCGGTACCGCCTCCAGGAGGCTGGTCAGCGAGTCGCGCTCGCTCTCCTCGGCCACCTCGGGCGACGGCAGCGCGGGACGCTCCGGGCGCTCCAGGGCACGGTCCAGCGGGCGGTCGCGCGGGAGCCGGGCGATCCTCGGGACGAACGGGAAGCTGGGCTCCGGGGTGGCGGAGAGGTCGTCGGACTCGCCGATCAGCGAGCGCGCCTCGTCGTCGACGGCCTGGACGAGCCGCCGGGGCGGGTCGTACGTCCAACTCGCCGAGTGCGGTTCGCCCGCGACCCGGTAGACCAGCAGGACCTCCCAGGTGCCGTCGTCGCGGCGCCAGGAGTCCCACTGAACGGTGTCCTTCTCGGCACCGCGCAGCGTCAGCCGTTCCTGAACGGCCTCGCCGAGCTGGGGTCCGGCATTCTCACCGGGGCGGCGGACGGGGGTCTTCCGGGCGCGCTCGGCCATGAAGGCACGCTCGGCGAGCACGGGACCCTCGAAGCGGCGCACCCGGTCGACGGGAATGCCGGCGAGTTGCGCGACCTCCTCGGCGGAGGCGCCGGCACGTATACGTGCCTGGATGTCTCGGGGGCGGAGATGGCTCTCCACCTCGATCTCGATCTGGCCGAGGCGGGGACGGTCGCCGCGTACGGCGGCGCGCAGACGCTCATCAATCGGAAGCGTGTACTCCGTGCTGTCCGCAGCCTTCAGCACCAGCCGTGTGCCGTCGTTAGAGACGGCCACGACACGCAGTTCGGGCATGGGGACCTCCCGGGTGGTGCCTGCCGACGTCACGTGCGTCGCTGCTTCCGCTAGTCGAGTGTGGCCTGCCCGGGTGCAGCCTGCCACAACCTTGCCGAGTTGCCCGGCGTGTCGGGCACGGGCCCGGACTCGCCGTTATGGCACGGTTACTTATTCGCAACGCTAAGTGACCAACTACGTCACCCTGTGCAACTGGCCCCCTCTGAGCGGTCCAAAAGGCCGCGGACGCCCTGGCAGGAGACCGCACCCAGGGCTCGCAACAGTACTCCATTTGGACCACGTGCGTGGATTGGCACGCCACCCAACTTCTTGTGGGGAGCGGGACTTGGCGGTCCGGAGCGGGGTTCGGGCGATCTTGAAAGTGGCGTACTTCACGCAATAGCCGGAAACGGAACTGTCCGAGCGTCCCGCACGTCGCGGGGAACCGGGTACGGCCGATTCCCCGCCCGACTCGCCCGGCGGCTCGCCCGCTACTGCCCCAGCACCCTCCGCAAGTAGTCGTTCTGGAACCGCCGTTCAGGGTCCAGCCGGTCCCGCAGCGCCGTGAACTCGCCGAAGCGCGGATAGACCCCCGCGAAGTACTCGGCGTCCCGGGTGTGCACCTTGCCCCAGTGCGGCCGGCCCTCGTGCGCGGTGAGGATGCGCTCGGCGGCGGTGAAGTACGCCTGATACGGCGTGCCTTTGTACATGTGTACGGCGATGTAGGCGCTGTCCCGGCCGGAGGCGGTGGACAGGGCGATGTCGTCCGCGGGCGCGGTGCGGACCTCCACCGGGTAACTGACCCTGAAGTCGGACTGGTCGACCATCGCCTTGAGTTCCCGCAGCGTGTCCACCAGGGCCGCGCGCGGAACGGCGTACTCCATCTCGACGAACCGCACCCGGCGTGGCGACGTGTACACCTTGTAGGGGATGTCCGTGTACGTCCGCGTGGACCAGGCCCGGGTGGAGATCTGGGCGATGGTCGGAATGGTCGCGGGCGCCGCGCGGCCGACCCAGTTGGCCACCTGCCAGAGGCCGTTGGAGACGAACTCGTCCTCGAACCAGGCGGCCACCTTGCCCACCGGCTGCTCCGGGCCCGCGCTGCGGTTGTTGCGCTTGGTGTTGGTGCTGCCGGTGTGCGGGAACCAGTAGAACTCGAAGTGCTCGTTCTCGGCCCAGAGTTCGTCGAAGCGTCCGGTGACCTCGTCGAAGGTCATCGGCTCCTCGCGGGCCGTGAGCAGGAAGACGGGCTCGACGGCGAAGGTGATCGCGGTGACGACGCCCAGGGCGCCGAGGCCGATGCGGGCCGCAGCGAAGACGTCCGGGTTCTCCTGCTCGGAGCAGGTGAGCACCGAGCCGTCCGCCGTCACCAGCTCAAGTCCCCTGATCTGGGCGGCTATGGAGGCCGATTCGCGTCCGGTGCCGTGGGTGCCGGTGCTGGTCGCCCCGGAGACCGTCTGCTCCATGATGTCGCCCATGTTCGTGAGCGACAGACCCTCGCGCGCGAGAGCCATGTTGAGTCTCTTGAGCGGGGTGCCCGCCTCGACCGTGACCGTCAATGCATCCCGATCAATGTTGCGGATGCCGGTCAACAGTTGAGGGCGGATCAACACACCGTCGGTGGCGGCGATCGATGTGAACGAGTGCCCGCTGCCGACGGCCTTCACCGTCAGGCCGTCCTCACCGGCCCTGCGGACGGCCGCCGCCAGTTCCTCGACGGACGCGGGCGTCACCTCCCGCGCGGGCCGGGACGCGACCGTCCCGCCCCAGTTACGCCACGTGCCGTTCTTCGCGCTCGCTGTGGTGCCCAACAACGGTGCCTCCCCGACCCGGTGCCGGTCTGCTGAGCCGGCGGAACCCGAGGAAACCGACCGCGACCGCGACGGCTCCGGCGACCACCGGAACCCCGTACCCGGCCCGCGCGTCGGCTGCGTCGATCACCCAGCCGGCGACCGAGGAACCGAGTGCGACCCCGACCGCCAGGCCGGTGCTCACCCAGGTCATGCCCTCGGTGAGCTTCGCGCGAGGTACGTGCTCTTCTATGAGGGACATCGTCGTGATCATCGTGGGTGCGATGGACAGTCCCGCAAGGAACAGCGCCACGGCCAGAAGCGGCAAGTTTCCGACCAGTAGGAGGGGGATCATACTCACGGCCATCGTGCATATGCCCAGCAGCCACCGGCGTTCGGGCGCTCCCCGGAAGCGCAGCAGCCCGAACACGACTCCGGCCACGCAGGACCCCGCCGCGTACAGGGCGAGCACCACACTGGCGCCACCCTTGTGACCCCGCTCGTCGGCGAACGCGACGGTGACCACGTCCACCGCCCCGAAGATCGCCCCGGTCGCCACGAAGGTGGCCACCAGCACCTGGAGACCTGCCGCCCGCAGCGCCGAGCCGCCGCCCTCGGCACCCTTCACGCGCGGGTGCGGCGCGGGCTCCGTGGCGCGCTGCGCGGTCAGCCAGAAGACGCCCACCGCCAGGAAGCAGGCGGCCAGCAGGGGACCGGCCTCCGGGAACCACGCCGTGGACAGCCCGATGGAGATGATCGGCCCGAAGATGAAGCACACCTCGTCCACCACGGACTCGAAGGAGTACGCCGTGTGCAGCTGCGGGGTGCCCCGGTAGACGGCCGCCCAGCGCGCCCGGACCATCGCGCCCAGACTCGGCACCGAGCCGATGCCGGCGGCGCACACGAACAGCACCCAGTCCGGCCACCCGAAGCGGGCGGCCAGCAGCAGCCCGGCCGCCGCGGCCAGCGCGACGAGCGTCGCCGGACGCAGCACCCGCCGCTGCCCGTACTGGTCGACCCACCGCGAGATCCGAGGCCCGATCGCGGCGGCGGCCAGCGCGATGGTGGCCGACAGCGCGCCCGCGAGCCCGTAGCGCCCGTTGATCTGGGAGACCATCGTGACCACGCCGATGCCCATCATCGACAGGGGCATCCGGCCGAGGAACCCCGCGGCGGAGAAGCCCTTGGAGCCGGGGGCGGCGAAGAGGGCGCGATAGGGGCTGGGCACGGGTGACTCCGGTCGGAAGGGCGGGGCGGCGGCTCGGTGGTGGTGCGGTGATGCGATGACCGCTCAGTAAGGTGCGAATGCGGCTGATACAGCTTACGAGCAGGTCCGGCCCGATGCACCCGCCCGTGCCGCCCCCGACGCACCGCCCCGGAAGCCCGGGGTTCGCGGTCCGGCACCCCTCCGTTTCCCGCCTGTCAGTGGCGGGTGGCAGGATCGGAGACATGCCAGACACGCTCGATGCCACTCCCTACGACGCCCTGCTCCTGCTCTCGTTCGGCGGTCCCGAAGGCCCGGACGAGGTGGTTCCGTTCCTGGAGAACGTGACGCGCGGGCGAGGCATCCCCAAGGAACGCCTGAAGGAAGTGGGACAGCACTACTTCCTGTTCGGGGGGATCAGCCCCATCAACGACCAGAACCGCGCCCTCCTGGACGCCCTCCGCAAGGACTTCGCGGACCACGGCCTGGACCTGCCGGTCTACTGGGGCAACCGCAACTGGGCCCCGTACCTCACGGACACCCTGCGCGAGATGGTCGCCGACGGCCGCCGCCGCATCCTCGTCCTGGCCACCAGCGCCTACGCCTCGTACTCGGGCTGCCGCCAGTACCGGGAGAACCTCGCCGACTCCCTGGCCGCCCTGGAGGCCGAGGGCCTCGTCCTCCCCAGGGTCGACAAGCTGCGCCACTACTTCAACCATCCCGGCTTCCTGGAGCCGATGATCGACGGGGTGCTCGAATCCCTCGCCGATCTCCCCGAGGACGTCCGGGACGGCGCCCACCTCGCCTTCTCGACCCACTCCATCCCGACCGCCGCGGCCGACACCTCCGGCCCGGCCGAGGCCCACGGAGACGGCGGGGCGTACGTCGAGGAGCACCTGGACGTCGCCCGCCTGATCGTCGACGCCGTCCGCGAGCGCACCGGAATCGACCACCCCTGGCAGCTCGTCTACCAGTCCCGCTCCGGTGCCCCGCACATCCCCTGGCTGGAGCCCGACATCTGCGACCACCTGGAGGAGCGCCACGCGGCCGGCGTCCCCGCGGTCGTCATGGCGCCCATCGGCTTCGTCTCCGACCACATGGAGGTCCTCTACGACCTCGACACGGAGGCCACGGCCAAGGCCGAGGAACTGGGCCTGCCCGTACGCCGGTCGGCCACCGTGGGCGCCGACCCGCGGTTCGCCGCCGCCATCCGCGAACTCGTCCTGGAGCGCGCCGCCGTGGAGAGCGGGCGGCAGGTCACCCCCTGCGCCCTGGGCGCCCTCGGCGCCGGCCACAACGTCTGCCCGGTGGGCTGCTGCCCGGCCCGCGCCCCGCGTCCCGCCGCCGCGGGCGCCGACAGCCCCTACGCATGAGGAGCGCCGTGACCGACCCCCTGCACCAGGAACTGCTGGCACTCGCCCAGGAAGCCGCCCTCAAGGCCGGCGCGCTGCTGCGGGACGGCCGCCCGGCCGACCTCGCGGTCGCCGCCACCAAGTCCAGCCCGATCGACGTCGTCACCGAGATGGACATCGCGGCCGAGAAGCTGATCACCGATCTGATTTCCGAGCAGCGGCCCGACGACGGGTTCCTGGGCGAGGAGGGCGCCTCTGTCACCGGCACGAGCGGTGTCCGCTGGGTCGTCGACCCGCTCGACGGCACGGTCAACTACCTGTACGGGCTGCCCACTTGGTCCGTCTCCATCGCGGCCGAGCTGCACGGCGAGACCGTCGCCGGGGTCGTCGCGATCCCGATGCGCGGCGAGACGTTCCACGCGGTGCTCGGCGGCGGGGCGTGGGCCACGGGCGCGTGGGAGGGCGAACGCAGGCTCGCCTGCCGGCCCGCGCCGCCCCTTGAGCAGGCGTTGGTGTCGACCGGGTTCAACTACGTCACCGAGGTCCGGGTCCATCAGGCCGATGTGGCGCAGAAGTTGATTCCGTTGCTGCGGGACATCCGGCGGGGCGGCTCGGCGGCGGTCGACCTGTGCGATGTGGCCGCGGGGCGGCTGGACGGTTTCTACGAGCGGGGGCTGAACCCGTGGGACCTCGGTGCGGGGGACCTGATCGCCCGTGAGGCGGGCGCCCTGACCGGTGGACGGCCCGGAGAGCGGCCCGGGCGGGATCTGGCGGTGGCGGGGAGTCCGGGGGTGTTCGAGCCGCTTCAGGGGCTGCTGGAGGACTTTGGGGCTTGGCACGACTGAGGGGGTGTGGGGTGGGGGCCGGGGAGCTTGGCCGGTGCTGGGCAGGCGCCGGGTAGCTGGGCCGGTGTGGGGCAGGTCCCGGTTGGCTGGGCCGGTGCTCGACAGGCGCCGTGCGTGCACCTCTTTTGGTTCGGTCGCCTTCGGGGCGCCTGAAGCCGGTGTCGAGAGGCCCACCGCGCGGAGGCGCGCAGCGCCGAGCACGGTGGGGC
>NZ_JBSFKO010000021.1:0-164617 GCF_053598575.1 Streptomyces sp. NPDC001100
GCTTCTGCTCCTCCGTGCCGTACTTGAGGATCGTCGGGGCGGCCATGCCGAGGCCCCCGGAGCGGGGGTGCGGCCCGGCCGCGTACGACGGGTTCGGGGCGGTTACGCCTCGAACACCTCCGTAACCAACTGCTCCTGCTCAGCCTGATGCCGCTTCGCCGACCCCACCGCCGGAGACGACGAGTGCGGGCGCGAGATCCGCCGCAGCCGCTCCCCGTGAGGCACGTCCGCGCCGACCGCGAGGTCCAGGTGGTCGATCAGGTTGAGGGCGATGAACGGCCAAGCGCCCTGGTTGGCCGGCTCCTCCTGGGCCCACAGGTACTTCTCGACGTTCGGGTACTTGTTGACCTCCGCCTGGAGCTCCGCACCCGGCAGCGGGTACAGGCGCTCGACGCGGATGATCGCCACGTCCGTGGTGCCGCGCTTGGTGCGCTCGGCCTCCAGGTCGTAGTACAGCTTGCCCGTGACGAAGACGACCTTGCGGACGGCCGCGGGGTCCGTCACCGTCTCGTCGCCGATGACCGGGCGGAACTGACCCGTCGTGAACTCCTCCGTCTTCGACGCGGCGGCCTTGAGGCGCAGCATCGACTTCGGGGTGAAGACCACCAGCGGCTTGTGGTGCGGGTTGTGCACCTGCCACCGCAGGAGGTGGAAGTAGTTCGACGGGAGGGTCGGCATCGCGACCGTCATGTTGTTCTGGGCGCAGAGTTGGAGGAAGCGTTCCACGCGCGCGGACGAGTGGTCCGGGCCCTGGCCCTCGTAACCGTGGGGGAGCAGGAGCGTGACGCCGGACGTCTGGCCCCACTTCTGTTCCGCCGCCGAGATGTACTCGTCGACCACGCTCTGCGCGCCGTTGACGAAGTCGCCGAACTGCGCCTCCCACATCACCAGCGCGTCGGGACGGGCGAGCGAGTAGCCGTACTCGAAGCCCATGACCGCGTACTCGGAGAGAAGGGAGTCGTAGACGTTGTAACGCGCCTGGTCCTCGGAGAGGTACTGGAGCGGGGTGTAGTCCTCGCCCGTCTGGCGGTCGATGAGGACCGCGTGGCGCTGGCCGAAGGTGCCGCGGCGGGAGTCCTGGCCGGAGAGGCGGACCGGGGTGCCTTCCAGCAGCAGCGAACCGATCGCGAGCGTCTCGCCCATGCCCCAGTCGATCGTCCCGTCCTCGACCATCGTCGCCCGGCGCTGCAGCTGGGGCAGCAGGCGCGGGTGGACGTGGAAGTTGTCCGGGATGTTGACCTGGGACTCGGCGATCCGCTTGACGACCTCCGTGGAGATCGCGGTGTTGACCGCCACCGGGAACTCGGCCTGCGGGTCCGACATCGGGGCGACGCCGGGCTGGGCCGTCGCCTCGCGGACCTCCGTGAAGACCTTCTCCAGCTGGCCCTGGTAGTCCTGGAGGGCCTGTTCCGCCTCTTCCAGCGTGATGTCGCCGCGACCGATCAAGGACTCGGTGTAGAGCTTGCGCACCGAGCGCTTCTTGTCGATCAGGTCGTACATCAGGGGCTGGGTGAAGGCCGGGTTGTCCGACTCGTTGTGACCGCGGCGGCGGTAGCAGATGAGGTCGATCACCACGTCCTTGTTGAACGCCTGGCGGAACTCGAAGGCCAGGCGGGCCACGCGGACCACGGCCTCCGGGTCGTCGCCGTTCACGTGGAAGATCGGGGCCTCGATCATGCGAGCCACGTCCGTGGCGTACATCGAGGAACGCGACGACTCGGGCGCCGCCGTGAAGCCGACCTGGTTGTTGATGACGATGTGGATCGTGCCGCCGGTGCGGTAGCCGCGGAGCTGCGACATGTTGAGCGTTTCCGCCACCACGCCCTGGCCCGCGAAGGCCGCGTCACCGTGCAGGGCCAGCGGGAGGACCGTGAAGTCCGTGCCGCCCTTGTTGATGATGTCCTGGCGGGCGCGGACGATGCCCTCGATGATCGGGTCGACCGTCTCCAGGTGGGACGGGTTCGCCGCGAGGGTGACCTTGATCTGCTCGCCGTCCAGGCCGGTGAAGGTGCCCTGGGCGCCCAGGTGGTACTTCACGTCGCCGGAGCCGTGCATCGACTTCGGGTCGAGGTTGCCCTCGAACTCGCGGAAGATCTGGGCGTACGACTTGCCGACGATGTTCGCGAGCACGTTCAGGCGGCCTCGGTGGGCCATGCCGATGACGACCTCGTCGAGGCGCGACTCGGCCGCGCTGTCGATGACCGCGTCCAGCAGCGGGATGACCGACTCGCCGCCTTCGAGCGAGAAGCGCTTCTGGCCGACGTACTTCGTCTGCAGGAAGGTCTCGAAGGCCTCCGCCGCGTTCAGGCGGCGCAGGATGCGCAGCTGCTCCTCGCGCTCCGGCTTGGAGTGCGAGCGCTCGATGCGGTCCTGGATCCACTTGCGCTGCTTCGGGTCCTGGATGTGCATGAACTCGATGCCGGTGGTGCGGCAGTACGAGTCGCGCAGCACGCCGAGGATGTCGCGCAGCTTCATCAGGGACTTGCCGGCGAAGCCGCCGACCGCGAACTCCCGCTCCAGGTCCCACAGGGTGAGGCCGTGCTCGGTGATGTCCAGGTCGGGGTGCTTGCGCTGGCGGTACTCCAGCGGGTCGGTGTCGGCCATGACGTGGCCGCGGACCCGGTAGGAGTGGATCAGCTCGAAGACGCGGGCGGCCTTCGTGACGTCGTCGTCGTGCGAGGCGTCGATGTCCTTGAGCCAGCGGACCGGCTCGTACGGGATGCGCAGCGACTCGAAGATCTCGTCGTAGAAGCCGCTCTCGCCGAGCAGGAGGTTCGCGACGATCCGCAGGAACTCGCCGGAGGCGGCGCCCTGGATGACCCGGTGGTCGTAGGTCGACGTGAGCGTCATGACCTTCGAGATGCCGAGCTTGTTCAGGGTGTCCTGGGACGTGCCCTGGAACTCCGCGGGGTAGTCCATCGAGCCGACGCCCATGATGACCGACTGACCGGGCATCAGACGCGGGACCGAGTGGACCGTGCCGAGGCCGCCGGGGTTGGTCAGGGAGACCGTGACACCGGTGAAGTCGTCCATCGTCAGCTTGCCGTCGCGGGCGCGGCGGACGATGTCCTCGTAGGCCTGCCAGAACTCGAAGAAGTTCAGCGTCTCGGCCTTCTTGATGCCGGCGACGACGAGCTGGCGGTCGCCGTTGGGCTTCACCAGGTCGATGGCGAGACCGAAGTTGATGTGCTCCGGCTTGACCAGGGTCGGCTTGCCGTCCTTCTCCTGGAAGGAGTAGTTCATCGACGGCATGGCCTTGATGGCCTGCACCATCGCGTAGCCGATGAGGTGGGTGAAGGAGATCTTCCCGCCCCGGGCCCGCTTCAGGTGGTTGTTGATGACGATGCGGTTGTCGAAGAGCAGCTTGACCGGGACCGCGCGCACCGAAGTTGCCGTGGGCACCTCGATCGAGGCGTTCATGTTCTTCGCGACCGCGGCGGCGGGGCCGCGCAGCGTCACGTATTCGGGGCCGGCTGGGGCCTCGGTCGCGGGCTCGGCCTTCTTCGGCTGCGCGGCCGGAGCCGCCGCCTTCACAGGAACCGGGGCGGCCGCGGGGGCCGGGGCCGGAGCGGCGGCTGCGGGCGCCGGCGCGGGGACCGCCGGAGCCGCGGGTGCGGCAGGAGCGGCCGGGGCCGGGGCTACGGGTGCGGCCGGGGGAGTGGAGGTCCCTGCGGCCCCCGCGGCCGCAGTACCCGCCGAAGTCGAGGTCGGGGCGGCAGCCGCGCCCGGCTTGTAGTCGGCGAAGAAGTCCCACCAGGCTCGGTCGACCGAGTTCGGATCCTGGAGGTACTGCTGATAGATCTCGTCGACGAGCCACTCGTTGGGACCGAACGCCGCCGCGGGATTCTTACCCGCGGCTTGGTCGGACTCGGTCGAGATGGTCGAGTTACTGGGGGACTGTGACGACACGGCGGCAACCGCCCTCTTCCGCTTCACAAGGTGATGGACAGCGGGAATTAAGGCTACGCCCCCATGACGGCCAAGGTCAGGTCGGGCCGGTCCATCGTCGTGTAAGTCACACCGGAAAGTGTGTTTCGGGGGCTGAAATGGCGGGAAACAAGCGTGGTTCCGCTACAGAGGGGGTGTCTTGGTGCGGGCCGGGCGCACGAAGGGCGCGGGCCTGTGCCTGATCACACGTGTCCGTCAGCGCGGACCGCCGTGGATCTTGGGGCTCCGGGTCGAACTTTACGTCAACTTGGCACGGATGACAGTCCCGGAAGAGTGACGATAATCCTGCAGCCACGGTCGGATTCGGCCACGCCGATCCGGCCGCCGTGCAGGTCCACCGCCCAGCGGGCGATCGCCAGGCCGAGGCCCGTACCGCCGTCGCTGCCGGGTCCGTGGGGCGCGCTCACCGCTCCCCGGTTGAACCGCTCGAAGATGTGCGCCCACTCCGCCTGCGGGATGCCGGGCCCCTCGTCCAGGACCTCCAGCTCCAGCGACTCCGGCAGCGCCCCGCGCCGCGCCTTGACCGTCACGCGCCCGTGCGCCGGGCTGTGCTTCACCGCGTTGTCGATGAGGTTGGCCACGACCTGGTGGATGCGCTCGGGGTCCGCGAGCGCGGTCAGCTCCGGCGGGGACACGTCCAGGTGCAGATGGACGTCCGTGCGGGTGTGGCTGCCCGAGCCGGAGGCGATGCCGGCGCGTGCGGAGGCGACCATGTTGGCCTCCTTGAGCACGCCCGAGAGGTACGGCCACACCTCGAAGCGGCGCGTCTTCAGCGGTACGACGCCGTTGTCCAGGCGGGAGAGGTCGAGCAGCGTCTCGACGAGACGGCCCAGGCGCTCGGTCTGCTTCAGCGCCGTGCGCATGGTCTCCGGGTCGGCGGCCGAGACGCCGTCGACGACGTTCTCCAGTACGGCGCGCAGGCCCGCGATGGGGGTGCGCAGCTCGTGCGAGACGTTCGCGACGAGTTCCTTGCGCTGGCGCTCCTGGGCCTCCAGCTCGTCGGCCATGACGTTGATCGTCTCGGCCAGGTCGCCCAGTTCGTCGCGGCGGTTCTCACGCACCCGGCGCGTGTAGTCGCCCCGCGAGATGGACCGGGCCACCGTGTTCATCTCGTCCAGCGGCGCGGTGAGCGAATGGGCCACGAACTGCGTTATCAGCAGCGTGGCGATCATCGAGAAGACCGTGATGAAGCGCAGCTCCGTCGCCGTGCGCATGGCGATCATCATCAGCCCGGTGGTGATGAGCACCGAGATGACGACCAGCGCGCCCAGTTTGGTCTTGATCGAGAACGGGCGTACGCCGCCCCAGGGCTCCCCGGGGCTCCTCCGTGACGTCGGCCCTTCGTTCATGGCGTTGGTGTCTCCAGTGCGTAGCCGACGCCGTGCACCGTGCGGATCCGCTCGGCGCCGATCTTCCGGCGCAGTGCCTTGATGTGGCTGTCGACGGTACGGGTGCCGGAGGCGTCCGCCCAGTCCCAGACCTCGGCGAGCAGCTGCTCGCGGGAGAGCACGGCACGCGGGGTGTTCGCCAGGCAGACCAGCAGGTCGAACTCGGTGGGCGTGAGATGCACGTCCTCGCTGCGCACCCGTACCCGGCGCTGCGCGTGGTCGATCTCCAGTTCGCCCAGGCGCAGGATGCCCGAACGCGGGGTGGAGGCGGCCACCACGGCACGCTCCACGCGGCGCAGCAGGACGTGCACCCGCGCGGCCAGCTCCCGCATGGAGAACGGCTTGGTCATGTAGTCGTCGGCACCGACGCCCAGCCCGACCAGCATGTCGGTCTCGTCGTCGCGCGCGGTGAGCATCAGCACCGGCACCGGACGGGCGGCCTGCACCCGGCGGCAGACCTCCAGGCCGTCGAAGCCGGGCAGCATGATGTCGAGGATCAGCAGATCGGGCTGCCAGGCCTCGGCGGTGTCGACGGCCGAGGGCCCGTCGCCCGCGGTCTGTACGAGAAATCCCTCGGCGCGCAAACGGGCCGCGATGGCGTCGACGATCGTCGCATCGTCCTCGACCACGAGCACCCGGCGCTGCGCGCCCGGCGTGGCCGTGGCCGTACCGTTGTGGGAGGTGTGTGTCTGCTCCATCGCCCGCCCCTGAAGTGTGCTTTCCGGAACCAGTGGGGTGATCCCATGACTGCGCTTGACGCTTGAATGATCTGCGTCAGGCAAGCAGGGTACGGGCAGCGGCAACCCCTTTGCTATCCAGGTCGTACGGCGAGGTGCACCACGTCGGGAACTCCTCGGGCAACGGGGATCTCTTCGGTACGCACCTGTTGGAACCCGGCATTCCATAGTGTTCGCTCAAATTCCGGAGAGGGCTGCGCCGACCACACCGCGAGCACCCCGCCAGGCCTCAACACCCTTGTGCAGCTTGCGAGTCCGGCCGGTGAGTAGAGGTTTTCGTTGCTGTCGGTGACGGTCCAGTCGGGCCCGTTGTCGATGTCGAGGCAGAGCGCGTCGAAAGTGGCGCATGTCTCATTGACGAATGCGACCAGATCCGTTTTCAGAATGTCCGTGCGAGGGTCGGCGAGAGCGGCCGCGGAGAGCTCGGACAGCGGTCCGGAGCGGTGCCATTCGACGATCGCGGGCTCCCGCTCCACGACCGTGATCCGGCCCCAGCGGGGGTCGGCGGCGGCGTGCGCGAGCGAGAAACCCACGCCCAACCCGCCGATCAGCACGTCCGGTTGGGGCCGCCCGTCGAGCGCGGCGTACGCGGCGTCGACCAGCAGCCGCTCCGAGCGCCCGTCCGAGGTGTCCATCAGGAAGCACCCGTTGGCGATGATCTGCAGCAACTCCCCGTGCCGGCGCAGCACCACCTCGCCGTAGGGGCCCTCGCGACGGTCCAGGACAACGGGAGTGTCGTACGCGGTGGTCATGCGCTCCATTTTGGCAGTTTCACCGGAACGGGCGGCGGGATCGGCCCCTTGTGGACGCGTGAGAAGCCTTGGAGGTTGCTGTGAATCGGCTCTCGCGTGGCGTCGGTCATAGACAGCGACAGGTGGGACGGCGAAGGGTGGGCTGAAACGGAAGGAGCCCCTCACGGTGGAACGGACCGCGACGGCCGATACCCAGGTCTCCGCCACGCCCCCGGGCGTGCCTTCGGCCGGGGAGGACTCCTCTCTGCTGGACGCCATGCCAAGACAGCGCGAAGTGGCGGAAACGGCCTGGGGGTTGAGCCGGCCGGCGGTCTCCGTCTCGGCGTCCACCCCTGCCGTTCCCCGCGCACCGCGCGTCCCCGGCCTGCTGCGCCTGCTCCGCCCCTGGCGGCTGCTGCCCACGCCCACCGGGACGCCGTTCACCTTCGGTTACGGGATGCTGCTCGTCGTCACCTCGCTCATCGCGCAGTACGCCTCTCCCGCCCTGGTGAACCAGCTGCACCAGGCCTCCAGCACCGATGTCACCCACCTCGTCCGCGACCCGTTCCTGGTGCTGGTCGCCAGTGCGCTGTGGATCGTCGGCGGGGTGATGTCGCCGTACGCGATCCTCTTCCTGCTGGTGCTGACCGCGCTGGAGCGGCGGATCGGCGGGATGCGGGCCGCCGGGGTGTTCCTGACCGGGCACATCCTGGCCACGCTCGCGACCGAGGGCACGGTGGGGCTGGCCGTGTTGGCCGGGCACCTGCCCGACACCTCGCTGCACCGCCTCGACTACGGCATCAGCTTCGGCGTCGCCGCGAGCACGGGAGCCCTGGCGGGTCTGCTCAGGCCCTGGCTCGGACTGCCGCTGCTCGCCCTGTTCGGCTGGACCCTGGTCACCGACCTGATCGCGTTCACCGACCCGATGACCAACTGGGGCCACCTGATCTCGCTCACGATAGGCGTCGTGACCTGGCCGCTGATACGGCGCCGGCAGCGGGACGGGCGGATGGTCCGGTTGGCTTGGGTCGAGGTGGCGGGGACGGACCGGGTCGAGGTCGGCCGGGTCTAACTCCCTGCCCGCCTGGCCGAGTTCAGCCCCTTCGCCAGCGCCGGGATGCCAAGTCGCGCTTCCTGCGCGGGGGTTGCCCCGTGCAGCCTGTTGGTGAGCTGGTAGGGGTCGGCGCGCAGGTCGTAGTACTCGCGGAAGAGCACCTTGCCGTCGCCGTCCGTGGGGCGGCCGTTGTTGTCGAGACGGCTGCGGTAGTACTCCGTGTACTGCTCCGACTTCCCGATGTACGTCGCCCAGGTGTGGATGGGCTCCTTGTCCTGCCGGTTCCACCACCACTCGGCGAGCAGGTGGTCCCGGTCGCCGGTGCCGAGGAGCGAGTGGCCGTCGTGCGGCGTGTCCGGGGTGATGCCGGCCGCGTCGAGGAGGGTGGGCGCGAGGTCGACGTGACCGGTGAGGCGGTCGTCCGAGGTGCCCCTGTCCAGCCCTCGGGCCGGCCACGACAGCTGGAACGGCACCTCCAGACTCGGCCGGTACGGCACCGACTTGCGCAGCCAGCCGTGGTCGCCCCAGCACAGCCCGTGGTCGCTGGTGTACAGCACGAGCGTGTTCTCCAACTGGCCGAGCGCGCGCAGCTGGTCGCGGAAGTCGCGCATCGCGTCGTCCACCGACAGCAGGGTCCTCAACTGGCGGGCGCGCAGGGCCTGTCCGGCGGCCAGACCGTGCCCGGCCCTGCGCAGGAACGCCGGCTTGTCGGCCTTGTCGGTCTCGAAGACGGACGGCCGCCCCGGCCACTCGGGGACGCGGGCGCGGGCGTACTTCTTCTCCGGGATGTTGAACTCGTGGGCGCTGCGCGTGGCGACGTAGGCGAACCACGGTCGCCGGTCCGTGCGGGAGCTCTCCAGGAAGGCGAGGGCGCGGTTCTTGATGACGGTGGTGTTGTAGCCGGGGATGTTCCGGACGGTCCCGCCGTCGTTGTAGTGGCCGTTGTAGTACGCCACCGGTTCCTGGAGCAGCCACTCGTCGAAGTGGGGCGGGTTGTCGCCGGTGTGCCAGTAGTTCAGGTACTTGCCGAACAGGCCCGTGCGGTAACCGGAGTCGTGCAACTGCCGCTGCACCGTGGTGTGTTGGTCCAGGTGGTAGGGGTGGCGGGTGTCCAGGACACCGTGGTTGTGCGCGTAGCGGCCCGACATGATCGAGGCACGGGAGGGCGCGCACAGCGGGGTGTTGGCGTGCGCCCGCTCGAAGGTGACGCCGTGGTCCCCGAGCCAGTCGACGGTCTGCGGGGTCGCCCATTCGGTGTCCTTGGGCTGGTCGTCCGTGACGACGAGGAGGATGTTGGGGCGGTCGTCGCCGCGGGCGCGGGTGCGGGGAGTGGGGGAGGCGAAGTTCCTTACGGGGGTGGCCGGTTCGGCGGGTGAGGCGTGCCCGTCGCCCTCTGTCGCGTCGAGGACGGCCGGGGTCGCCGCGGCCGTGACGACCACCGCGGCCCCCGCCACGACCGCACGCCTGCCGGGCCCGCGCCGCTCCTGATCTCTGTCCATGCCGTCCCCCGTATGCGTGGATGTCCCCGTATCGCGCATCTGCTCGGCTGTGAATCCGCCTGCAGTTTGCGGCAGTTGCCTATGAATGGCGTTGCGGGGGCCGGGGCTCGCCCTCAACCGTGCGGCGGCATGGGTGGTCGCCGACCCCTGCCGGAGGGGGACCCTCTCCGCGAAAGCGTGACACTTTCACCGCAGGTGTCATGCTTTCGCAGCTCGTCCTCCGTGGGCGGCGAGCATCCCCATGCGTCGGGCCAGGCCCGATCCGGCCGAGTCGGCCGGATCAGGAGTAGAAGCCTCGGCCGTACTCGTCCCGGCTCGGACCGAAGTCGTCCGGGCGATCACGGCGGAGCTCCTCGTACCGCTCCGCGAAGACATCGAGCGCCGGGTGAATCGAGCGCCGGGTGAATCGAGCGCCGGGTGAAGGGTGCACCCCAGGGTCTCGCGGATGGTCGCGAGCGCAGAGATGATCCACGTGCTCCCGGGAAGCCCCCGCCCCGTTTCCGCGTTGACCTGCACAGAGGCCGGCCCCCTCCCTCTGATCGCTCACGGCGAACAACCGGTGGGGAACAATCGAAGGCGCCCAAGCATTGAGTCGGCATAGCTCAACTTGACTGCCTAAGGGGAGATCATGGCTTCGACGTCCACACCGCTCACCCTGCCCGTGCTGCCGCTCGACGACGAGGTCGTGCTGCCCGGAATGGTGGTTCCGCTGGACCTGAACGACACCGATGTACGCGCCGCCGTGGAGGCCGCCCAGGCCGCCGCCCGGTCCGAGCCCGGAAAGCCCAAGGTCCTGCTGGTGCCACGCATCGACGGGACATACGCGAGCACGGGTGTGCTGGGCACCGTCGAGCAGGTCGGCCGGCTGGCCGACGGCGACCCGGGTGCGCTGATCCGCGGCCGCAGCCGCGTGAAGATCGGCGCCGGTACGACCGGCCCCGGTGCCGCGCTCTGGGTCGAGGGCACCGCGCTCGACGAGAGCCTGCCCGAGCCTTTGCCCGGCTCCGTTTCCGAGCTGGTGAAGGAGTACAAGGCGCTGGCCACCGCGTGGCTGCGCAAGCGGGGGGCCTGGCAGGTCGTCGACCGCGTGCAGGCCATTGATGATGTGTCCACGCTTGCCGACAATTCCGGTTACTCGCCTTTCCTGACCACTGAACAGAAGATCGAGCTTCTTGAGACCGCCGACCCGGTGGCCCGGCTGAAGCTCGCCACCCAGCACCTGCGCGACCACCTCGCCGAGCAGGATGTCGCCGAGACCATCGCCAAGGACGTGCAGGAAGGCGTCGACAAGCAGCAGCGCGAGTTCCTGCTCCGCCGTCAGCTCGAAGCCGTCCGCAAGGAGCTGCGCGAGCTGAACGGCGACTCGGCCAAGGACGGCGAGGAGTCCGACGACTACCGCGCGCGGGTCGAGGCCGCCGATCTTCCCGAGAAGGTCCGCGAGGCCGCCCTCAAGGAGGTCGACAAGCTGGAGCGGTCCTCCGACCAGTCGCCCGAGGGCTCGTGGATCCGCACCTGGCTGGACACCGTTCTCGAACTGCCGTGGAACGAGCGGACCGAGGACGAGTACGACATCCGGGGCGCCAAGGCGATCCTGGACGCCGAGCACGCCGGTCTTGAGGACGTGAAGGCACGCATCACCGAGTACCTCGCCGTACGCAAGCGCCGCAGCGAGCGCGGGCTGGGTGTCGTCGGCGGGCGGCGCGGCGGTGCCGTACTGGCCCTCGTCGGTCCGCCCGGTGTCGGCAAGACCTCGCTCGGCGAGTCCGTCGCGCACGCGATGGGACGGAAGTTCGTGCGGGTCGCGCTCGGCGGTGTACGGGACGAGGCGGAGATCCGCGGTCACCGGCGTACGTACGTCGGTGCGCTGCCCGGCCGTATCGTCCGCGCGATCAAGGAGGCCGGGTCCATGAACCCGGTGGTCCTGCTCGACGAGATCGACAAGGTGGGGTCCGACTACCGGGGCGACCCGGCCGCGGCGCTGCTGGAGGTCCTCGACCCCGCGCAGAACCACACCTTCCGGGACCACTACCTGGAGGTCGAACTCGACCTGAGCGATGTGGTGTTCCTGGCGACGGCCAACGTGCTCGAAGCCATCCCGGAGGCGCTGCTCGACCGGATGGAACTGGTCCGGCTGGACGGCTACACAGAGGACGAGAAGGTCGTCATCGCCCGTGACCACCTGCTCCCGCGCCAGCTGGAGCGGGCCGGACTCAAGGACGACGAGGTCGTCATCGACGAGAGCGCGCTGCGCAAGCTCGCCGGTGAGTACACCCGCGAGGCGGGTGTCCGCACCCTGGAGCGGTCGATCGCCCGGCTGCTGCGCAAGATCGCCGCGCAGCACGAACTGGGCGAGCGGGAGCTGCCGTTCACGGTGACCGACGCCGATCTCCGAGCTCTGATCGGCCGGCCGCACCACGTGCCCGAGTCCGCCCAGGACCCGGCGGAGCGCCGTACGGCGGTCCCCGGTGTCGCCACCGGCCTCGCGGTCACCGGAGCGGGCGGTGACGTCCTCTACGTCGAGGCGTCGCTCGCCGACCCGGAGACGGGCGCGGCGGGGCTGACCCTGACCGGTCAGCTCGGTGACGTGATGAAGGAGAGCGCGCAGATCGCCCTGTCGTTCCTGCGCTCGCACGGAGCCGAACTGGAGCTGCCCGTCGCCGACCTGAAGGACCGGGGCGTGCACATCCACTTCCCGGCGGGTTCGGTGCCGAAGGACGGCCCGAGCGCGGGTGTCACCATGACGACCGCTCTCGCGTCGCTGCTCAGCGGCCGGCTGGTCCGCACGGACGTGGCCATGACCGGTGAGGTCTCCCTGACCGGCCGGGTCCTGCCGATCGGCGGGGTGAAGCAGAAGCTGCTCGCCGCGCACCAGGCGGGGGTCACCACGGTGATCATCCCGAAGCGCAACGAGCCCGACCTGGACGACGTCCCGGCCGAGGTCCTGGACAAGCTCGACGTCCACGCGGTGACGGACGTCCGCCAGGTCCTGGAGCTGGCCCTGTCGCCCGCCACGAACGGCGCGACCCCGGAGGTTCCGGTGGCGGCGTGACGGACGCCACCGGTCAGGTGAAGGCCCGGGTCCCTTTTCACAAGGGGCCCGGGCCTTCGTCGTACGTAGGTCCCACCCTGCGAAATACTGGCGAAACTGCGGCGACTTTCACGATCAGGAAAGCAGAACATGGGTGCTGACGTGCACAAGGACGAGGACAGAAACGACAGCGGGATCCCGGATCCGGATCCCGAATACCTGTCCCTGGAACGCGAGTTGACGTTCCTCTTGCGGCGGGCCCGGGCCAACCAGGGGGAGATGGCCCGTGAGGTCCATCCCGACCTGGAGTCCGCCGCGTACGGCCTGCTGGTCCGGCTGGACGAGTACGGGCGGCAGCGGGCCACCGAACTCGCCGCCTACATCGGCGTCGGCAAGGCCACCATGTCCCGCCAGCTGCGCGCCCTGGAGGAGCTGGGCCTGATCTCCCGCGAGCCCGACCCGGCGGACGGCCGCGCCTGGCTGGTCGACGTCACCGACGAGGGCCGGCGCCGCGTCGCACACGTCCGCGAGGCCCGGCGGGCCCGCTACGTCAGCCAGCTCTCCCACTGGGACCGCCGCGAGGTCGCCGAACTCGCCCGGCTGCTCCACCAGTTGAACGGGGTCATGGAGAAGTGAACCCCGAGCGGACGCGCCTCAATCGGACACACCCCGAGCGGACGCGCCTCAATCGGACGCACCCCGAGCGGACGCGCCTCAAGCGGACTCACCCCGAGCGGACACACCCCAAGAGGACGTAGCGGCTCACAGCTCGACGTACACGACCGTCGCGTCGTCGTGCGTCTTGCTCCCGCGCAGATACGTCCGCGTCTCCGCGTCGGCCCGCTCCAGCGCCCGCACCCGGCCCACCAGCTCCGCCGCGCCCTCCTTCCGGACGAGGGCCAGGCACTCCGCCCAGTCGCCCCTCTCGAACTTCTCCACCCACCTCGTCGCCCCGTCCGTCAGGGCGGCGAGGGCGCGGACCTCGGCGCGGGGGAGCGAGCCCGTCACCGCCCGTTCCGCGACCGAGGGATCGGCGGCGGCCGTGAAGAAGCCGCCCTCCTTGTTACGGAGCGTGGCGTCGATCAGCTCGTCCGTGGCGAGAGCGGCGCGCGGCAGGCGCGAGATGCGGTCGTCCAGTACGGCGGTCACCTCGCCGGCCGGGGATTCCGCCAGCAGGGCGGAGTCCGAAAGGACCAGATATTCGATCTCCCGCGGGGACCAGCGGGCCAGCA
This sequence comes from Streptomyces sp. NPDC001100, assembly GCF_053598575.1. Classification (NCBI taxonomy): domain Bacteria; kingdom Bacillati; phylum Actinomycetota; class Actinomycetes; order Kitasatosporales; family Streptomycetaceae; genus Streptomyces; species Streptomyces sp. NPDC001100. The sequence continues at coordinate 13,618 of NZ_JBSFKO010000021.1, forward strand.
CCACGGTTGCCTGAGGGGTGCGTGGGTGAGAAAGGTCACAGGTGGCGGAGTGGGCCTCGGATGTTCGGAGGATCGCCCGGGAGAGAATCTCCGCCAGCGTCAGATCCCAACAGGAAACGGTCAGTTCGGTCAGCGCGCCGCCCAGCCGCGCGGTGTACCAGGGGACCGGATGCAGACAGCCCGTCTCCCCGCTCGGCGGAGTCACTCCGTCCAGGACGATCAGCGAACCGCCCTGTCCCGAGGCCGGAAGGCCGACGCTCGCGAAGTCCTCGTTGGGGCGGTTCGGGTCACCGGGCTCCGACACAAGTTCCGTACGCATCCGGCCAGTCTGCACGACGTCTTCACAGGGTCCGCAAAACGTTGGCACTGGTCACCGAATCAGCGCAGCCGCGCAGGTCAGACGCCTGGTTTGGGCTGGAATGGATCACTCCGGGAATGCGTGGCGGCGAATCCTGCCAAAGCCCGCCGCTCACGTCCAACCGGCGCGGCCCACAAGGCCGCGGGGCGGCCCGGCGGAACTTGCCCGCCAACTCCCCAACGGGGTTCACTCCTTCGGGTGGCGGCCCGGACGATGCGCGACCGCCGCCCACCGGCACTGGGAGGGTCGCCGTACCGGGATGACGGAGCGTCACCCGGCCCCATGGGTATCACGAGTCAGGAATGCGAGCACCGGTGCAGAAAAAGCGGCCTCGGCGCACAGACAAGCAGACGGCCCCTCAGGGGGGCGCCACCGGTGCCGTCACGCCCGATCCCGCGGGCAAGGGGCGCAGCACCCACGTCCGCAACCGGCTCATCGTCGCCGTGGCCGTGGTGGCCGCCGCCATCGCCGCGGCCGGTGTCCCCTCCCTCGTCACCGCCTCCGGCCAGCTCCACGACTCCCAGGACCTGGTGACGCTCGCCGAGCAGACCCAGGACGCGCTGTCGCTGGCCCACTCGCTCGCCGACGAGCGGGACGAGGTCACCTCGTACATCGCCGCCGGGCGCCCCAAGTCCCAGGCCCCCGACGAGGACCGCAGCGCCCGCGTCGACCGGCAGGTCGACGAACTGCGCGCCGACACCGACATCTCCGCCGCGCTGCGCTCGGACCTCGACGACGTCGCCACCGTCCGACGGGCCGCGCTCACCGGCCAGAGCAGCGCCCTTGAGGCGCATGTCGCGTACTCCGGCGCCATCACCGAACTGCACCGGCTCGCCGAGCAGTTGGCCGAGCAGATGCCGCCGCGGGCCGGCTCCGGCGCCTACGCGCTCGCCGAACTCGACGCCGCCGTCCAGCAGGCCGCCGCCGCCCGCGGGCTGCTGCTGGCCGCGCTGAACGTGCCGACCAGCACCAAGACGGTCATCAGTACCATCACCGGCCTCCCTGTCACCGAGACCGGCTCGACGAGCGCCCAGACCAAGCAGCGCGACGCCCTCAGCGCAGCCGCCCAGCAGGCCCGGCTTCGCTCCGACGCCGCCCTCGCCGACTTCCGCGAGACCGCGACGAAGGCGGCCGTCGCGGGCTACGACTCCACGGTCACCGGACCCGAGGTCAACACCGCCGAGAGGTACCTCGCCTCCCTAACCGACCAACCCACGCTGTCCGACAGCGAGTTGGACACCAGCACCAAGAAGCTCGACGCGGCGCTCTCCGCCCGGGTCGACCTGATGCGCGGCGAGGAGTCCGCCCTCTACGAGCACCGCTCCAAGGACCTCGCCCAGCTGCGCGACGACGACGTCAAGGCGCTGGAGCTGCGCGTCGCGATCCTCGGTGCCCTGATGCTGCTCGCGGTCGGCATCGCCACCGCCATGGCCCGCACCCTCACCCGCCCGCTGTCGGTGCTGCGCCGCGGCTCGGCCCGGCTGGCCGGTGCCGAGGACCCGGCGGCCGAGGAAGCCATCAAGTTCACCGGCCGTAACGACGAGTTCGCCCAGGTCGTCCGCTCGGTCAACTCCCTGCACGCGCACGCCGTCGCCCTCCACGAGCGCATCGCCACCCTGGAGGCCGACCGCAAGCACCTGGTCGGCCAGCGCCAGAAGATGGCCGACGCCCGCGAGGAACTCCGCGCCGAAGTCACGGACTCCAGCGAGCAGTTGGAGCGCCTGCGCACCAGCATCGGCGGCACCTTCGTCAACCTCGCGCTGCGCACGCTGGGCCTCGTCGAGCGTCAACTCGCCGTCATCGAGGGCCTGGAGGAGCGCGAGCAGGACCCCGACCGCCTCTCCACCCTCTTCAAGCTCGACCACTTCGCCACGGTCATGCGCCGGCACAGCGAGAACCTCCTCGTCCTGGCCGGCACCGAACACGTCCAGCAGCACGCGGGACCGGTCCCGCTCGTCGACGTCGTACGCGCGGCGGTCAGCGAGATCGAACGCTACGAACGCGTCCGTATCTCGGCACTCCCGCCGCACGCGCACGTGGCAGGCTTCGCGGCGGACGACCTCTCCCACCTCCTGGCCGAACTCATGGAGAACGCCAGCTCGTTCTCCCCGCCGGACGCCCCCGTCGAGATCTCCGGCTGGCTCCTGGAGAACGGCGAGGTCATGCTCTCCGTCCAGGACGAGGGCATCGGCATGACCGACGAGCGCATGACCCGCCTCAACACCCGCCTCACCGAGTTCGACCCGGACTCCCCCTACGACCAGGAGGGCGAGGAGGGCCTCGGCCTCGGCCTGTACGTCGTGGCCCGCCTGGCCCACCGCCACGGCGTCCGCGTCCAGCTCCGCGACCAGAAGCAGGGCGGCATCGCGGCGGTCGTGGTCCTCCCCAGCCCGCTCCTGGCGGCGGCCCCGGTGACGGCCGTACCGACGTCCTCACCGACCGTCGGGACCACCCACTCCTACTCCCTGCCCGGAGCGGCCGCCGAGGCCAACTCCAACGTCCTGCACGCCCGTTCGAAGCCGGACGAGGACCCTCTGGTCGCGCTCGCGGAGAAGGCGGTCCGGGAAACTCCGGCCGAAACCGCGGTATGGGAGACCCCGGCCGAGGCGACGATGGAACTCCTGCTGCCGCCGGCGACGGAGAACCCGCCGGCCGCCGACGGCGAGGCCGCCCCACAGGGGCCACCCGCACCCGACAACGAAAGCCGCACGGGCGGTGCGGGTGGGAACGAAAGCAGAGCCGACGGCGAAGCCGAGGCCGAGCACACACGCGCCGACGAGGACCCCGTCACAGCCAAGGGCCTCCCCAAGCGCACCCCGAAGATCACCCAACCCGCACAAGCCCCGCGCCAGCGGACCGGCACCGTAGACGCCGAAGCCCTGCGCCGCAGACTCGGCGGCTTCCGCGCCGGAGCCTCCGCCGGCTACCGCGACGTAGAAGCGGAGATCGCCGAACGGACCGGCCAGAACCCGGTCCCGGCACCCCGCGGCGCGACCGCACCATCCGAAGAAGCCACGGGGGGCACCGTCGAGGAGGCAAGCAGTTGACCGCGCCCAGTACCTTCGGACTGAGCAGTGAAGCCCGCAACCTGCACTGGCTGCTGAGCAACCTCGTGGAGGAGGTGTCCGGCATCCAGTCGGTCGCGGTCGTCTCCTCCGACGGCCTGCTGCTCCTCTCCTCCGACCCGCACAGGAACGATCAGGCCCGAGAGGCGCTCGAAACCAAGCGCACAGGACCGCGAGGCTCCGCGGCGGACCTCGCGACCATCGTCTCCGGCATCGGCAGCCTCACCATCGGCGCCGCCAAGCTGATGGACTCCGGCGCGGTGAAGCACACCATGGTCGCGATGGAGGAGGGCAGCCTGTTCGTGATGTCGATCAGCGACGGTTCGCTGCTCGGTGTGCACGGCTCCGCGGACTGCGACATGAGCGTCGTGTCGTACCACATGGCGCTCTTCGTCGGGCGCGCCGGCCATGTGCTGACTCCCGAACTCCGCAGCGAGCTGCGGAAGTCCCTCGAAGACGCGTCCGCGGAGAGTGCCCGATGACCGGCGGCAGCGGCAGTGGCAGTACGCCGAACAGGCTCCCCGTGCGCGGCGGCGACCGCAAACCCGCCCGGGTGCGCCCCTACTCGCTCACCGGCGGCCGTACCCGCTTCGGCCACGTCCTCCTCGTGGAGACCTTCGTGGCCGCGCTCGAAGCCCCGGAGGAACGCAAGGAGTTGACGAACGGCTCGCTCAACACCCGGGTCATGCCGGAGATGCGGGCCATCGTCGAACTCTGCCGCCGTATGCGCACGGTGGCCGAGATCGCCGCGCTGCTGAAGATGCCGCTCGGTGTGGTCCGCGTGCTCCTGAGCGATCTCGCGGACCAGGGAAAGATCCGTGTGTACGGAACCGGGACCGGTCACGGCCCGGGCCGTCCTGACCGCGCTCTGCTGGAAAGGGTGCTGAGTGGACTCCGTCGTCTCTGACGCCGCCGCCTACGGCGTCTCCCCGCTCCTCGACGACGAGGAGCAGCCGCGGGCCTGGCAGTTGGACCGCACCCGCGCGCCGGTCGCCACGAAGATCGTGGTGGCCGGTGGTTTCGGCGCCGGCAAGACCACGATGGTCGGCGCCGTCTCCGAGATCCAGCCCCTCCAGACGGAGGCGCTGATGACCGAGGCCAGCGAGGACACCGACGACCTCACGGGCACCCCGGACAAGACGACCACCACGGTCGCCATGGACTACGGCCGCCTCACCCTCGACGACGACCTGGTGCTCTACCTGTTCGGAACGCCGGGCCAGCAGCGGTTCTGGTTCATGTGGGACGACCTGGTGCGCGGCGCGATAGGCGCCGTCGTGCTCGCCGACACCCGTCGCCTCAAGGACTGCTTCCCCGCGCTGGACTACTTCGAGAGCTGCGGTCTGCCGTACGTCGTCGCGGTCAACCACTTCGACGGCAGCGAGCGGTTCGACCCGGAGGATGTGCGGGAGGCATTGACGATTCCCGCGCACATACCTGTAATGATCATGGATGCGCGGCGGCGGATTTCGGCCATCGAGACCCTGCTCGCGCTCGTCGGCCACGCGCTGGACGTCACCCCCGAGTAGCCCCCGAGCAGTCCTCGATCCGTCGCGACCTAGGAGTCACCACCCGTATGCGGAAGATACTCGTCGTCGGAGCCGGCCAGTCCGGGCTCCAACTCGCCCTCGGACTCCAGTCGCACGGGTACGAGGTCACCCTCATGTCCAACCGGACGGCGGACGAGATCCGCACCGGGCGGGTCATGTCGACGCAGTGCATGTTCACCACGGCACTGCAGCACGAACGCGATCTCCAGCTGAACTTCTGGGAGTCCCAGGCCCCGAAGATCGAAGGACTCGGCGTCTCGGTCGCCGCCCCCGGCTCGCACGACCCGGGACCGACGCAGCGCGTGATCGACTGGGTGGGCAAGCTCGACGGGTACGCGCAGTCGGTCGACCAGCGGGTCAAGATGGCCGGCTGGATGGAGACCTTCGCCCAGCGCGGCGGCCAACTGGTCATCCACGGCGCGGCGGTCGGCGACCTCGACTACTTCTCCCGCACGTACGACCTCGTCCTCGTCTCGGCCGGCAAGGGCGAGCTGGTGTCGATGTTCACCCGCGACCCGGAGCGCTCCCCGTACACCGAGCCGCAGCGTGCCCTCGCGGTCTCCTACGTCCACGGTCTGGGCCCGCGCCCGGAGCACCCGGACTACGACGCGGTCCGCTGCAACCTGGTGCCGGGCGTCGGCGAGTTGTTCGTGATGCCGACGCTCACGACGTCCGGCCGCGCGGACATACTCTTCTGGGAAGGCATACCCGGCGGCCCCCTCGACGTCTTCAACGGCGTCAAGGACCCGGGCGAGCACCTCTCCCTGACCCTGGAACTCATGGAGAAGTTCACGCCCTGGGAGTACGACCGGGCGCGGAACGTCGAACTCACCGATGCCGGCGGCACGTTGGCCGGCCGCTACGCGCCCACGGTCCGCAACCCCGTCGGCCAGCTCCCCGGCGGCGGACTGGTGCTGGGCGTCGCCGACGTCGTCGTCGCCAACGACCCGATCACCGGACAGGGCTCCAACTCCGCGGCCAAGTGCGCCGCTTCGTATCTCGCGTCGATCCTCGAACACGGGGAGAAGGAGTTCGACGGGGACTGGATGCGGGCCACGTTCGAGCGTTACTGGGACACGGCACAGCACGTCACCAAGTGGACCAACGCGATGCTGGGTCCGCCGCCGGAGCACATTCTCAACCTCATCGGTGCGGCTGGGCAGTTGCAGCCGGTGGCGGATCGGTTCGCCAACGGGTTCGACGATCCGGCCGACTTTGAGAACTTCTTCTATGAGCCGGAGAAGACGGGGGCGTACCTGGCTTCTGTGGCGGCCTAGGCTGCGGGTTTCGTCGTGGCGGGTCGCGCGGTTCCCCGCGCCCCTTCAGGCAAGGAATCCGGACGTACGGCTCCAAGGATGGGGTAGGACGCCACAGGTGACACCTGGACCTTCTCGCCTGTGCGGGGGGCCTGGACGATCTTTCCGTCGCCCAAATACATGGCTACGTGTGTCGCCTCGGGGAAGTAGATCACCAGGTCGCCGGGGCGCAGCTCCTCCAGTGGGACTCTGGGGAGTTGCGCCCACTGCTCTTCACTGGTCCTCGGGATCGGTGTTCCCGCGTTGCCCCACGCCTCGGACGTCAGGCCCGAGCAGTCGTACGACTTCGGGCCCTCCGCGCCCCACTCGTACGGCTTGCCGATCTGCTGGACGGCGTAGCGCAACGCGCGGTCTCCCGCACGCGAGGGCTCGCGGTTGTCGTCGCCCAACGCACCTGAAGTGACCAACTTCTGCTGGGCCTTGTCGACGTCGGTCTTCTCGAAGGCGGCGAGGGCGGTGAGTTGGCCGGGAGTGAGGGCGGCGAGGAGCTTCTCGACGTCGGCCAGGCGCTCGCGTACGTCGTCGCGGTCCTTCTTCTGGCGGGCGGCCAGCGTGAGTTGGGTGTCGAGGGCCTTGCGGGCCGCGCGGGCCAGACCGTCGCTCTTCTTCTCGCTGCCGACCAGCCGGCCCACCGTCTCGGCCCGCTCGCGCGCCAACTGCCCGATGACATGGCCTTCGTCGAGCGCGTGCTGCGGATCGCGCGCGAGCAGGAGACGGACGTACGGGGAGAAGGCGGTGCTGTTCTGGTACTGCTCCCGCGCCAGCCGTCCGGCGGCGCCGCGGCTGTCGTGCAGGGTGAGGCGGGCGCGGGCGAGTTCGGAGTCGAGGCGGTCGACCTCCGCCCGCTGCTTCTTCAGCTGCTCCTCGGTGGCGTTGTACGTCTCCGTCGCCTGCTCGGCGTCCCGGTACAGCGTCTGAAGGTCCGTCAGCAGCTCGGCCACGGGACGCTGTCCGGGTGCCTGCGGATCGGGTACGGCCGCGGCGGGCAGCGGTGCGAGGACGGTGCCGGCCGCCACCGCCGCCGTACAGACCAGACGCAGAAGCCTTCCTGACACGTCATCACCTCCGGTGCGCGGCGGCATTTCCGCCCCGCATCGTGAGCATCAGACGGGGGCGCCGGGTCCGCGCGCCGGGTGTGCGCGGTTCGGCGCAACATGGTCACCCGTGGGTGTCGTCCGGCTTGCCGCCCGGCGTGGCGTCTGGCTTGGACCAGGGCCAGCGCAGCGTGCTGCCGCGCCTCCCCTCCGGGTCGTACTCGTACTTCCAGCCCTTGGGCAGCCCGAGCCGCCTGCTGTGCGCCCGGGGCACCCGGCGGTAGACGAGGACCGTGGGCGGGCCGCCGGCGGCGTCGGGGACGGGGATGCGGTAGGTCTTCGGCGGGTTCCCGGTGGGCCCGACCAGGACCGGCAGGGACCGCCCGTCCATCGGGCCGCCCTCGAACGGGGTCTCTTCGCTCTTCACGGGACCAGTGTCAGCCATCCGTCGCGAGCGCCCGGACAAGCCCGGCGGTCTGCGGGTCCCGGCGCGCGGTCACCGCGAGGGCGGCCGCGAACTGCTCGACCAGCCAGTCCCGCAGTTCGTCGGCGGGCGGCCGCTTGTCCTCGTCGAGCCAGATGAGGGAGGCCGCTTCCACGGCCGTGATCCACATCCGTACGGTCATCCGCAGCCGTGGGCCCGGTTCGGCGACGCCGAGATGGCTGAGGATGTGCACGGCGGCGGCCCGGCGTACACCGTCCACGATGGCCGTCGTACGAGATGTCTCCACGACGCTCCCGCCCTGGAGCAGCGCGCTGAAACCGGCGTCGTGCTGGTCGACGAAGCCGAGGTAGCGGTCGAGGGCGCGGGCGAGGCGGGGGAGGAGCGGGCCCTCGCGCGGTTCGTCGAAGCACTGCTGGAGTTCTTCGGCGGCGGAGCGCAGGGCGGCTTCGTAGAGCTGCTGCTTGCCGCCCGGGAAGTACCGGTACACCAGCGGACGGGAGACACCGGCCGCTTCCGCCACGTCGTCGAGGGAGACCTCCTCGGGCGCGCGGTGCGCGAAGAGGGTGAGGGCTGCTTCGAGGAGCTGGCTGCGGCGTTCTTCGACGTTCAGGCGGCGGTAGGCGGGCGCGGCAGGGGGCATAGGGGCAGGGTAGTCGGGCGGGTGCGGGTTCGTTGTGGCTGGTCGCGCCCACGCGGCGGAGCCGCAAATCGACACAGCCCCGCGCCCCTTACTTCAAAAGCGCCCAAGCTGGTCCGGCCTTTTGGGGGCGCGGGGAACTGCGCGATCAGCCCCCACCGGCCCGCACCATGAACTCAAGCCAGCAATCCGGACGCTTTCCACAACCGTCGCCCAACCCCCCGCAGCACCCCGATGTCGTCCAAGAAGTCCGTCAGCTTCTTCGACCCGCTCTGCATGACCTCCCGCCGATGCCCGCTCGCCCGCACCTGCTCCACCGCCTCCCGCCGATCGAGCCCCACATTCGTGTACACCTCGGGATTGATGAAGGCGATCGAGAAGATCCGCGCGAACTCCCCCGACGTGACCCGTGTGAACTCCTGGGACCACCGCGGCGCGGTCACCATCTGACGCCTCAACTCCTCCCGCGCGTACCGCACATGCCGCGCCTCCTCCACCACATGGATCCGCGTCACGCCCCGCACCAACGGCTGCACCCGCTCGTCCGGGAACGTCAACCGCTGCATCCAGTCGAGGACTTCCTCCCCGAGCAGCGTCGCGGTGAAGGAACCGGGCGTGGTGGAGATGGTCTTGAACAGCCGCCCCAGGTTCTGGTGGGCCCGGCTCACCGGATACCAGGGAGCGTCCCCGCGGGAGATCAGCCGCGCGAACATCTTCGAGTGCCGGCACTCGTCCTCGATCTCGGTGAGTGCGTAGCGCACGTGCGCACTCGTCGCCGCCTTGTCGTAGATGTGCCGGACGAGCAGCTGCATCAGGATCAGCTCGAACCAGATACCGAGCGAGGCGAGCGCCGCGGCCTCGTGCTGGGAGAGCAGGATCCGCTGCTCCTCGCCCATCCGCCGCCACAGCGGGGTGTCGTAGAGGGACACCAGTTCCGGCGGCCAGAACCACTTGCCCTCCTCGAAGGGCGCGTCCCAGTCGAGTTCCTCGTCGGGGTCGAAGGAGTGCCTCGCGGAGGAGGCGAGCAGCCGTTCGGCCACCTGCTCGCGGTCCTTGAGCAGGCCGAGCGCGTCGCGCAGCCCGTCGACCGCGTCGGCTTCGGTCAGGGTCGTCATGGTTCTCCCACCTCGAACGTCGGCGTGTTACCCGGGGTCACATCCTCCGAAGTCTTATGAGACTGCTTGTCAGCAAGCTCGTCAATCCCTCCGTCCGCAAGTTCTGCAAATTCCGCATGTACGGTGCTGACGTGTCCATGCCTCCGCCGCCGCAGCAGCCGCCGCATCCCCAACAGCCGTATCCCCAGCAGCCGTACCCGCCGCAGAACCCTCAACAGCAGCATCCGCAGCAGCCGTATCCGCAGCAGAACCCTCAACAGCCGTATCCACCACAGCAGTTCGGACCGCCGCAGCCCTACGGCTGGGGTGCCCCTCCGCCTCCCTTCGCGCCACCTCCGAAGAAGCGCGGGCTGGGGTTCGCGCTGGGGATCGTCGGCGGGGTCCTCGGCGTGGCGGTGGTGATCTTCATGGCCGTCGTGCTGACGGTCGGCAGCCGGTCCGCCAGCGGGTTCCCCGAGGCGAACTTCGTGCTGACGCTGCCCAGAACGCTGGTCGACGGCCGTTTCGAACTCGCCGACGACCTCTCGGACACCGAGGGGCAGAAGATCGAGCAGGAGGCGGACGGCGCCTGGGACGCCGAGGACACCGTGGGTGTCGTCGGCACCTACACCCTGAACGGCGACGCGACCAAGGGCACGCTGGCGGTGTCGGGGATGTACGGCCGGTTCAAGAACCCGGACGACGCCCGCGAGGGCATGCTGAAGGGTGCCGGCGAGGCCGCCGGGGTGACCGTGGCCGTACCGCGCAAGGACTTCGTCGAGGGCGGGGTCACGGTCTCCTGCGAGGTGCTCAGCCAGCAGAAGCTCACCGTCACCGTCACCTACCCGACCTGCGCCTGGGCCGACGGCAACACCGCCGCCGCCGTCGCCTGGACCACGGCGGCGACCCTCGCCCAGGACCCTTCGGACGTCGACCTGGCGTTCTCCGCGAAGATGACCCTCCAGGTCCGCTCGGAGACGAGGAAGGCCAAGTGACCCCGGCCCGCCGCAGTCTGGAGGGGCTCGCCCTCGGCGACGCGTTCGGCGAGCGCTGGTTCCCGCTCTTCCGCGAACCCCGTCGGGCCTACGACGAGGTCCGCGCCCGGCGCACCCCGGAGGAACCGGAGTGGCACTGGACGGACGACACGGCGATGGCCCTCGGCATCCTCCGGGTGCTCGACGAGCACGGCGAGATCCGACAGGAGCCCCTCGCCCGGGCCTTCGCGCTCAACTACGACGTCGATCCGGCCCGCGGATACGGCCACGGTATGCACCAGTTGCTGCCCCTGCTGCTTCAGGAGCCGCACCGCTGGCGGGAGTTGGCGCGCGAACTGTTCGACGGCCAGGGCAGCCTCGGCAACGGCGCCGCGATGCGTGCCGCTCCGCTGGGCGCGTGGTTCCACGACGACCTCGACCGGGTCGTGACCCAGGCGACCCTGTCCGCCGAGGTCACCCACGCCCACCCGGAGGGCATCGCGGGCGCGGTCGCCGTGGCCGTCGCCGCCGCGCTCTCCGTACGGTGCGAGCTGACCCTGGGGGCGGTGGCGGCGCGGACGCCCGACAGCGCCGTGCGGGAAGGGCTGGTGCGGGCCCTCGAAGTGCCGTTCGCCACCGAACCGTGGCGGGCCTCCGACCTCCTCGGCAACGGTCAGCGCATCCGCGCGGACGACACCGTCCCCTTCGCCGTCTGGTCGGCCGCCCGGCACCCCGACGACCTGACCTCCGCCCTCTGGACCACCGCCGAGGGCTTCGGCGACGTCGACACGACCTGTGCCATCACCGGCGGCGTCGTGGCCGCCCGGACGGGGCTCGACGGCGTGCCGCGGGACTGGCTGCGGCGCCGCGAGCCCCTGCCCGGCCCCGGGATCTAGACCGAACAGCCCAGCCCTTCAGGGATGTCGACCGGCCCCGTCGGCTCCGCGCCCTGGGGCGGGAACGACGTCCGCAGGGTGAACGCGTACGGGGTCGGGCCGTGGGCGCGGAGGTGCAGGAGGCGTTCCTCCGCCTCCGCGACGGTGGGGCGGTGGCCCGCCGGGACCCACCACAGGGTCGTCATCGCCTCCCGCATCCGCTCGAACCACTCGCGGCGCCGGGCCAGCAACTCCCGGTGCTGCCCCTGGTACATGAACGCGGTCAGGGCGTTCGTGTCGCGCCACACCGACATGTTGATGATCAGCCAGTCGTCGCCGAGGACGGGGACGTCGGTCGCGTTGCCGGAGTCGGACTGGAGGCGCCACACGAATCCCTCGGCCGCGTCGGCGACGGCGTTGACGGGATCGAGGGCGTCCACGAAGTCCTTCAACTCCGGTGAGTCCAGAGGGAATTGGAGTCGGCCGATGTTGACCTGGGCGAGTTCGTACGCGGGTACCGTCAACGGCTCAGTCATGAACCGAACGATAGGTCGGTCGCCGCGCCCGCTGACACCCCTGTCTCACAGACCGAGCACCGCCTCCATCACCGCCTTCGCGATCGGTGCCGCGTCCCCGCCCCCGCTGATGTCGGAGCGGTCCGCCGACGCGTCCTCGACCACCACCGCGACCGCCACCTTCGGCTCCATGTCCCGTTCGCCCTGCGCCCAGGACACGAACCAGGCATACGGCGTACCGGAGTTGCCGATGCCGTGCTGCGCGGTGCCGGTCTTGCCGCCGACGGTCGCGCCGGGGATCGCCGCGTTCGTGCCGGTGCCCTCCGTCACCACGTCCTCCATGAGTTCCCTCATCTGCACGGCGGTCGCGGGGTGCATGGCCTGACGGACCGGGCGGGACGATCCGCCCGTCGACACCGTCTCGCCGCCCCGCCTCGTCGTGCGCTCCACCAGGTACGGCTGTCGCAGCTGCCCGCCGTTCGCGACCGCCGCCGCGACCATCGCCATCTGCAAGGGCGTGGCCCGCGTGTTGTACTGGCCGATCGACGACAGCGCCAACTGGGCCTTGTCCACCGAGGTGTCGAAGGTGCTGGGGGAGACCGCGAACGGGATCCGCACACCGGTGTCGTTGAAGCCGAACGCCTCCGCCGTGCCGCTCATGTTCCGCACGCCGACATCCACGCCCAGCTTCGCGAACACCGTGTTGCACGACCATTCGAAGGCCGAACGCAGCGGCGCGTCCGCGCAGCCGTCGCCCTCGTTCGTGAGCGTCGTCGAGGTACCGGGGAGCGTGAACGGGTCGGGGGACCTCGTCGCCGCGTCCAGGTCCGTCACCACCCCCGCGTCCAGTGCCGCCGCCGCGGTGACCACCTTGAACGTCGAACCCGGCGGATAGGTCTGCCGTACCGCCCGGTTGAGCATCGGCCTGTCCGGGTCGGCGTTCAGGCGGGCCCAACTGCGGTTCGCGGTGCGGCCGTTGCCCGAGAGCGTGCCCGGGTCGTAGGACGGGGTCGAGACCAGGGCGAGGACGCGGCCCGTCGACGGTTCGATCGCGGCCACCGCGCCCGTGCGCGTGCCGAGTCCGTCGTAGGCGGCCTTCTGCGCGGCCGGGTTGAGGGTGGTGACGACATTGCCGCCGGGGTTCTGCGCGCGGGTCAGGTCGTTCCACAGGGGGAACGGGGAGAGCATCTCGTCGGTGCCGGAGAGGATGCCGTCCTCGGAGTGCTCCAGGAACGTCGTGCCGTACTCCTGCGAGGCGAAGCCGGTCACCGGCGCGTACAACGGGCCGTTCCGGTACGTCCGTTCGTAGCGGAGCTGCTCGCCGGAGTCCCGGGAGCCGGTGACCGGCCTGCCGCCGACGAGGATGGCGCCGCGCGGCTGGTCGTAACGGGCGATGGTCTGGCGGCGGTTGGCGGGATTGTCGTCGTAGGGCCGGGACTGGAAGACCTGGATGCGGGTGGCGTTCACCAGCAGGGCGAGCAGGAGCAGGGTGCAGAAGGCCGCCGCGAGGCGGATGTGCCGGGTCATCGCGTCGGTCACGCTGCCACCTCGATGTCGTAGTCGGACTGGCGGCGGGCCGAGTCGCTGACCCGGATCAGCAGGGCCACGATCGCCCAGTTGGTGACGACCGAGGAGCCGCCCTGGGCGAGGAAGGGCATCGCCATGCCGGTCAGCGGGATCAGGCCGGTCACCCCGCCCGCGATCACGAACACCTGGAGCGCGACGATCGAGGCGAGGCCGACCGCGAGCAGCCGGCCGAAGGGGTCGCGCAGCGCGAGGCCCGCCCGGTAGCCGCGCTCCACCAGCAGGCCGTAGAGGATGAAGATCGCGGAGAGGCCGGACAGGCCCAGTTCCTCGCCCGCCGTGGCCAGGATGAAGTCCGACTTCGCGGCGAAGCCGATCAGGATCGAGTGGCCGAGGCCCAGGCCCGTGCCGAGGATTCCGCCGGCCGCGAACGCGAAGAGGGACTGGGCGAGTTGGTTCGGGCCCTGGCCCGCGTCGATCGACGCGAAAGGGTGCAGCCAGTCGAGGACGCGGCTGTGGACATGCGGTTCGAGGCGGCCGACCGCGACCGCGCCGAGGGCCGCGAGCAGCAGGCCGACCGCGATCCAGCCGGTGCGGCCGGTGGCGACGTAGAGGAGGGTCACGAACAGGCCGAAGAAGAGGAGCGAGGTGCCCAGATCGCGTTCCAGGACCAGCACCCCCACGCTCAGCAGCCAGATCGCGACGATCGGGCCGAGGACCCGGCCGGTGGGGAGCTGGAGTCGCCACACCCGGCGGCCGGCGTAGGCGAGCGCGTTGCGGTTGGCCGCCAGGTACGCGGCGAAGAAGATCGCCAGCAGCACCTTCGCGAACTCGCCCGGCTGGATGGAGAATCCGGCGATCCTGATCCAGATACGGGCCCCGTTCACGGCCGGGAAGAAGACCGGGAGGGTGAGCAGCGCGAGTGCGGCCGCCACGCACACATACGCGTAGCGCTGGAGCACGCGGTGGTCCCGGAGGGCGACGACGACGACGATGAAGAGCGTCACGCCCAGGGTGGACCACACGAGTTGGGTGGGCGCCGCCCGGTCGCCCGGGGTCTCCAGGTCGAGCCGGTAGATCAGGACCAGGCCGAGGCCGTTGAGGAGCACCCCGATCGGGAGCAGGAGCGGGTCGGCGTACGGAGCCCGCAGGCGTACCGCCACATGCGCCAGCAGGGCGAGCACGCCGAGCCCGGCGCCGTAGCCGGCGGCGCCGGGCGGGACCGTGCCGTTCCGGGCCAGACCGACAGCGCAGTAGCCGTACACCGAGAGGAGTACGGCTACGACGATGAGGGTGAGTTCGATGCCACGGCGCCGGGGGAGGCGTACAGCGGGTGTGGGAAGGTCCGCTGTGACGGTGGTTCCGGCGTTGGTCATGTCCGGAACTTACCCAAATGGGGCGGGTTGTGTGCCTTGGGTGGCGAGTGTGTCTCGCCCGTCAGCACCAGCGGGGGGCCGGGCCGATGTTGTCGATGTAGCGCGCCGAACCCCAGGCCCAGGTGCCGTCCGTGAGCAGGTACCAGAGGTGGTTGCCGTCGACGTTGGAGCCCCTCGTCTTGCAGAAGATCGAGACGTGCTCGCCGCGGTGCGCGTACCGGATGATCCTGCTGCCGCGGTCCGGCCGGGAGCGCAGGGCCAGTTCGCGCGCCGTCACGACGCCCCGGTACAGGCGCGGGTTGTTGTGGTGCTCGCCGCCCTGGTTGTAGTCGCCACGACCGTCGTCGTCACCGCGGCCGTTGTCGTCGCCCTGCTGGTAGTCGCCGCGGCCGTCGGAGTCCTCGTCGCCGCGCTGGTTCCAGCCGTCGTCGTCCTGGGAGCTGCTGACGCTCTGGTCCTGGTCGCCCCATTCGTCGTCGGCCACGGCCGGCGTGACGGCGGCCGCGGTGACGAGCGCACCGGCGGCGACCGCTATGCCGATACGACGGAGAGAGAGGCTGAGGGGCATGGGGGTACCTCCAGAAATGGGGCGAACCTGACTAATCGCCACACTAGGAGGGGTTCAGAGAGGTCGCTTCTCATGCTGCGCCATCAGGGCTGCGGGCAGCTCACTGAGGCAGTGTCAGGGTGGCCAGCGCCCCGCCGTCCCCCACATTCGCGAACACCAACCGCGCCCCCAACACCTCCGCCTGCCCCAGCGCGATGGTCAACCCCAGCCCGTGCCCCGTAGCTCCCCCCTCGGTCCGGAACCGCTGCGGCCCGTGCTCCAGGAGATAGCCCGGGTACCCGTCCCCGTGATCCCGCACGGTCACCACCGCCCCGTCCACGGTCACCACCACCGGCCCCCGGCCGTGCCGGTGCGCGTTGGCGACCAGATTCCCGAGCACCCGCTCCAGCCGCCGCCGGTCCGTCTCCACCCACTCGTCCCGTACGACGACGACCTCCGTGTCCGTCCCCGACGCCTGGACCACCCGCGTGGCCACCGCCCCCAACTGCTCGGTGCCCAGCTCCAGTTTCTCGCGCCGGGTGTCGAGCCGGGAGATCTCCAGCAGGTCCTCGGTGAGGGTGCGCAACGCGGCCACCCGGTCCCGCACCAGTTCGGTCGGCCGCCCCGGCGGCAACAGCTCGGCCGCCGCGTGCAGCCCGGTCAGCGGGGTGCGCAGCTCGTGCGCCACGTCCGCCGTGAACCGCTGCTCCGTCAGCAGCTTGCCCTGCAGCGAGGAGGCCATCGTGTCGAGCGCGGCGGCCACCGCGGCCACCTCGTCCTGCGGCCGGGTCGCGTCCTTCGTACGGGGGTCGTCGACCCGCGCGTCCAGGTCGCCGGCGCTGATCCGCCGGGCCACCTGCGCGGTGCCGTGCAGCCGCCGGGTCACCCGGGTCACCGCGAACGCGCCGACCAGCAGGGTCGCCCCGATCGCCAGCGCCGAGGACCACACGATCGCCCGGTCGAGCCCGGCGATGGTGTCGGCGCCCTGCGAGTAGTCGACCGCCACGGCCAGCACCCGCCCGCCGTCGGCCGGTCCCGCCGCCCACATCGTGGGCCTGCCCCGGCGCTTGCCGACCATCGTGCCCCGGTCGCCGTCCGAGGCCAGCCGCCGCAGCGGCACGGGCAGACTCGCGGGGTCGACACCGGCACCGTGCAGCAGCGAGTCCCCGGCCTCGTACTGCGATGTCGCCGTCCGTAGCCGCGACAGCGCCAGCTCGCGGGCCTGGCCCACGGTCCGGTCGGTCACCGACACATGCACGAGTACGCCGAGCAGGGCGGCCAGCGCGCAGCACATCACCGTGATGAACGCGGCGGACTTGAAGGCGAGGGTCCCGGCCCAGCGGGGCAGCGCGAGCCCCGTCACGAGGTCGCCGAGGGTGCGGGCGCGGGTGTCGCGCGGCGGACACCGTGCTTACGGCTGCCCGTGCGCAGGAACTCGTCGTGGGTCAGCAGCATTGCCTTCTGTTCCGAGTCCCAGGTCCACTGCACGCGGTACTCGTACCCCGCCAGCTCCGACGGCGAGCGGATGATCACCGAACGCCCGGCCAGCTCGACCCCGCTCACCGCGTCGTCGTTGGCCATGACCTGCACGAGCCGATGCCGCTCCACGGTGTAGACCCGCACGGCGGTCATCTTCGTGGGCAGCAGCCGGAAGCCGAGCGTCAGGTCGTCGTGTCCGTCGCCGGTGAGGTCGCGGTAGTACGGCTTGAGGACGGGACACAGGCTCCGGTCCCCGTCCTTGGCACAGTCGCCGATCCGCTCGTCGGTTCCCCGGTACGGCGCCCTGGAGCCGACGTAGTCGCTCGGGTTGGCGGCGATCTCGGCTCGTACGACGGCGATCGGGTCCACCTTGCGGATGTCGTCGCCGGGGACGGTGACGCCCTTCACGATCTCGGTGTCGGCCTCGTCGAAGTCGTAGGCGGGGGAGGCGGCGGGCGACAGATTCGGCCAGAGCCTGGCGGGGCTGGTCGCCGTCGGGGTCGCGCCCGCGGCGTGCAGCGCGCCGGTGTCACCGCAGGCCACCGCGGTCGCGAGCAGCAGGGCGACGGCAGCGGTGGGGCGCAGGGGGCGAGGGAACGGCACCCGTACACCCTATTCGTACGGAAGTCCTTTTTGTTCATGCAGGTCAGCGGGTCGGGGAAACGATTACTCGGCCAGCTCCTCCAGCAGCCGGGCCGTGGACAGTCCCGCCCGCAGATACTCCACGAACAGTTCGTTGTGCAGCGCCCACGGGGAGCGGCGGGCGCGGATCAGCCGTATCGCCTCCTCGGTGTCGTACCCGCGCCGGACCAGCGCGTGCGCGACGACCAGGCCCGACCTGTTGTAGCCGTGATAGCAGCGGACGAGGACCTTCCGCCCGTCGTCCAGCGCGTCGCACGCGGCGCGGGCCAGCCGCATCACGCCCGCGAGCTGCGTCCCGTCCAGCGGCCCGTCCGGAATCGGCCACACATGGTGCTCGATGCCGGAGTCGGGCCCGTGTCCCGGCAGCCGCAGCAGTGTCTGCACGAGATCGAACTCGTCCCGCACCACCGCGAACTCCCGTTGCCCCGAGCGCCCCCTGAACTCGTGCCCGCCCATCCACAGACCGGTGACGATCTCGCTCCACGGAGTGTCCGGAGCGGGTACGTCGGGTTGCTTCCTGCGCGTCCGCAACGGCGCCTCCCCAAGCCCCAGCGACTGACCCAAAGGTAACCGGGTTCTTGCCCCTTGAGCACCCCGCCTGTTCCCATGGTCGAGGGGTGATGGCGCATGAGTGGACTACGCGTCGTACCGACCTGGCGCCATGGTCAGGAACGGCTGTACGTCTGTCACACGGACGGAAGGAACGTCGCCTGGTACGACCGGGAGGCGGCCAGGATCAACCTGCTGAGCGAGGACAGCAGAGAGGACGTGCTGCACGCCCTCGGCCCCTTCCTCACCGGCCCGGTCACGATCGGCCCGCCGCCGGTGCCGACGCCCGCGGAACTCGCGCGGCTCTCCCTCCACCCCGACGACGACCTCGCGCCCAACCGCCCCGGCGAGGCGCTCCACCTCGCCCTCGACCGGGACCCCGGCCCGCAGCACCGGCTCCGCCCCGACCAGCGCCGCCGCGCCCTCACCGCCGAACAGACCGTCGGCGAGGCCCTGGACGCACTCGACGGCGCCGGCTGGCACGCCCTCCACTCGATCCCGCTGCCCGGCGGCGACCGCCTCCACCACCTGGTGATCGGCCCCGGCGGCCTCTTCGCCGTACACACCCTGTACGCCCGCAAGCAGCGCGTCCGCATCGCCGACCCCATGGTCACCCTGGGCCGCCGCGACCCCCTCCCCCTCCTCCGCCGAGTCCGCTCCGACGCCGACCGGGCGTCCTACGCCCTCACCGCCGAGGTCCGCCCGATCCTCGCCCTGACCGACCCGTCCGACGTCACCGTGACGGCCCCCCTCCGCGAGGTCCGCGTCCTCCAGGACACGGAACTGCCCGGACTGGCAAGGACGGGCGGGGTGTTGAAGCCGGCGGACGTGGAGGCGCTGCACGCGATGGCCCGGGACCGGCACACGTGGGGGAAGGTGTGACGGCGCACGGCTGACGGGGGTGTCAGTCCCCCAGGGCCCGTTGAGGGCGACGGCCGGAGTGTCGCTGCCGTACCACCACGCGGTCGAGTTCCCTCGCGCGGAGGAACTCGTCCAGGTCTGGAACAGCACCCAGGACGCCATCACCCCCCAAGCCCCCCTCCAACTCGGGAGATACGCCTGGGAGGAGGCCGTCCACACCGACCCGATCGCCATCGCCGCGTACCGCGCCGGAAAGGCGGCGGAAGCGGGCCGATGGCCGGGCCCGGCCTCGCCCGACGTCTCGGACTGGCTCCTGCTGGCCGACTGGCAGGCGGGCATGGACGTGGAGGGCTGGGCGCTGGTTCTTTGAGGCGGGGCCACCATCATCCAGCCCGTCCGGCGTTTGAGGATGAGGCCCCTTCAGGGCCGAAGCGGCGGGCTGGGGGCGCGGCCCCCAGGGACGGGACGGGTAGGGGCGGCGGGGGCGAAAATCACGGCACAGCCCCCACCGGCCCCCCACCGACCAACGGCGCCAGCAAATCCCCGTACTCCCGCAGCCGTACCCCCATGTCCCTTGCGAGAAAGGTGAGTTGGCGCACCGACCGACACGCCTCCACCTCCTCCCACGTCACCGGCGCCGACACACTCGGCTCGGCACGCGCCCGCAACGTGTACGGCGTCGCCGTCGTCTTCCGCGCGGCGTTCTGACTCCAGTCGACGAACACCTTCCCCGGCCGCAGACTCCGCGTCATCCGATGCACGACGAGCCGGGGCATCGCCTTCTCCGCCTCCACGGCCAACGCCTTCGCGTACTCGACGGCCCGCTCCGACGGCACCGGCTCCACTCCCGCCAGCAGATGCAGCCCCTTCGCCCCGGACGTCTTGGCGTACGCCTCGATCCCGTCAGCAGCGAGCCGCTCCCGCAGCCACACCGCGACCTCACAGCACTCCACCACCGTCGCCGGTGCCCCCGGATCGAGGTCGAAGACCAGCCGGTCGGCGGAGCCCGGCGCCCCGATCACCCACTGCGGGGTGTGGAACTCGGTGACGAGGTTCGCCGCCCACATGAGGGACGCCAGGTTCTGCACCAGCACCATCCGGGCCGGCCCCTCCGACCTCGGCACCTCGGCCGTGGTGACCCACTCGGGCGTACCCGGCGGCACGTTCTTGGCGAAGAACACCTGACCGTCCGGCCCGTCCGGGTACCGCAGGAAGGACAGCGGCCGGTCCCGCAGATGCGGCAGCAGGGCCTCGGCGGTGGTGGCGTAGTAGTGCAGGACCTCGCCCTTGGTGAAGCCGTCCGCCGGGTACAGCACCTTCTCCAGGTTGCTGAGCGCGAGCCTTCGCCCCTCCACCTCTGTGATCG
The DNA here is from genome assembly GCF_053598575.1 of Streptomyces sp. NPDC001100. NCBI lineage: Bacteria > Bacillati > Actinomycetota > Actinomycetes > Kitasatosporales > Streptomycetaceae > Streptomyces > Streptomyces sp. NPDC001100. The sequence goes on from NZ_JBSFKO010000021.1 coordinate 33,825, forward strand.
GCGTCATACGATGAGAATCCCACGGAAATGTGACGAACCGGACGTGGGCCGGAATCGGAAGGCGGGTGCGGCAGGTGCGATCCATATGGAACGGCGCCATCTCCTTCGGCCTGGTCAGCATCCCGATCAAGCTGGTGAACGCGACCGAGAGCCACTCCGTGTCCTTCCGCCAGATCCACACCGAGGACGGCGGCCGCATCCGCTACCGCAAGGTCTGCGAACTGGAGGACCGCGAGGTCGCCCAGGCCGAGATCGGCAAGGCGTACGAGGACGCGGACGGCACGATGATCCCGATCACGGACGAGGACCTGGCCCAGCTGCCGATCCCCACCGCGAAGACGATCGAGATCGTCGCCTTCGTGCCGGCCGACCGGATCGATCCCCTCCAGATGGACGCGGCCTACTACCTCTCCGCGAACGGCGTCCCCGCGGCCAAGCCGTACACACTGCTCCGCGAGGCGCTCAAGCGCAGCCAGAAAGTGGCCATCGCGAAGTACGCGCTGCGCGGCCGGGAACGCCTCGGCATGCTGCGCGTGGTCGACGACGTGATCGCCATGCACGGGCTGCTCTGGCCGGACGAGATCCGTGCACCCGAGGGCGTCGCCCCCGACACGAGCGTCACGGTCCGGGACAAGGAACTCGACCTCGCCGACGCCCTGATGGACACGCTGGGCGAGGTCGACCTCGCCGACCTCCACGACGACTACCGGGAGGCCGTGGAGGAGATGATCACCGCCAAGGCCTCCGGCGAACAGCCCGCCGACACCCCGGCCCCGGCCCGCAGCGGCAAGGTCCTCGACCTCATGGCGGCCCTGGAGAAGAGCGTCCGCGAGGCGCAGGAGTCGCGCGGCGAGGAGCCGGGAGCCAAGGCCGAGGTCACCTCCATCTCCTCGCGGGCGACCCCGAAGCAGGCCACCGGCAAGAAGTCGACCTCCACGGCGAAGAAGACGGCGGCGAAGAAGACCGCGGCGAAGAAGACGACGACCACGAAGACGACGGCCTCCGGATCCGCGAAGAAATCGACGCAGACGCAGGCGGCGAAGAAGACCGCCGCGAAGAAGACCGCCGCGAAGAAGACCCCGGCGAAGAAGGCGACTCCCCGCAAGCGAACCGCCTGAGCCGCAGCCCGTCGCCGGTCCCCGCGCAGCGTCACCCCACCCGCCGCAACGCCAGCACCGCGTTGTGCCCCCCGAAACCGAACGAGTTGCTCAACGCGAGATCCCCGCTCACCGGCACATCCCGCGGCACCCCCACCACCACGTCCAACCCCAGCGCGTCGTCCGACTCCCCACCCCCCACGGTCGGCGGCACCACCCCGTGATGCAGCGTGAGCACGGTCGCCACGGCCTCGACCCCGCCGGCCGCCCCCTGCAGATGCCCGAGGTGCCCCTTGAGCGCGGTGACGGGGAAGGCCCGCCGCCCGAACACGGCCCGCAGCGCCTCCGCCTCCGCGAGATCACCCTCCACCGTCGCCGTGGCATGGGCGTTCACATGGACGACGTCCACGACATGCCCGCCCGCGTCCCGCACCGCCCGCCGCACTGCGAGGGCGACCCCGGCGCCCGAGGGGTCCGGCGCCGCCATGTGGTGCGCGTCGGCGGACAGCCCCCACCCGGCGGCCTCGCAGTAGATCCGTGCCCCACGCGCGCGGGCGTGCTCCTCCGCCTCCAGGACGAGCACCCCCGCGCCCTCCCCGTTCACGAACCCGTCCCGGTCCTTCCCGAACGGCCGCGACGGCGACGAACCGTCCGCCACCCCCCGCGTCGACAACGCCCGCATCGCGGCGAACGACGCCATGATCGCCGGCGTGACGACCGCCTCGGCCCCGCCCGCGAGGGCGAGGTCGACGCGGCCGTACCGTATGCGGTCGATGGCCGCCCCGATCGCCTCGGTGCCGGAGGCGCACGCGGCGGTGACCGTGCGGGCCTCGCCGGTGATGTGCAGGTCGAGGGAGACCTGGGACGCGGCCTGCGAGGGCACGGTCATGGGGGTGGTGAGCGGGGAGACCGCACGGGGTCCCTTGTCCCGCAGCTTGCGGTCGCCGCCGACGAGCACCGACGCGTCCCCGAGGATCGCCCCGAGGCTGACGCCGACCCGCTCCGGATCGAGCCCGCTCTCCCGGGTGCCCCCGGCCGTGAACCCGGCGTCGTCCCATGCCTCCCGAGCGGCGAGTACGGCGAACTGCGCGGCCCGGTTCATCCGCCGCGCCGCCGCCCGCGGCAGCAGCTCCGCCGGGTCGACGGGCACGGTCCCGGCCACCCGCACGGGCAGTTCCGCGAACTCCTCGCCGTCCAGTTCCCGGATCCCGTGCCGACCGTCGAGCAGCCCCCGCCACAGCTCGCCGACCCCGACCCCGAGCGGCGTGACGGCCCCGAGCCCGGTGACCACCACCCGCCGCGGCCCGTTCACGACCGCCTCCCGCTCGGGCCGCGCGTGATGCCGTACGACGTACTCCGCACCGCCCCAGCCACGGACCTCCGCATCGCTCGCGACCTCTCCCGCCGCCCCGTCGAGATCCCGGTGCCACACACCCCAACGCCGTGCGTACGACGCCTCGTCGGCGCGCGGATCGACGACCCGCAAAGTGGTCACCCGGTCGCCGTCGCGGAACTCGACCGTGCCGAGATCGTCGGAGTCGAGGCGGGGGATCGCCCCGACGTCCATCCGGTGGCAGGCGACGGTGACGCGCAGGTTCCGGCCGAGCACCTCGTCCCGGTCGGCCCCGCCGAGCGGCGGGCGCAGCGCCAGCCGGATCGTCTCCGGGGTCTCGGGCAGCGTGTGCATCACGACGTACCAGCAGTCGCGTTCGGCGTCGTCCGGGGTCAGCGCGATCAGATCGCCCGGGATGACTTCGGCGGCGCTCACCGGGTGAGGGGCGAACCGAATCTCGGGTGAATGGTGCGAATTGGACATACTTCTACACACTCCCTGTGCTCAGAACGGGCTTATGGTGCGCGGCAAACCATCCAGAGTGAACCGGACAAAACAGGGAAACGCCACGGTTGAAGGGTGAACCTATTGTCGTCCGGGGGCTCTCAAGGTCGGGTGAAATGGGGAGAGTTGCCCGATTCGATCACGGGGGTTATGTGTGGAACGTCACTTCCGTGGTCGCCCTCGCCGCCCCCGCCCTCACTTGTTCCCTGGATTTAACGCGGGGCCCTCTGGGCAACTCCCTTTCTACGCGCGTAACTTGAGCCGACTCCCCACAGGCACCGGTATCGGCAGCTACACGAAGCACGAGGAGACCGCCAGCGTGTCCAGACCTGAAGGGCGCAGATCCCGCGCCCGCCGCACCGCCTGCTCGATCGTCTCGGTGGGCGCGGCGGGAGCCTTCGCCTTCACCGCCCTGCCCGCCGCACACGCCGCTCCGTCGGCCTCGGCGGTGATCGCCGAGGTGTACGGCGGCGGAGGCAACTCGGGAGCCACCCTGACCCGGGACTTCGTTGAACTCGGCAACGCCGGCTCCACCGCCTACGACCTGTCGGGCTACAGCGTGCAGTACCTGCCCGGTACGCCTTCCTCCGGCTCCACTTGGCAGGTCACCGCCCTCACCGGCGCGATCGCCCCCGGCGCCCGCTACCTGGTCGGCGAGGGCACCGGCAGCGGCGGCACGACCGCGCTGCCGACCACGGACGCCACCGGCTCGATCGCCATGAGCGCCACCTCCGGCACGATCGCCCTGGTCTCCGGCACCACCGCACTGACCTGCAAGACCGCCGCGGACTGCGCGGCCGACCCGAGCATCGTCGACCTCACGGGCTACGGCACCGCGGTCGTCCGCGAGGGCAGCGGCCCGGCCACCGGCGCCTCCAACACCGCGTCCGTCGCGCGCGCCGCCTCGCTCGCCGACACCGACGACAACGCGGCCGACTTCACCGCGGGCACCCCCTCCCCGGTCAACTCGGCGGGCCAGACGCCCGGTTCGGGCGACGGCGGCGGTGGCGACGGCGGCTCGCCGACCGACCCCGGCACCGTCCGCGTCCACGACATCCAGGGCACGACCCGCCTCTCGCCGTACTCCGGCCAGACGGTCACCAGGGTCCCGGGCATCGTCACCGGGGTCCGCTCCAGCGGCTCCCTCGGCTACTGGATCCAGGACCCGACCCCCGACACCGACCCGCGCACCAGCGAGGCCGTCTTCGTCTACACCGGCTCCACCAAGCCCACCGTCGCGGTCGGCGACTCGGTCCTGGTCACCGGCAAGGTCAGCGAGTACTACCCGAGCAGCACCAGCCAGTCCAACACCGAGATCACCGGCCCGACCACCACGGTCCTCTCCAGCGGCAACGCCCTCCCGGACGCCGTGACCCTCGACGCCACCTCGGTCCCCGACGCCTACATCCCGACCGCGTCCGGCGGCAGCATCGAGTCCCTCCCGCTCCAACCCGCCGTCTACGCCCAGGACTTCTTCGAGTCCCTGGAGGGCATGCGGGTCACCTTCGCCGACGCGCGCGTGGTCGGCGCGAGCGACGCCTACGGCGAGCTGTGGGTCACGGTCAAGCCCGACGAGAACGCCACCGCCCGCGGCGGCACCCTGTACTCCTCCTACGACCAGCCCAACACCGGCCGTATCGAGGTCATGTCGCTCGACACCACCTCAACCTTCCCCGCCGCCAACGTCGGTGACGAACTGTCAGGCACGACCACCGGTCCCCTCGACTACTCCACCTACGGCGGCTACAACGTCCAGGCCACCCAGCTCGGCACCCTCGTCGACAACGGCCTGAAGCAGGAAGTGACGCGCAAGCAGAAGAAGGACGAACTGGCGGTCGCCACGTACAACGTGGAGAACCTGGACGCGCTCGACACCCAGGAGAAGTTCGACCGGCTCGCCGAGGGCGTCGCGGTCAACCTCAACTCCCCCGACATCGTGGCCCTGGAGGAGATCCAGGACGACAACGGCGCGACCAACGACGGCACCGTGACGGCCGAGGCCACCCTCAAGCGCTTCACGGACGCGGTCCGCGCGGCCGGCGGCCCGGTCTACAAGTGGCGCTACATCTCCCCGACCAACGACGCGGACGGCGGCGAGCCCGGCGGCAACATCCGCCAGGTCTTCCTCTTCAACCCCAAGCGGGTCTCCTTCACCGACCACCCGGGCGGCGACGCGACCACGGCCACGAGCGTGGTGAAGACCCGTCACGGCGTCGAACTCACCTACTCCCCGGGCCGGATCGACCCGACCAACGCGGCCTGGGAGGACAGCCGCAAGCCCCTGGTCGGCGAGTTCACCTTCCAGGGCGAGCAGGTCTTCGTGGTCGCCAACCACTTCATCTCCAAGGGCGGCGACCAGCCGATCCACGGCCGCTACCAGCCCCCGGCCCGCAGCTCGGAGACCCAGCGCGCGGCCCAGGCGGCGGAGGTCAACACCTTCGTCAAGTCCCTGCTCGCGGCGGACAAGAACGCCAAGGCGATCGTCCTCGGCGACCTGAACGACTACGAGTTCTCCCAGACGGTGACCACGCTGACGGCCGACAAGGTCCTCACGCCCCTGATCACCACCCTCCCCGCCGCCGAGCGCTACACGTACGTCTACGACGGCAACTCCCAGACCCTGGACCACATCCTGACCAGCCCCGCGGTGACGTCCTTCAACTACGACGTCGTGCACCTCAACGCGGAGTTCGCGGACCAGGCGAGCGACCACGATCCGCAGATCGTGCGGATCGACGTGTCGAAGTGCGGCAGGCACTAGCACGGTTGGCATCCGACGGGGCGGGGCGGCGTATGCCGCCCCGCCCCGTCAGCCTCTCGATGCCGGCCAGGGCAACCCCCAAGGGGCGCGGGGAACTGCGCGACCAGCCACAACGCGCCCGCACTCGCAAGACGACACAAGCCACTCAGACGCTGACGCGCACACCCCGGTCCGCCACATTCCGCCCCGTCACCATGACCAGCCCCACCCCCACCGCCAGCCCCACCGACGGCAGCACCGGAAACCGCCCGTCGTACGCGAACCCGTGCCCCGCGAACCAGATCAACGCCCCCACACTCGCGGCCACCCCGAGCCACAACGCCCAAGGCCGACGCGGTTCGTCCCCCGGCCGCGTCCGCTCGTAGGCGACTGCGAGCGCACGTTCCAACGGCCCCAGCGCCCCTACGACCCCCACCAGCACGACCCCGAGCACGGCCAGCCAAGGCACCCGAAGCGCCCACCAACTCCCGGACCCGTAAGCCGGCTCGGGCGCGAGTCCGGTGAGATAGAAGACCGCGGCGACGATCAGCACCGGCAGCATGTGCCACAGGTAGAGCGTCATGCTCGCACCGCCCAACGGCCCTACCAGCCGCCAGAGTTGTGCGCGATCCAACAGCCTCCGCAGCACCGGCGCGAGCAGCAGCGCCAGCCCGACCTGCCCAACTGCCCACGCCAGCATGGCCGGCGACGGGGGATTGGTGTTGCTGGGACTCTGCCCGGTCACCAGGATCAGGCTCACCGGGAACGGCCCGAGGGCGACCAGCGCGGCGAAGGCGACCGCACCGCCGGCGGCCATGAACGCGGGCAGGGCGGACCGCTCGGTTAGGAGCTTGTCCCGCCAGCAGAAGCCCAGTTGATAGGCGACGCCCCACACGAGCACGTAGTTCAGCAGCCCTACGCCGGGCGCATGCACGGTGACCACCAGCGTGTCGGCGACCAGGGCAACCGCCCCCATCACCACCGGCACCCGCAGTCCCCACCGCCGATGTGCCGTGTGCAGCACCGGAGTTGCCGCGCTGAGCACCAGATACACCGGCAGGAACCAGAACTGCATGGCCATCGCCCACCCGACGAGCGCGAGGGTGCCGGGATCCACTCCGGCCGCCCCGCAGATCGCGACGGCGACCAGCACCAGCCCGCTGTACATGCCGGCGGGCAGCAGCAGCCGTAGCGCCCGCTGCCCCACCCATCCGGTCGCCGTGCGCCCCTCGCTCCGCGCCCGCTCCCAGGAGCCGCTCGCCGCGTGCCCGCCTGCCAGGAAGAACAACGGCATGATCTGGAAGCCCAGGGTCAGCCACTGGGTCCAGGGCACAGTGGCGAGCAACTCCGGTGCGCTGATCACCCCGTTGGGGTCCCGCACCAACCCGGTGATCAGCCAGTGCCCGAACACCACCAGCACGATCGCCCACGCCCGCAGGAAGTCGACGTAGCGATCCCGGTCCCCGCTCAAGTCCCCCATGGGACGCCATGGTGCCGGGGGAGCACGGCAGTTGGGGCTGACGTGCGCTCTCCCGCAACCAATCCGTGCCCGTCACGACACCACGCGCGGCCCTCGCTTCTCTTGACCCGCCCTTGCCTTGCGCCTTCTCCGGCGTGATGACGGTGGCGTACTGCGCCGGCAGTTCGTTCAGCTACGCGACGCTGCCGGGCGGTACGGCCTGCTCCAACGCGGTGTTCGGCGACCCGGCACCGGGAACGGCGAAGACTTGCTCCTACCAATGACCGGACCGACGTAGAACTCTCGACGTCGCTCGCAGCCCCGCCTCTCGTAGAGATTCAAACAGGTTCCTGACAGCGGCCGGTGCCCCCGGGAGTCCTTCAAGCAACCGGAATCGGCGCTCCGCCCGTTACCCACTTTCGGGTGATGCCTCCGGCGGACCTGGGGTGGCGCACCCTGGCGATCAAGGACCTCGGGTCAGTGCCCGCAGTAACTCTGGGCGTCAACCTGGTGCATCACGCGCATAAATGGACGGTACAGGTGACAATCACGGAAATGCGACCGACCCGTAACGCGATTCACCTATCGCCCATATCCCGTCGATGCGGTGGAGAAGGTGTGGGTGTGCGGCCAACAGGCCGCCACCCGCACACCGCACAGCCCGGATCCGGTCGTTGCCGTATCCAGGGATGTGCCCGCACCATGCTGGGGGAACCCGTGACCTCTTCACCTTCCGTGTCCGTCCGTCGTCTGGCCGCAGCCGCGCTGGCTGCCGGCGCACTCGTCGGCGCGGCGGCACTGCCGGCGACCGCGGCCGACCACGCGGCCCGGCCGAGCGTGGAGATCAGCCGCGTGCAGGCCGACTCGCCGGGACCGGACGACCGCTCCGCCCGTTCGCTGAACAACGAGTGGGTGGAGATCACCAACCACGACCGCCGCGGCGTCAACCTCGACGGCTGGAAGCTGTCGAACAAGGAAGGCCAGACCTACACCTTCCGCCACTACCGCCTCGCCGGCCACGCCACCGTCCGCGTCCACACCGGAAAGGGCCGCGACACCGCCCAGGACGTCTACCAGGACCGCCGCGACTACGCCTGGGACAACCGCTCCGACACCGCCACCCTCCGCAACGACCACCGCCGCCTCGTCGACGACAAGACCTGGGGCGGGCGCAACGGGGGCGGTCACGGGGGCGGGGGCCACAACGGAGGCGGCCACGAGGGCGGCGGCCACAACGGAGGCGGTCACAACGGGGGCGGTCACGGTGGCGGGGGCCACAACGGGGGCGGCGGTCACGAGGGTCGCGGCCACGGGGGCGGCGGCCACCGCTGACAGCCGTCGGCTCTATCGCTGATCACCGTCGGCTTCATGGCGTCCGGCCAGTGACGTCTTGGTAGTGACCTGACCTGACACCCACGGCGCGTCGTCCCATCCAGGGGCGGGGCGCCGTGGGTGTGTTCAGGTCCTCGTCACTACGTCAACTTCGTCAACGAGGACATCAAGCTCCACGGGCGGACAAGTAGCGGAGACGGCGGACCATATGCGTTGAACGACCGGCCTGTTGGGGTTGGTGGTCAGGGCTGAAGAGTCGTACAGGGGCCCCAGCGCGGCGCGCCTACCGAGGCCCGCCAACCGTTCCGGGAGCCTGGGCCCGCTCTGCGGCGAGTAGGTGTACGAGGCTGTCGCGCGCGCCGTCGAGCGTGGCGAGCATCCGCAGACGGGTCTGCTCGAAGTCGGGCTCGGTCTCGACGCCGAGGTCGTGCGCAGCGTGACCCGCAGCAGGTACACACCGTCAGACAGTGCCCCACTGAACCACGTCTGCGCCCGCTGATACGCACTGTCCGGGTCGGGGCTGCCGGCGAGCTGCTTGACGACCGAGTACCCCACTCCGAGCGACCTGCGGAGGTCGGCCAGTCCGCCGCCCCGCTTCGGCTCGACTTCGCCGTCGCTCCGACGAGCGTCCCCGAGGGCACCTCCACGGGTTCTGGTCAACGGCGGTGATCTCGTTCCCGGCGCCGGCCGGTCGCAGCGTCGGCGCTGGATTGCGTATCGGCCGCGGGGTGGACCGGTTCTTGGACTTCGTCCGGTTGTGGGCTCGCGGGCCCGGCCTGCGGTGGGGTGTCAGTGGGTGCCGGTCGGGCGTGCCAGGAAGGAAGGGACAGCCGGCGGGGCAGGTACCAGGTGCGCTCGCCGAGCAGTGACAGTACGGACGGCAGCAGCACGCCTCGCACGATGGTCGCGTCGAGCAGGATGGCCACGCCGAGTCCGACGCCCATCTGCTTGAAGTCCTGCATCGACAGGGTGGCGAGCACTCCGAAGACGGCGACCATGATGATCGCCGCGCTGGTCACCACGCCCGCCGTGCTGCGGATCCCGCGTGCCACGGCTTCCTGGGTGGGCGTGCCTGCGTCGTGTGCCTCGCGTATGCGGGACACCACGAACACGTGGTAGTCCATCGACAGTCCGAAGAGGATGACGAACGAGAAGAGCGGCAGCCACGACTCGATGGCGCCGACGGCGTGCGTGCCGACCAGGTTGGCGCCCCAGCCGTGCTGGAAGACCGCGACCATGACGCCGAAGGCGGCGGCGACCGACAGCAGGTTCAGCAGGATCGAGACGGCGGCGATGGTCAGCGAGCGGAACGACAGGAGCATCACCAGGAAGGCGACGGCCATCACGAACACGAACACCGGCACGATGCTGCGGCGCAACTGGGCGTTGAAGTCCATGGAGAACGCGGTGTCTCCGGTGACGTACGCCCGCACCCCGGACACCTTTCCCAGGGTCTGCGGCACCACGTCGTCGCGCAGTACCTGTACCGCGCGGCGCGAGGTGCTGTCCGACCCGTTGCCCGCCAGCGGCACGCTGATCTCGACGACGTTCTGCTTCGGGTGTGCGGTGACCTGGACGGGCTGGTTGACCAGGTTGGTGTCCAGTGCGGCGGCGGTGAAGGCGGTCAGCGCCCGGCGCACCTGCGGCGCCTGGACGTCATCGGCCTTGACCACGACGTTGGCGGGGCTGGCACCGCCGGGGAACGCCGCGCTGATGTGGCGGTACGTCTGTATGAGGGCCGTGTTCGACGGCAACTGCTTGTCCAGGCTCAGCTTCTCGGTGTGGATGCCGAGCACCGGGACGGCGAGCAGCAGCAGGACGCCCCCGGAGGCCGCGGCGGAGATGCCCGGGCGGGCCAGCACCGGCCGCAGGATCGCGCCCCAGACCCGGCTGCCGTTCCCGGGACGGCGCAGCCGCCCCAGACCCGGCACCCGGCCCCATTCCACCCGGTCCCCGAGCAGCGACAGCAGTGCGGGCAGCACCGTCACCGAACCCAGCATGGCGATGAGGACCACCAGGATGGTGCCCACCGCGAACCCGTCGAACAGCTGCATCCCGGACAGGAACATGCCGGACATGGCCACCACGACGGTCAGGCCGGACACCAGTACCGACCGTCCGGAGGTCGCCGCGGCGATGCGCAGGGACGCCTGCGGGTCGCGCCCCGTCCCTCGCTCTTCGCGCTCCCTGCGCAGATAGAAGAGGCAGTAGTCGACACCGACGGCCAGGCCCAGCAGCAGCACCACCGAGCTGGCCGAGCTGTCGACGTGCATGCCGTGGCTGATCAGCGCCAGCAGACCGTTGGCGGCGAGAAAGGCGGTGATCGCCAGCCCGACCGGCAGCACCGCGGCGAGCAGCGCGCCGAAGGCCGCCAGCAGGATGCCCAGCGCCAGCGGAACGGCTGTCAACTCGGCCCGGTGGAAGTCCTTGAGGATGGTGTCGTCGAACCACTTGCCGGCGCTCGCCTCGCCGAACTGTTCCACGCGCATGCCCGGGTGGGCGGCCCGTACCTTGTCCACCGCGTCCAGCACCGGCTGTACCCGCTTGTACGCGGTGTTCGCCTTGCCGGTCACGGAGAACTGCACCAAGGCGCTGTGCCGGTCACTGGAGACGAGGCCCGCCGTCGTGTACGGGTCGCGCAGATCGGTCACCTCTCCGGTGGCCCGGACTCCGGACACGAGTTCCCGCACGGTAGCCCGGAACCCGGCCGCGCCGGCGGTGTCGGTGTCGCTGTGCACCAGCACCATCTCGTCCGCGGGAGGAATGAGCCCCTTCTGTTCCAGGACCTGCCACGCCCGGGCGGACTCGCCCGCCGCGTACTCCTGATCGGTCATGTGCTGTTGCCCCACGGCGCTACCGATCAGCACCGCCGCCGCCACTACGACCAGCCAGCCCACGATGGCGACGGAGCGGTGCCGGGCGCTCCAGCCGCCCAGCCGTGCGGCGAGATTCTCCCTGCCTGTCATCGAAGCACCCCTTGTGAGATCTCCACAACGCGGCTCCCCCCGGGCCTTGTGCGCGCAACGCGCCATCCTTGCTGCCACCCTTCGGCGGCCGACGCGTCCGTGCCATGGGCCGAAGGTCCCGCGGCGGCGGGCCGGTCGGCGGTGAGGGGTCGTCGTCCCGCGCACAGCCCGAACCGTGAGCCGGTCGCCGTGATCCCGAAACGATCACTGTCCCGGTCCAGCCGTAGGCGTGGGGCGCCCGGAATCAGCGGCGTCGGAGTGTCGCGAACCGGGTCCTTCCAGGGTTCCGTCTTGGATGAGCCGGGATTCAGCCGCCGTCGACAGGAGGCGATCACCTACGTCAGCCCTGTGGCGGTGGTGTCGGCGAGCCGGACCACGTGGGTTCGGCCGCTGCGGCGGGACGGACCGCGTCGACGCCAAGGAGCGCGCCGACTTCGTGCAGGGGAAACCGCAGCTTGCCGTAGCCGCGTCCCGCGACGGTGATTCTCCCGAATCGGTGCACGGCCTTGTCGAAGGCACCGCCGCCCGCCGCGGCCCCGTTCCTCGTGACGGCTGCGCGGTGTTTCCCGAGCCTGCCGCTCCGGCTTCGGCCCGCTCTCCGGCACCTCCGCGGTCCGAGTCTCGGCTCGGTCGTCGTCAGACGTCTGAGCGGGGGCCGGCCTCGTCGCCGTAGTAGGCCGTCCGCATGAGGTGCTGCATGTCGTCGAGCATGGGCATCCTGGGGTTGGCGGGTGCGCACTGGTCCTCGTAGGCGTTCAGTGCCTGCTGGGACAGTGCGTCCAGGAAGGCGCGCTCGTCGACGTCGAGGGCCTTGAAGGTCGGTTCGATGCCGACCGCGGCGCGGAGTTGTTCCACCGCGCCGGCGAGCGACTCGACGCCCTCGGCGGGGGTGGCGGCGGGCAGTGCGAGGGTGCGGGCGATGTCCTGGAAGCGTTGCGGGGCGCGGTAGTTCTCGTACTTGGGCCAGCCGGTCAGCTTCGTGGGGACGGTGCCGTTGTAGCGGATGACGTGGGGCAGCAGGACGGCGTTGGTGCGGCCGTGCGCGAGGTGGAAGGTGGCGCCCAGGGTGTGGGACATGGCGTGGACGATGCCGAGGAAGGCGCTGCCGAACGCCATGCCCGCGATCGTGCCGGCGTTGTGCATCTTCTCCTGCGCGTCCGGCCGCCCGGCGCGGTCGTTGACCGCGGCCTCGATGTTCTCGAAGATCAGCCGGATCGCGTGCAGGGCGAGGCCGTCGGTGAAGTCGTTGGCGTAGACGGACACGTACGCCTCGATGGCGTGGGTGAGGGCGTCGAAGCCGCTGTCGGCGGCCAGCGCCGGGGGCAGTTCCGTGGTCAGGAGGGGGTCGATGATGGCGACGCTGGGGGTGAGGGCGTAGTCGGCCAGCGGGTACTTCTTGCCGGTCGCCGGGTCGGAGATCACGGCGAACGGGGTGACCTCGGCGCCGGTGCCCGATGTGGTGGGGACGCACACCAGTCGGGCGAGTTTGCCGAGGACGGGGAAGCGGAAGGCGCGCTTGCGGATGTCGGAGAACTTGTGCCGCATGTCGGCGAAGTCGACGTCCTTGCCCTCGGCCTGCTGCTCGTACAGCAGCCACATCACCTTGGCCGCGTCCATGGGGGAGCCGCCGCCCAGGGCGATGATGGTGTCGGGCCGGAAGTCGCCCATGAGGCGGGCCCCGCGCCGGACGGAGTCGATGCTCGGCTCGGGCTCGACGTTGTCGATGACCTGGATGGTCACCGGCTCCCGGCGGCGCCGCAGCACGCGCTCGACCCGGTCGACGAAGCCGAGGCGGGTCATGGTCGCGTCGGTGACGACGGTGACGCGGTGGACGTCCGGCATCGAGGCGAGGTAGCGGATGGACTGCGGCTCGAAGTAGATCTTCGGCGGGACCTTGAACCACTGCAGGTTGTTGCGGCGCGTCGAGACGCGCTTGACGTTGAGCAGCTGGGCGGCCGAGACGTTGTTGGACACCGAGGTGCTGCCCCAGGAGCCGCAGCCCAGGGTGAGCGAGGGCAGCAGGCTGTTGTAGATGCCGCCGATGGCGCCCTGCGAGGACGGCGCGTTCACGATGACGCGTACGGTCTTCATACGCTTGCCGTACTCCTCCGCCAGCGCGGTGTCCTCGGTGTGGATGACGGAACTGTGGCCCTGGCCGTGGAAGGCGACCATGTCGGCGGCCAGGTCGAAGCCCTGCCGCTCGGAGCCGGCGCGCAGCACGGCGAGGACGGGGCAGAGCTTCTCGCGGGTCAGCGGTTCGTCGGGGCCGACCCGGCCGGCCTCGACCAGGATGAGCGAGGTCTCGGCCGGCACGGTGAAGCCGGCCTGCTCGGCGATCCACGCCGGACTCTGCCCGACGGCCGCCGCGTTGACCTTCGGTTCGCATCCGGCCCCCGCCCCGCGATCCGCATTGTCCGCGGGAAACAGGAACCTCTCCAGCTTCGCCTTCTCCTCGGCGCTCGCCAGATGGGCGTGCAGCGTGCGGAACTCGGCCACAGCGGCGTCGTAGATCTCGTCGTCGAGGATGACGGCCTGCTCGGAGGCGCAGATCATGCCGTTGTCGAACGACTTCGACAGCACCAGGTCGTTGACGGCCCGGCGCAGCTTGGCGCTCTTGTGGACATAGGCGGGAACATTGCCCGCGCCCACACCGAGCGCGGGCTTTCCGGCCGAGTAGGCGGCCTTGACCATGGCGTTGCCGCCGGTCGCGAGGATCAGGGAGACGCCCGGGTGCCGCATGAGCGTGCCGGTGGCCTCGACGGACGGCGTCTCGATCCACTGGACGCAGTGCTCGGGTGCGCCGGCGGCGACGGCCGCGTCACGCACCACACGGGCCGCCTCCGCGCTGCAGCGCTGGGCGGAGGGGTGGAAGGCGAACACGACCGGGTTGCGGGTCTTCAGCGCCATCAGCGCCTTGAAGATCGTGGTGGAGGTCGGATTGGTGACCGGAGTGATCGCACACACCACGCCGACCGGCTCGGCCACCTCGGTCATGTCGTCGATGTCGTCGCGGGCGATGACACCCACGGTCTTCATCGTGCCCATGCTGTACGTGACGTACTCGCAGGCGAACATGTTCTTGGCGGCCTTGTCCTCGAAGACCCCCCGCCCGGTCTCCTCGACCGCGAGACGGGCCAGCGCGGTGTGCTGGTCCAGGGCGGCGACCGACGCCTTCTTCACTATGTGGTCGACCTGCTCCTGGTCGAGGCTCTCGTAGTCGGCAAGTGCCTTGAGCCCGTTCGTCACCAGCCGGTCCACGGCGATGGCGGTGCTCGACGGCGCCTCGGCGGGGACAGCGGTCGCGGTGCGGTCGTCGTGGCGGGTCATGGGAGGTGTGCCTCCAGCGTCGAGAGGTGGAGCCGCACGGGTCGGCGGCGCAGGGCGGAGGCGGCACCGTGAGGGATCGGTACCGCCTCCACCAGCAGCCTCTCCCGCGAACGACCGTGGCCCCAGGTCCCGTTGGTCCCGCCGAGGGGCTGACCGGCCCCGCACCTGCCGGGCCGGGCGGCCCGTCTTCCACCGGATGCCGGACGCGGGGGAAACGGACTCATGGACGGGCGCCCGCGGATGGCGGGGAAGCGAGTGGAACACGGTGCCCGGGAAGCCGACTCAAACTCGCCGGGGGACCGACTGGGTCGTACGTCCCTCATCCGGCCCCCGGGCGGCCCGAGCCCAGAGCCCAACGTTCTCCCCTGCCCGCAGGGTGACAGCACAGCCGAGGCACCACCGGGCGTCCAGCGGGAGGGCGACGGACACGACCCCGCACGTGGGCATCAACGGTTTCGGCCGTACAGGACGCAACTACCTGCGCTGTGCGCTTGAGCGGGCCGAGACGGCGCCGAGGGCGCGGTTCGCCGGTTGATCGCGGTGGATGCCGCAGCCGGTCGGCCAGGGGCATCCACCGACGCGAGACCCCTGGCCGCCAACTGAGTCCGTCGGCCGCTTCCTTCAGGGACCGGCGCTCTCATGCCGGCCGCCCCCACCCGCAGCGCGGGATGCTTCCGAGCTCGCTCCTCTTCGGCGGCCGGCGACGGGACTGTCCGGCATCGCGGGCCGCCGCGCCGAGGCGCATCCGGTCTTGGCTCAACCCCTCCCGGCCGAGCGCGGGTTCAGTGCTGATCAGGCTTCCGGGTCCGGGGCGGTGCGGACGGTGACGGGCGGCTGAGGCGGTGATCGGCCAGGTGCGTCGGAGCCCTGATCAATTGCTGTGGAGGGGCGATAGCATCGGCCGCGCCGGGGCCAGGGGGCCATCAGAGGAGGGCCCGGTTCGGGGATGGGCGATGTGAAGGGCGGGGCCGGGCATGACGACGTCACCGGGAGCCGGTCAGGATCCGCAGGAGGGGCTGCGGGATCTTGAGGTGATGCTGGACGCGATCGCCGACCAGGCGGTCATCAAGCTGGGGCCGGACGGTGAGGTGGTCCGCTGGAGCGGCACCGCCCAGGCCATGACCGGGTACACGCGGGACGAGATGGTCGGCCGGTCGGTGGAGGTCCTGCACACGCCGGAGGACCGCGAGGCGGGGCTGGTCGGGCAGGAACTGGACGCGGCCCGGCAGGACGGCCGGCGTACCTTCCAGGGCTGGCGGGTGCGCAGGAACGGCGAGCGGTTCCTGGCGCAGGTCACGCTGACACCGGTGTACGGCGAGGACGGGGTGGTGAACGGTTTCGTCAAGACGCTCAAGGACGTCACGGAGTCCGCGCGGGCCGAGTCGCTGTTCCACGGTCTGCTGGAGTCGGCCCCCGACGCCATGCTGATCGTGGGTCAGGACGCGCGGATCGTCCTGGTCAACCGGCGCACGGAGGCGCTGTTCGGCTTCGAGCGCGACGAGTTGGTCGGCCGGGAGATCGAGGTGCTCGTGCCGGCCCGGTTCCGTGACCGTCATGTAGGCCACCGCAGCGGATTCCTCGCCGATCCCCGGCTGCGGCCGATGGGCGCGGGTCTTGAGCTGTACGGGATGCGCAGGGACGGCACCGAGTTCCCGGTCGAGATCAGCCTGAGCCCGCTGGAGACCGCCGAGGGGCGGCTGGTGGCGGCGGCGATCCGGGACGTCACCGAGCGCCGGGAGACCGAACAGCGGCTGCAGCGGCAGCGCGACGAGATCCTGGAGCTGTCCACACCGGTGATCCAGGTGTGGGACAAGGTGCTCGCGCTGCCGATCATCGGCACGCTGGACACACTGCGGGCCACCCGGCTGACCGAGGGCCTGCTGGAGAAGATCGCCCGGACCCAGGCCGAGGTGGCCATCCTGGACATCAGCGGGGTGCCGACCATCGACACCCAGGTCGCCCAGCATCTGCTCAAGACCGTGCAGGCCGCGGCCCTCATGGGGACGGTGAGCATCATGAGCGGGGTACGGCCCGAGACCGCCCAGTCCATGGTGCATCTGGGCATCGACATGGGGCGGCTGCGCTCCCGCAACACCCTGCAGGACGCACTCCAGTTGGCGCTGGCCGTACTCGCCGAGCGGGCCGGGACCGCGGAGACGGCCGCGCAGGCACTGAGGTCCGGGGGGTCGCGATGACCGAGGACGTCGTACCGGTCATGCGGATCGGTGACACGCTGCTGGTGGCGTTGCAGGGGGATCTGGACGACACCACGGTGATGGCGATCGAGGAGCAGCTCACCCGGGAGATCGCGGACACCTCCGCCTCGGGCATGCTCATCGACGTGAGCCGGCTGAGTGTGGTCGACACGTTCATCGCCCGGGTGCTGGCGAGGATCGTGGCGATGGTCCGGCTGCTGGGAGCACAGGCGGCCGTGGTGGGGATCCAGCCGGCGGTGGCCATCACCCTGGTCGAACTGGGCGTGCCGATGGGGCACTTGGACACCGCTCTCAATGCCGAGCAGGGGTTGGCGCTGCTGGAGCGGCTGCGTCGCAACGACACCGGTGCGGGCTGGCTGTGACGACGGAAGCGGCTACGAACCGGGAGCCGGACGTCTTCGCCATCGCCCACGAGGCCGACCTGATCCGGGTGCGCAAGGCGCTGCGCGCCGAGGCCGAGTCGGTGGGGCTGAACCTGGTGGACGCCACGAAGCTGATCACGGCGGGCAGTGAACTGGCCCGCAACATCCTCAACTACGCCACCGGGCGGCGCGGCCGGATCAGCGTGGAACAGGTGTACCGCTCCGGCCGCCGAGGGGTGCGGGCCACCTTCAGCGACGACGGGCCGGGGATCGAGGACATCGACGCGGCACTGACCGACGGCTTCAGCACACGCGGCAGCATGGGGCTGGGCCTGCCGGGGGCACGTCGGCTGGTGGACGAGATGACCCTCACGTCCGACGCCGCCTCGGGCACCACCGTGGTGATAGTGAAGTGGCAGCGGTGAGGCGGTGTTGAGCGAGAGTGAGCACCAGCGGCACGTGGTCGGGGCCGAGGAGGACGTCGGCGCTCTGCGCCGGTCGGTCGCCCGGGTCGCCGCCCGGTCGGGGATGCGCGCGGGCGTGGCCGAGCTGGTCGCCACCGAGCTGGGCACCAACCTGCTCCGGCACGCGCATCCCGGCGGCTATGTGCTGGTCCGCAGAGCCGGGGACGGGATCGAACTGCTGTCCGTCGACCGTGGTCCGGGCATGACGGGTGCGGCTACGACGGTGACGTCGCCGCTGCCGTCGGCGCGCGGGGGCGGGTTGAACGCGGGGCTGAACGTCGTACGGCGCAATGCCGCCGAGTTCGACTGGTACTCCACGCGGCGCGGCGCGGTCGTCTACGTACGGCTGGGCAGCGCACGGTCCGGTCCGGACGACGGGTGGCGGTTCGGCGGCGTCAACGTTCCGCTGGGCGGGGAGGGCGCGTCGGGGGATGCCTGGGCGGTCGTGCCCGGACGGCCGCTGGCCGCGCTGCTCGTCGACGGGCTCGGGCACGGCCCCGGCGCGGCCCTCGCGTCGCGGGCCGCCGTCGGCGCGTTCGAGCAGGAGCCGGTCACCGACCTGAACCGGTTCGTGGGGCGGGCGCACGAGGCGATGCGCGCGACCCGGGGCGGCGTGCTGGGCGCGTGCCTGATCGACGCCGAGCGGGGCGAACTCGCCTACGCGGCCGTCGGCAACATCGGCGGCCGGGTCTTCAACGGCACCCGGTCCCAGCATCTGCTGGACCATCCCGGGACGATCGGTACCCGTCTGCCGCTGCCCACCGTCCGTCTTCAACACGCCCCGTGGCAGCCCGGATCGACCCTGATCCTGGTGTCCGACGGGATCCGCTCGGCGTGGAGCCTGGAGGACCACCCGCGGCTGCTGGAGCACCATCCGTCGGTCGTGGCCGCGGTAATCGAACGGGAGTATGCACGTCCCACCGACGACGCTACTGTGCTCGTAGTTCGGCATATTCCGGCGGTGGGACGATGAACGCGGTTCGCGTCAGGAGACGAAGGGTGGTCAGCCGTGGGGGACACGCGCGGTTCCCGGGCCGCCGACACTCCAGGTGAGGCGCACGGTACGGCTGAGGCGGCCGACCGGCTGGCAGAGCTGGAGCGCCGCGCACAGCTCGTGGACGAGCTGAGCCAGGAACTCGACGACACAAACCGGGGCCTGATCGCCCTGCACACCGAGTTGGAGGCCACCCGGGCCGCCGAGGCCCGGCTCGCCGCCATCGTGGCCGCCTCCGACGACGCGATGATCTCGGTGAGCACCGCGCAGGTCGTCCAGACCTGGAACCCGGGCGCGGAGCGGCTGTTCGGCCACACCGAGCAGCACATTCGCGGCAGGTCGATCGACACGATCGTGCCCGAGGCGGCCTTCGCCGCCTACCGGGCCGTGGTGGAGCAGATCCGTGACCGGGGACACGCGGACTCCTACCAGAGCCGCTGGCTGTGCGCCGACGGCAGCGAGGTCGACGTGGCCGTCACCGTCTCGCCGATGCGTGACACCGACGGCGCCCTGATCGGCTTCACCACGGCAGCGCGGAACATCACCCATCAGCTCGCCGCCCAGGCCGAGTTGGCCGCCGCACGCGCGGACCGTGAGGTGATGGCCGAACGCGACCGCATCGCCCGCGACCTGCACGACATGGTCATCCAGCGGGTCTTCGGCGCCGGCCTCGCGCTGCAGAGCGTCACCGCACGCGTCACCCACCCCGACACCTCCTCCCGTATTCACAAGGTGATCGACGAACTCGACGCCACCATCCGGGAGTTGCGCGGCACCATCTTCGAACTGGGCCAGCCCGCCCAGAAGGCCGCCAGTCTCCGCGCCCAGGTCCTGGACGAGACCGGCACCGCACAGGACCGGCTCGGCTTCGCCCCCGCGGTCGAGTTCGACGGCCCCGTCGACGCCGCGCTGCCCGACACGACCGCCGCCCATCTGCTGGCCGCGCTGCGCGAGGCGCTGTCCAACGTCGCCCGCCACGCCCACGCCACCGCCGTCCGGGTCACCGTCCGGGCCGGAGACGAACTGCTCCTTGAAGTCACCGACAACGGCCGCGGCATCGACCCCGCGGTCACCCGCAGCAGCGGCCTGACCAACCTGCGCCGCCGCGCGGAGAAACTCGGCGGCACCTTCGAGGTCGCAGCCCGCCCCGAAGGCGGCACTCGCCTGCGGTGGCGCATCCCCCTTGCCGCCGCCAAGGACTCCTCCCTCTGACAGCCCCCGCGTCGGCGCCGCGCATACCGCATGGTGTGGCAGGAGGAGCCGTGCGCGTTCCACACGCACATTGAGTTGCCGAGTGGTGGAGAACTGTGGCGCCGGATCGACGCAAGGAGCCCACGAGGCTCGCCGGGCCAGGCCGGGGCTCGCCGGGGGAGAATCCCACTCAGCCGGGGCGCGGGGCTGCCGCTCGTGCTCGAAGCCAGGGACCGGCGCCCGCTTCTCGCGGACCTCGATTGCGCGGTGCGCGGTACGAGACCGCTCCTCCGCGTCTTCTTTTGCCAGTCCCTGGCTTCACCTGCATTCCATCACCGGCGGAAGCCGGCCGACAGGGCCGAACAGCCCCGTCTCAGGGCCGAAGGGCTCGTAGACCACGAGGTGAAACGCTCGGTGGGCGCACTACTCGCACGGCGGCGAACCCGACATCACCGGCGGCCGGGCAGGCGTCGGACAGCGTGGGCAACCGTGCGGCGGCAGCC
Source organism: Streptomyces sp. NPDC001100 (assembly GCF_053598575.1). Classification (NCBI taxonomy): domain Bacteria; kingdom Bacillati; phylum Actinomycetota; class Actinomycetes; order Kitasatosporales; family Streptomycetaceae; genus Streptomyces; species Streptomyces sp. NPDC001100. The sequence goes on from NZ_JBSFKO010000021.1 coordinate 54,313, forward strand.
AGGCGCGCCGCCTGCAACCGCCCGAAAAGCTCCAACGCGCAGGGCGCGGGCATGAGTTGCACGGGCATATGGCACACGGTTGCCCGGCGGGTCCGCGATCCCGTCAGGGATCCACGCGTCCCGGACCGGGGGAGGCGGACGGACCATCGGCGTCCTCACCACCGGATCGGCGTCCGGCGCGGGCGCCGCCTCCGTCGGCGGCCGAGGCCGTGGCGGGCGGTGGCTCAGGATCCGAACGGCAAGGGTGTCACACACCGCGGTGAGGATGCCCATCACGCCGATTGCCGCGACCAGCAGAACTGCGAACCCCTCCCAGAACCCACCTGTGAGAGTCGAACTCATGGTCACTGCCCTCTGGTTCGCCGCGATGTTGCCGGCGCCAGTCAACGTCGCCGGACGCGGCAGCACATGGGCCGAGTGGCCCGGGTAGCGGTCGGCAAAGGGCCTTGATCCGCAAGATTCCGGGTCCTTCACAAGCCGGGCCCTCGGTTCCGGATCCGGTGCTCCACCGCCCACACTGCGAGGCCGATGAGGGCGAAGAGCAGCCAGGTGACGACGAATTCGAGCGGGTCGCTCTCGTGTTCGCCGGAAGCGGCGATGCCGGAGACGACGGTGACCACAAGGGCTCCAGCGATCATCTTCCCGGCGAGCGGGAACCCGTCCGCGGCGCGGCGCCGGGCCGGCTCGCGCGTCCCACGGCGCAGCCAAACGGCGGCGTACAGCGCGAGCACCCCGCCGACCGGCATGCTCAGGCCGACGCCAAGCCAGAGACCCGGATTCGTCGTCGGCGCCTCGACTGTCTGCTGGACGCGCCCGTCGAAGGTGATGTCGGTGCGGCGGCCGTGCCAGACGACCACCTCGACGCGGTCGCCCTTCCGCAGCCGCGACAGCACGGGGCCGGAGTCGTCGAGGCTGATCCTGCCGGATACCGACGGGGGGCCCTCGACCTCCAGCCAGTAGTGGCCGCCATGACCGTTGGAGTAGTTCTCCAGCTTGCTGACCACGGCGGGGATGCCCCGGGTTTTTGGGGCGGCCTCGTAGGCTCGCGCGGTGGACAGGCTGTGGCGGCAGGGCACCGCGAGCACGGCAGCTCCGCCGAGGACGAGGAGCAGTGCCAAGGCCGCCAGCCCCCACGCCCGTTGCCCGGCTTCCCAGGTCCTGCCCATCATCGCTCCCCTGGGAGGTTCCACTCGCAGCAGCCACGGAGGGTTGCGCCCGCTCACGGCCGTGGCACGTGCAGGGCGGCCCCGCCCATCAGGGCGGTGGAATGGCCCACGGCCGCCGCCGCGTGCAGCCGGACACGGGCGGCGGCCGTACGTGCGAAGACGGCGCCGAGATCCCCCATCCCCCCTCGCCGTCTTACAACGACCCGTCCTCACCACCCCATCCGGGGCATGCGCCTCACCACCCCATCCGGGGCATGCGGGAGTACACCCCGGTTTCGAAAGGGGCTGGGGAGAACGAAGGGCTGAAGCCGCGAAGTCGGCGATGCGGCTCCAGCCCGCTCACAGTGGTCCGGTGGTCACTGCGGCCCGCGACAGGGAGGCCGAAAAGGACGGGGCCCGCAGCCCTCCATTACGTGATCACTGACAAACGGCTGCTTTAACGGCACCCGCCTGCACAAACGCGAAGACCCCGTCTTCAGCTAAAGCGCTGATGGCGGGGTCTTTGGGCACCTTATAAGGGGTGCCCCCGGCAGGATTCGAACCTGCGCACACGGCTCCGGAGGCCGTTGCTCTATCCCCTGAGCTACGGGGGCGTGTCCGTCGCGGTGTTCGCGGCGACGGGTAGAACCCTACCAGCTCCATACCGGTGTTCATGAACAGGTTTCCCGGTGGTCAGAGAGGTCGGGGGAGAGGTGGTCCGGGACGTGTCCCGGGTCCCTCGCAGGGGGTGGAAGTGGGGAAAACCCGGACGCGGTGGCCGGTCCGGACCTACTCTCGAGTTGTGCCAGGCGCGTCGGGTCGGGTGCTTGTTGTGGACGACAACAAGGTCATCCGGCAGTTGATCAGGGTCAATCTCGAGCTGGAGGGTCTCGAGGTCGTGACCGCGGCCGATGGTGCCGAGTGTCTGGACGTCATTCATCAGGTACGGCCCGATGTGGTCACCCTCGATGTCGTCATGCCCCGGCTGGACGGACTGCGGACCGCCGCCCGGCTGCGCAGCGACCCCCGTACCAGTGATCTGCCCCTGGCCATCGTCAGCGCCTGCACTCAGCACGAGGTCGAGAGCGGACTTGACGTCGGCGTCGACGCGTTTCTCGCCAAGCCCTTCGAACCTTCCGAACTCATCGCGCTCGTACGGCAGTTGATCGAGCGCGGGCGGCGTGACACGACGGGCGGGCTGTCCGTCTCCGGCCCCTTCGGCGCGGGCGAGGCCGAACGGGCCGGGCGGGGCGGCCGTACCGGCGGCTGACGTACCCGGGTCCCAGACGCCCGGCATGGACACCTCGACCCCACCTCAACCCCACCTCGCCTCACCTCGACCCCACCTCCTCCCTGGCGTCCACATCCCGGACCCCCGGCCAAATCAACTGGCCTACCCACCCCCCTCCTCCCCTACGCTTGTCCCGTGACCCCCGTCGAGCTCTCCCGTACCGTGCTGCGCGCGGTGCGCCGTGCTGTCGAGGGCGGGGAGCTGAGTGTGGTCGTGCCGGAGAAGGTCTCGGTGACCGTGCCGGGAGCCGGCGGGTGCGGTGACTACGCCACCAACATCGCCCTTCAGCTCGCCCGGCCCGCCGGAGAGAGCCCCCGCCGCGTCGCCGAACTGCTGCTGCCGCATCTCGCCGGCGCGCAGGGCGTCAGCGGTGTCGAGATCACCGGGCCCGGTTTTCTCAACATCAGTCTGGGGAGTACGGCGTCCACCGCGCTCGTCGCGGAGATCCTGCGGCGCGGACCGCGGTACGGCTTCGTCGACGCCCCCACCAACGGCGAACCCACCCCCAGCGCCCCGAACGCCCCTACCGCTCACCTCGTACGACTCCACGCCCCCCGCGAGCCCCGCGCCCTCGTCGTCATGGACGTCGTCGCCCGGCTCCTGCGCTCACAGGGCGCCGACGTCCGTACCAGCTGTGAGACCACCAGCTGTGAGACCACCAGCTGTGAGACCGGGCCTACCGAGCCCGCCTGGGCGACCGTTCTCGGCGTCGACAGCGCCGACAGTGCTAATAGTGCCGACAGCGCCGACACCCAGGAACCCACCCCGCTCGACCTCGCCCCCGAAGTCGCCCCCGACCCAGACCCCGAAGTCGACCTCGCCCCCGAAGTCGTACGCCCCGTCCCGGTCCCCGCCCCCGACCTCGCCCCCCTCCTCACCCTCGGCCGTGACGCCGCTCGCTGGGCCCTCCTTCTTCCCGCCGCCCACGACCGGCCCCGTCCCACCGCCGACCACCTCGTGCAGCGCGAGGCGAATCCCCTCTTCCGGGTCCGTTACGCCTACGCCCGCACCCGGGCCGTCAGCCGCAACGCCGCCGACCTCGGTTTCACCGCCCGACCCGGCGACGTACGAGCGGAGGTCACCCCCCTCCTCGCCGACCACCCGCGAGTCCTGGCCCGCGCAGCGACCCACCGCGCCCCCGACCTGCTCGCCCGTCACCTGGTCGCCGTAGCGGACGCGACCCTCGTTCTCCTCCCCGCGGTGCTTCCGCTCGGGGACGAGAAACCCTTGGCCGCCCACCGTGCCCGGCTCGCGCTCGCCGAAGCCGCCGGGGCGGTGCTGGCCGGTGGCCTCTCCCTGCTCGGCATCGACGCACCCGAACACCTCTGAGCGCGAAGACCGACGAAGACACCACTCACTCGATCCCCGCGCCAGGAAGAGACAGAAGAGAACACGACATGAGCCGTTCCGCACATCCCGCCGGACCCCGTCACGCCGATGTCCTGCCCGAGGGGCACTACTCCGGTCCCGCCGCCGATCTCAATGAACTCGACCCCAAGGTGTGGGCACAGACCGTCACCCGCGACGAGGACGCGAACGGTGTCGTCACCGTCGGCGGCATCGACGTGAAGACCCTCGCGGAGCGGCACGGCACCCCGGCGTACGTTCTCGACGAGGACGACTTCCGGCAGCGTGCCCGTGCCTGGCGTACCGCGTTCGGGCACGACGCCGACGTCTTCTACGCCGGCAAGGCGTTCCTGTCCCGTGCCGTCGTGCGGTGGTTGCACGAGGAGGGGCTCAATCTCGATGTGTGTTCCGGGGGCGAGCTCGCCACCGCCCTCTCCGCCGGGATGCCCGCCGACCGCATCGCCTTCCACGGCAACAACAAGTCCACGGACGAGATCCACAGGGCCATCGACGCCGGCGTCGGGCGCATCGTTCTCGACTCCTTCCAGGAGATCGTCCGCGTCGCGCACATCGCGCAGTCCCTCGGCAAGCGGCAGCGGGTGCAGATCCGGATCACGGTCGGCGTCGAGGCGCACACGCACGAATTCATCGCCACCGCCCACGAGGACCAGAAGTTCGGGATTCCGCTCGCCGGGGGGCAGGCCGCCGAAGCCGTTCGGCGTGCGCTCCAGCTCGACGGGCTCGAACTCATCGGGATTCACAGCCACATCGGGTCGCAGATCTTCGACATGTCGGGGTTCGAGGTAGCCGCCCATCGCGTTGTGGGGCTGCTGAAGGACATTCGCGACGAGCACGGCGTCGAGCTGCCCGAGATCGACCTCGGGGGCGGGCTCGGGATCGCGTACACCAGCGACGACGATCCCCGCGAACCCCACGACATCGCCAAGGCGCTCACCGAGATCGTCACCCGTGAGTGCGATTCGGCCAAGCTGCGGACTCCTCGGATTTCCGTCGAGCCGGGGCGCGCGATTGTCGGGCCGACCGCGTTCACCCTCTACGAGGTGGGCACCATCAAGCCGCTCGACGGGCTGCGGACCTATGTGTCGGTCGACGGCGGCATGTCCGACAACATCCGGACGGCGCTCTACGACGCCGAGTACAGCGTCGCTCTCGTGTCCCGCCGTTCCGACGCCGAGCCGATGCTCGCCCGGGTCGTCGGCAAGCACTGCGAGAGCGGGGACATCGTGGTCAAGGACGCGTTCCTGCCGGCGGACCTGGCTCCCGGTGACCTGATCGCCGTACCGGCGACGGGCGCGTACTGCCGTTCCATGGCCAGCAATTACAACCATGTGCTCCGGCCGCCGGTCGTCGCCGTGAAGGACGGCGAGTCGCGGGTCATCGTCCGGCGGGAGACCGAGGAGGACCTGCTCCGGCTCGACGTCGGCTGAGGCGAAAGCGACAGAAAGCGGGGTGGAAGATCTCCCGTCTTCCACCCCCGTGAAAATGAAATCGATGTCTCACGATCCGGACTATGGATAGAAAGTCCCGTCCGGTGAGTGAGACTGGTCCAACCGAAGACGGTATGAGGAAACGAGGTCGGATGATGCGTACGCGTCCGCTGAAGGTGGCGCTGCTGGGCTGTGGAGTGGTCGGCTCAGAGGTGGCGCGCATCATGACGACGCACGCCGACGACCTCGCCGCCCGCATCGGCGCGCCCATCGAGCTCGCGGGCGTCGCCGTACGCCGGCCCTCCAAGGTCCGCGAAGGCATCGACCCCGCCCTCGTCACCACCGACGCGACCGCCCTCGTGAAACGTGGGGACATCGACGTCGTCGTCGAGGTCATCGGGGGCATCGAGCCCGCCCGGTCCCTCATCACCACCGCCTTCGAGCACGGCGCCTCCGTCGTCTCCGCCAACAAGGCGCTGCTCGCCCAGGACGGCGCCGCCCTGCACGCGGCCGCCGAGCGGCAGGGCAAGGACCTGTACTACGAGGCCGCCGTCGCCGGCGCGATTCCGCTGATCCGGCCGCTGCGCGAGTCCCTCGCCGGGGACAAGGTCAACCGCGTGCTCGGGATCGTCAACGGGACGACCAACTTCATCCTCGACAAGATGGACAGCACGGGCGCCGGGTACCAGGAGGCCCTCGACGAGGCCACCGCCCTGGGGTATGCGGAAGCCGATCCCACCGCCGACGTCGAAGGGTTCGACGCCGCCGCCAAGGCCGCCATCCTCGCCGGAATCGCCTTCCACACGCGCGTGCGTCTCGACGACGTCTACCGCGAGGGCATGACCGAGGTCACCGCCTCCGACTTCGCCTCCGCGAAGAACATGGGCTGCACCATCAAACTGCTCGCCATCTGCGAGCGCGCCGAGGACGGCGGGTCCGTCACCGCGCGCGTGCATCCCGCCATGATCCCGCTCAGCCACCCGCTCGCCTCCGTCCGCGGCGCCTACAACGCCGTGTTCGTCGAGTCCGACGCCTCCGGGCAGCTGATGTTCTACGGCCCCGGTGCGGGCGGCGCCCCCACCGCCTCCGCCGTGCTCGGTGACCTCGTCGCCGTGTGCCGCAACCGGCTCAACTCGACCACCGGGCCAGGGGAGTCGGCGTACGCCGGACTGCCCGTGTCCGGCATGGGTGAGGTCGTCACGCGGTACCACATCAGCCTCGACGTCGCCGACAAACCGGGTGTTCTCGCACAGGTCGCCACCGTGTTCGCCGAGCACGGTGTCTCGATCGATACGGTTCGGCAGCAGGGGAAGGACGGCGAGGCCTCTCTCGTCGTCGTCACGCACCGCGCGTCCGACGCCGCCCTGGGCGGGACCGTCGAGGCGTTGCGCAAGCTCGACACCGTGCGGGGTGTCGCCAGCATCATGCGGGTTGAAGGAGAGTAACCAGCAATGACCCACCAGTGGCGCGGAATCATCGAGGAGTACCGGGACCGGCTCCCGGTGTCCGACAGCACGCCGGTCGTCTCCCTCCGCGAGGGCGGTACGCCCCTCGTGCCCGCGCAGGTGCTCTCCGAGCGCACCGGCTGCGAGGTCCACCTCAAGGTGGAGGGCGCCAACCCCACCGGGTCCTTCAAGGACCGCGGTATGACCATGGCCATCACGCGGGCCAAGGAGGAGGGCGCGCAGGCCGTCATCTGCGCCTCCACCGGCAACACGTCGGCCTCCGCCGCCGCCTACGCCGTACGCGCCGGGATGGTCTGTGCCGTCCTCGTGCCGCGCGGCAAGATCGCGCTCGGCAAGATGGGCCAGGCCCTCGTGCACGGCGCGAAGATCCTCCAGGTCGACGGGAACTTCGACGACTGCCTCACCCTCGCCCGCGAGCTGAGCGACAACTACCCTGTGGCGCTGGTGAATTCGGTCAACCCGGTGCGCATCGAGGGCCAGAAGACGGCCGCCTTCGAGATCGTCGACATGCTCGGCGACGCGCCCGACATCCACGTCCTGCCGGTGGGCAACGCGGGCAACATCACCGCGTACTGGAAGGGCTACAAGGAGTACGCCGGCGACGGCATCGCCGCCAAGTCGCCCCGCATGTGGGGCTTCCAGGCGTCCGGCTCGGCGCCCATCGTGCGCGGCGAGATCGTCAAGGACCCCTCGACCATCGCCACCGCGATCCGCATCGGCAACCCGGCCTCCTGGCAGTACGCGCTCGCCGCGCGGGACGAGTCCGGCGGGTTCATCGACGAGGTGACGGACCGTGAAATCCTGCGCGCCTACCGGCTGTTGGCCGCCCAGGAGGGTGTTTTCGTCGAGCCCGCCTCCGCTGCTTCTGTCGCCGGTCTCCTCAAGGCGGCCGAGCAGGGCAAGGTCGACCCGGGCCAGACCATCGTCTGCACGGTGACCGGAAACGGCCTCAAGGACCCCGACTGGGCCGTCGCGGGCGCCCCGCAGCCCGTCACGATCCCGGTCGACGCGCCGACGGCCGCCGAGCGACTCGGACTCGCGTAGAACGACGTTCGCCGCGTCCCGTAGGGGAGCCGTGGGGGAGATCCCCGCGGGGGGTGCACAGGGGGCTTACGACACGCATCGTGCGCCTCCTGTGCGCCCTATGTCGCCACAGAACCTTCCTTCGATAGGCTGTACTGAACCCGCCCGCCGCATATGCCTGCGCGCATGGCTCGGCAACGCGCCGTCTCCACGGCCCGAGGGTCTCCACGTACCTATCGGATGTCATCGAACTTCATCGCACTTCATCGAATGTCTTCGACAATCACGCAGCTCAAGGAGAGTCATCGAGCGATGGCCGGTCCAGCCTTCCGCGCCGCCGCCGTCCGGGTGCGCGTCCCCGCCACCAGCGCCAACCTCGGCCCGGGCTTCGACGCCTTCGGCCTCTCGCTGGGGCTCTACGACGACGTCGTCGTCCGTGTCGCCGACTCCGGGCTGCTCATCGACATCGCGGGCGAGGGCAGCGAGACCCTCCCGCGCGACGAGAACCACCTCCTCGTACGGGCCCTGCGCACCGCCTTCGACCTGCTCGGCGGACAGCCGCGCGGCCTGGAGATCGTGTGCGCCAACCGTATTCCGCACGGCCGCGGCCTGGGCTCCTCCTCCGCCGCCATCTGCGCGGGCATCGTCGCCGCGCGCGCCGTGACCATAGGCGGGGACTCCAAGCTCGACGACACGGCCCTGCTGGAGCTCGCCACCGAGATCGAGGGCCACCCCGACAACGTGGCGGCCTGCCTGCTGGGCGGCTTCACGCTCTCCTGGATGGACGCGGGCGCGGCGCGGGCGATCAGGATGGATCCCGCCGGTTCCATCGTTCCGGTGGTTTTCGTGCCCGGGAAGCCGGTCCTCACCGAGACCGCGCGCGGCCTGCTTCCGCGCAACGTCCCGCACGTCGACGCTGCCGCCAACGCGGGCCGCGCCGCACTGCTCGTCGAGGCCCTCACCCGCCGCCCCGAACTGCTGCTGCCCGCCACCGAGGACCGCCTGCACCAGGAGTACCGGGCACCGGCCATGCCCGAGAGCGCGGCGCTCGTGGAGCGGCTGCGCGCGGACGGGGTGCCGGCCGTCATCTCCGGTGCCGGGCCCACCGTGTTGGCACTGGTCGACGCCGACAACGCGGACAAGGTCGCCCATCTCGCCGGCGAGGGCTGGGCCGCCAACCGGCTCGACCTCGACGAACAGGGGGCGTGCGTCCTTCCGCTCGCGGCCCCGAGCAGCGCCCCGAGCAGCAATTGACTACGTACCGTCGCCGGATTTCGAGAGGGGGAATGTTTGTTGGATCCGGTAGTGTTAATCTCAAGTCTGCACCCGACCCCACCATGGCGAGGTGCTTGTTGTCCCCGTCAGGGACAGACATTCTTCCGGGAGCCTCCCAAACCACACTCTGTTCCGTCCGGGCACTGAGTGGTTCGCCGGGCACGCTCCGGAAGCCGGGAAAGCTCCGGAATTGGTGCGACCAAGCAACGTGACACAGCCACTCGGTGTCACTGCTTTGGGAAGCGCCGTCACCAGAAATCTCTTCCGCCGCTTAGGCGGACCACCGCCCCGGCACGGTTCACACAGCAAGAACCGAAGCCGGACAGCACAACCGGTCGCCGAGCCAGACAGGCCGACGTCCGCTCCAGGGAAGGACCCTTCGTGAGCGACACCACCGATCTGATGGGCGCACGTGTCGAGGAGACCGCTGCCGCGCCCGCCACGGACGCCTCCGCGCCTGCCACCGGTGCCGGCTCCCGGCGGCGCCGCGGTACCGGCCTCGACGGCATGGTGCTGGCCGAGCTGCAGCAGGTCGCATCCGGCCTCGGCATCAGGGGCACCGCGCGGATGCGCAAGAGCCAGCTGATCGAGGTCATCAAGGAGGCGCAGGCTGGGGGTGCCCCCTCTGGGGGAGCAGGTGCTCCGGCCAAGGCCGAGACCGCCACCGAGACCAAGCCCAAGCGCCGCGCCACCTCCAAGGCCCGTACCGGCGACGAGGCCGTGGCCCCGGCCGAGCAGAAGGCCGAGAAGGTCGCCGCCGAGAAGGCCGTGGCCCAGCAGCAGATCGAGATCCCTGGCCAGCCGGCCAGCGAGGATGCGCCTGTGGAGCGCCGCCGTCGCCGTGCGACCTCCGAGGCCGGCAGCCCCGAGACGATCACCGCCGAGGTCAAGAGCGAGCCGAGGGCCGAGACGCCCGCCGCCGCGCAGGGCGAGGCCCGGGGCGACGCCGGTGACGACGGCCGTCAGGGCCGCCGGGACCGCCGTGACCGCGACCGCGGTGGCCGCCAGGACCGGGACCGCGGCGACCGCCGCAAGGGCGACGAGCAGCAGGGCGGCGGCCAGCAGCAGGACCGTCAGCAGGGCGGCGGCCGTCAGGACCGTCAGCAGCAGGGCCAGCAGCAGAGCGGTGGCCGCCAGGACCGTCAGGACCGGCAGCCGCGCGACAACGGCCCGCAGGACGACGACGACTTCGACGGCGGACGCCGTGGCCGGCGCGGCCGTTACCGCGACCGCCGTGGCCGTCGCGGCCGTGACGAGTTCGCCGGTGGCGCCGGCGAGCCGCAGGTCGCCGACGACGATGTCCTGATCCCCGTCGCGGGCATCCTCGACATCCTCGACAACTACGCCTTCATCCGTACGTCGGGCTACCTTCCGGGCCCCAACGACGTCTACGTCTCCCTCGCCCAGGTCCGCAAGAACGGCCTGCGCAAGGGCGACCACGTCACCGGCGCGGTCCGCCAGCCGAAGGAGGGCGAGCGCCGCGAGAAGTTCAACGCGCTCGTGCGCCTCGACTCGGTCAACGGCATGGCGCCCGAACACGGCCGCGGGCGGCCGGAGTTCAACAAGCTGACGCCGCTCTACCCGCAGGACCGGCTCCGCCTGGAGACCGACCCGGGTGTGCTCACGACCCGCATCATCGACCTCGTCGCGCCGATCGGTAAGGGCCAGCGCGGTCTGATCGTGGCCCCGCCGAAGACCGGCAAGACCATGATCATGCAGGCGATCGCCAACGCGATCACGCACAACAACCCCGAGTGCCACCTGATGGTCGTCCTGGTCGACGAGCGTCCGGAAGAGGTCACCGACATGCAGCGGTCGGTGAAGGGCGAGGTCATCTCCTCGACCTTCGACCGCCCGGCCGAGGACCACACCACGGTCGCCGAGCTCGCCATCGAGCGCGCCAAGCGCCTTGTGGAGCTGGGCCACGACGTCGTCGTCCTGCTCGACTCGATCACGCGTCTGGGCCGTGCCTACAACCTCGCCGCCCCCGCCTCCGGCCGCATCCTCTCCGGTGGTGTCGACTCCACGGCGCTGTACCCGCCCAAGCGCTTCTTCGGTGCCGCGCGCAACATCGAGGACGGCGGTTCGCTGACCATCCTCGCCACCGCGCTCGTCGACACCGGCTCGCGCATGGACGAGGTCATCTTCGAGGAGTTCAAGGGCACGGGCAACGCCGAGCTCAAGCTCGACCGGAAGCTCGCCGACAAGCGCATCTTCCCGGCGGTGGACGTCGACGCGTCCGGCACCCGCAAGGAAGAGATCCTGCTCGGCAGCGACGAGCTGGCGATCACCTGGAAGCTGCGCCGGGTGCTGCACGCGCTCGACCAGCAGCAGGCGATCGAGCTGCTCCTCGACAAGATGAAGCAGACGAAGTCGAACGCGGAGTTCCTGCTCCAGATCCAGAAGACGACGCCTACTCCCGGGAACGGCGACTGAGGGTTGGCCTGAGAGCTGTCGTACCAGAGAGAAGGGCCGCACCCCAAGGGGTGCGGCCCTTCTCTCTGTGTGTTTTCCGAGCGACACAGTCCCCTTCTGTAGTGATCTAGGTCACGTGAATTTGAGGGTGTTTACCTCCGCTTTGCCGGGGTGAAAGGGCCGGTGGGGGGTGCTGCGAACGCTGTGACCATGGTGGTTGTGCCGGTCACCGAGCCGTCCAGGCACAGCGACCCGCCCAAGACCCGCAGGTCGACGTAGAAATGCGTGGTCGCCCCGGACGTCCGCAGGTTGTGGATGCGCTCATTGATGTAGCCGAGATCGTTGAGGATTGTCCTGATCTCGTCGGCCGTCGGCGCCGTTGGGCGGCTGAGTGCCTTGGTGATGCGCTTGGAATGGAGGCGGCCTTCGCACTTCTCGACCGCGCTCAGTGTCACTTCTTGTGGTGTCCCGGAGGCGCGCGGCGTCGGTTCGGTGCTGCCGGGTGCGGACCCGCCGACCGGCAGCGGCTCCACGGGCGCGGTCGGCGGCTTCTCGCCTGCGGCGGTCGGTTCCTCTTCGGACGGAGCGTCCGGTGTGCACGGCTGCCCGACCGTGTTGAGCATGTCCATGAAGGCAACGCGCTGATCCGGGCTGGGTGAACCGCTCTTCGAACCGGCGTCGACGGCGTCGGCGGACGTCTTCCGGGTGTCGCCGGCAGATGTCCCCCCGGTGCCGCAGGCGGTGAGCGTCAATGTGGCAAGGGTGACTGTCGCGAGGGCGAGCCTTGGACCGCGCGGAGAGTGGGCTAATCCGCTGGACCGGGCAGGGTTTCGTGGCATGCGGACAGTCTCCGAACAGGGCGACCGGTGCACATGAGTACGCGTACTCAATGGTTATCGGCCAGTGTACTCAAGGGTGTTGACGGTCCTTCACCGACGCAAATAAGCGGACTATTTGATTCCCCATAAAGACTCTTGTGAATGTATTGGTCAGCTCTTTATGGTCTGCAGCGATCAAGTGAGTTGATCTACACGAGGGGGATTCGTGCACAAGTCAGTTGTGCCGCTCATAACCGCACTCGCTCTGTCGTTACTGCTTCCGCTGCAGCCCGCAGTGGCGGACACCGTCGACCCGCCACTCGCCACGGGCGAGATCCAGCAGATAGGTCCCGGCCTGTACTTCACCGAGGCCCAGTCCTTCCAGATCGCCGAAAGCGACGTGGCTGTCGGCGGGATGGGCCGCAGACACAGCGTAGTCGCCCAGACGGGCAGTGTCGCCCAGCCGGAATCCGCACCCGCGTCCCGCGCCGACATGGGCGCATTCGGACCCGGTTGGGAAGCGGAATTCCTCGGCGGCACACTCAATCGCAAGCTGGAACAACAGGACGGCGACATCGTGGTCACCGACCTGGGGGTCGGCGAATCATTCCACTACGACCTGACGAGCAGCATCGCCTATCCGAGCGGTGGCGGTGTCAACAAATACCAGACCACCGACGGCTCCAAGATCACCGAAACCACTAAATGGGACACCACGGCCGGCGCCATGGTCACCACCATTGTCGAAATCCTCGGCGCGGACCTGTCCGTGACGGGGACCGGGGACGACACCTTCACCGACGCGGCCGGCAACTCGGTGCCGGCGGCGGACCTCAAACCGACCTTCGCGTGGAGTCAGGCGGCGCCCGGCAGCGACAAGTGGCGGGTCACCAGCGTGGGCAGCACGTCCAACGGCACCTCCACCGTCGCCTACGACGCCCAGGGCCGGGTGTCCACGATCGACGAGCCGGCCGCCGGGGAGACGCCGCAGCAGTCGCTGAAGGTCACCTACGCGTCGAACACGACCGCCTCCGGTACATCGCTCGGTGACTACACGGGGCGCACCCGGGAGATCACCCTCACCACCGGCTCCACCACGCAGACGGTCGCCCGATACGCCTACGACGCCTCGGGCCTGTTGCGGACCATGACCAACCCCGTCGAGAGCGCCGACCCGGTGGCGTCGTACTCCTACGACACGATCGGCCGCGTCTCCGAGATCAGCTCCCCGGCCAACGGCGCCTGGGACCTCACCTTCCCCACCGAGTCGGCCGCTCCGAACGTCGAGGAGTCCGGCCTGGCGCGCCCGGCCTCGCAGTCCGTGTTCCAGGGCGCGGCCGGCATCAACGACCCCAGCGTCGTCGGCCCGCCGGCCACCGACATCATCCCCGGTGAGATCTCCGACCCCCAGGCGTACCCGCGCCAGTGCAACACCGCCACATCCTGGCTGTGGTACACGAAGAGCGGCTGCGCCGCGTGGGCCGCGCACTACGGCTGGCACGCCCCGTACTGGAAGAAGCTGCCCAGCGGCTACTACGTGGTCGGCATCAACCATGACCACTGCACGAGCTCTCCGGACAAGCCCTCCGGCTACGACTTCCGGTCCGCCTGCGACATGCACGACTACGGGTACGGCCTCATCGGCAACACCTACAAGGGCTACAAGTACTACCTCGACCGCAACAAGAAGTCGAACGTGGACAACGCCTTCCACACCACGCTCCGCGACTACACCTGCTCGGCCTACCGGTTCAAGAGCCTGTGCCGCAGCATCGCGTACACCTACCTGAAGTTCGTCCAGCGGTACGGGAACCCGAAGAACGGAGCCAACGCCACGTGACCCGCGGCATCGCTCTCTGACGGATCACGCCCGCGAGCGGCCGGGCCGGACGGCGAGACCTTCGCCGTCCGGCCCCTTCACGCTCGGCTCCTTCCCCGCACCTACGCCACAGGGCTCAGTCCTGCCCGCTTCCCACGGGAGCTTCAGTGAGAAAACCCCTCTGGACCACGGTCGTCACGGTGGTGCTGGCCATGACGCTCGGCGCCGGGCCCGCCATGGCCGCGGTGCCGCACAGTGCAACCGCCACGGCCGCGACGACCGGCGACCCGGTCGATCCGCCGCTGTACGACACGACGTCGGGCGGCGGCGTCGTCCGTGTCAACGTCGTCACCCAGAACCGCACCGACCTGTCCGCCGCGGCGTCGGCCGGTGAGACCGTGCAGTCGTTCGCGACCATGCCGGTCGTCACTCTTAAGGTCGACCGGAGCGGGCTGGACCAACTGTCCGCCCAGCCGGGCGTGGTGAGCGTCACCGAGGATGTCGCGGTCCCGCCGTCGCTGGACGAGAGCATTCCCATCATCGGCGCCGACCAGGCCTCCGCTGAGGGCATGACCGGTGCGGGCAGCGTGGTGGCCGTCCTGGACACCGGGATCGCGACGCACCACCCGTTCCTCAAGGACCGGGTCATCTCCGAGGCGTGCTTCTCGCCGATCGACCCCGACCTCACCGCCACCAGCCTGTGCCCCGACGGGACCGACCACCAGGAGGGGACGGGTACGGCCGACTCCGGGACAGGCCCCTGCACGGCCATCGCCGACTGCGACCACGGAACCCACGTGGCGGGCATCGTCGCCGGCAACGGCGAGGGCATCACCGGAGCCCCGAAGCGCGGTGTCGCCCCCGGTGCGAACATCATCGCCCTCCAGGTGTTCAGCAAGTTCACCTCGGAGGACATCTGCGGTCCCGGCGCCGCACCGTGCGTACTCAGTTTCACCAGCGCCCAGCTGTCCGCCCTGGAGAAGGTGCTGCAACTGCGGCAGTCCGGGACACCTGTGGTGGCCGCGAACCTGAGCCTGGGTGCCGGCCGGTACGCCACCGCCTGCAACGAAGACGCGCGCAAGCCGGCCATCGACAACCTGCTCGCCGCCGGAGTCGCCACCGTGGTCGCGGCCGGCAACAACGGATACACCGACGCTGTGAGCGCCCCCGGCTGTGTCGCCTCCGCGATCACGGTCGGCGCCACCACCGACGACGACCAACTGTCCGCCTTCACCAACCGCGGCCCACTACTGGACCTCCTCGCTCCCGGAACCAGCATCGTCTCCTCGGTCCCCGGCGGCGGATACGCCTCGAAGAACGGCACCTCCATGGCCGCGCCGCACGTGGCCGGCGCTCTTGCGATCCTGCGGCAGGCGTTCCCCAACGACAGCATCGGGAGTCTGGAGTCACGGCTGAAGAGTGGGGGGAGGACCATCAGCTACACGGGAGCCGACACGCCCCGCATCGACGTCGCCCAGGCGCTCGGCGCGACCGTCCAGCCGCTGTCTGCCGGCAACGACTTCAACTGCGACAAGAGAGAGGACATCGCCGTCGCCGACCCCGAGGCGGCCGTCGGCGGTGACGCCAAGGCCGGCCTCCTGCGTGTCGTCTACGGCGGTGGCAGGGGCACGGCCGAGCTGAACCAGGACCTTGCTTCGGTACCCGGTGACGCCGAACCGAACGACTACTTCGGCGACTCCCTCGCCACCGTCGACTACGACCAGGACGGCTGCACCGACCTGGTCGTCGGCACGCCCCGTGAGGATGTCGGCAGTGCGACGGACGCCGGCACCGTGGACGTTCTCTACGGGGCCTCGGGCGGCCTCGGTACGAGCAGGGCGGCACTCCACCTCGAACAGGGCACCGGCGCGGAGGGCATCCTCGCCGCGGCCTCGGAGTCCGGAGACCGTATGGGTGCCGCCGTCGCCGCCGGCCGCACGCTCGACCAGGAGCCGTACCTGGTCATCGGCGTTCCTGGTGAGGACATCGACGGGAAGGCGGACACAGGGGCTGTCTTCTACCTGCGCGGCACCGTCAACCGGACGCTAATCCAAGGGAGTTCGGGGGTGGCAGGCACTCTGGAGGCGGGCGACAAGTTCGGTTCCTCCGTGACCGCGAGCCCCGAGTACGTCGCCGTCGGCATACCGGGCGAGGGCGTCGTGGCCTTCCCGGGCCCGAACGCATCCGAAGTGGCAGCGGGCCAGGTCGATGTGATGTCCCATGAACTGAACAGCAGCGGTGTCCCGGCACATGTGGGATCCGTCGACGAGGTCAGCCCGGCCGTGAGCGGTGACGCCGAGGCAGGGGACCAGTTCGGTGCGTCGGTCTCGGCCACCCAGGCCCTCTTCGTGCAGGGTTTCCCGTGGCCCAGGCGAGCCACGTATATCGCCATCGGTGTACCGGGGGAGGACATCACCTATGGGGGAGCGGTCAAGGCGGACGCCGGACGTGCCGTCGTGGTCAGGGTCGAGAAGACCGCCTCTCCGGTGATCTCGGAGATCAACAGCGGCTACGACCAGGGACCCGACGACATCTCCGGAGCACCCGAGGCCGGTGACCGCATGGGCGCCCAGGTGTCCGTCGTCAACCGGGACCCGGGGACGACCGCGACCGACGCCAGTCTGGTGATGGCTGTCGGCCTGCCGGGCGAGGATATCGGCACGGTCGCCGACGCGGGCGCCGTGGAGGTCTTCGGCCTGCGCAGCGCACCGGGTGTCACCGACCGGTGGATCGAGGCCGGCAACGCCTCCGGCATGCCGGGATCCCCGGCCGCGTCGCAGAGCGCCGGCACCAGCCTGTACGGCACACAGGCCAACCTCTATATCGGTATGCCCTACGGCCCGGGCGCCTACGGCTCCCTGTACGCGATGCCGTGGGCGAACGTGACGGGAGGCACCGCACAGGCGGTCACCACCTACGCACCGGGCACGGGCGGCCTCCCGGCAGCCGGGCTGCGGTTCGGCCTGGCCGCCCGATGAGCGACGGCGGGAGTACCGCGAAGGCCGACGGCGAGATCTTCGGCACACCGAAGTCACTTGGTACCGGTTTCCAGCAGTACGACATCTTCGGCTGAAATCGCAGGTGAGCGGGGCATGACCCGCTGACCCGACTACGCAGAGTGCCCATCGCCGTACGCGATGGGCACTCTGCGTTGTGCAACCCTTTGTCGAGTTTCGCCGTCTGACCAGGCGGAGCGAAGATGGAGCGGTACTGACCGCGCCTGACCCTGAAAGCAGGGGGTAACCGACCGGACGAGAGACCGAGGAGCCCATGTCCGCCGAGAGCACGCCGGAGCCCGGCATACCGGGCAAGGACGGCAACAGCGGCCCGCGTCACCGCGCCAAGGGCCGCAAGCAGAAGAACCGCAGTCCGCGCCACAAGGCCCTGATGATCACGGCCTGGGTCGCGGGAGGCGTCCTGGTGCTGGGCGGTACCGGCGCCGGATACGTGTACTTCAAGCTCAACGGCAACATCAAGAGCGTCGACATCAACCAGGCCCTCGGCACCGACCGGCCGGTCAAGGTCGACAACGGCTCCGAGAACATCCTCGTCCTGGGCTCCGACTCCCGCTCCGGCACCAACAAGAAGCTGGGCGGCGGCACCGACGACGGCAGCGCCCGCTCCGACACCGCGATGATCATCCACGTCTACAAGGGCCACAAGAGGGCCGGCGTGGTGTCCATCCCGCGCGACACCCTCGTGGACCGCCCCGAGTGCACCGACACCAAGGGCGTCACCCACGACGCGGCCTCCGGCGTGATGTTCAACGAGGCGTACTCGACCGGCGGCGCCGCCTGCACCGTGAAGACCGTCGAGTCCATCTCCGGTCTGCGCATGGACCACTACCTCGAAGTCGACTTCGCGGGCTTCGAGAAGCTCATCAACGAGCTCGGCGGGGTCCAGATCACCACCACCAAGGACATCAAGGACTCGCAGAGCCACCTGAACCTCAAGGCCGGAGCGCACACGCTCAACGGCTCGCAGGCCCTCGGACTGGTCCGCACCCGGCACGGCGTCGGTGACGGCTCCGACCTCGGCCGCATCCAGCTCCAGCAGGCGTTCATCAAGGCGCTGGTCAACCAGGTCAAGCACGTCGGCCTCCTGACCAGCCCGACCAAGCTCTTCGACCTCGCCAACACCGCGACGAAGGCCGTCACCACCGACTCCGACCTCGGCTCGGTGAACTCCCTCACGTCCTTCGCCGACGGCCTCAAGGGCATCAGCTCCGCCAACATGAACATGGTCACGATGCCGGTGGAGTACGACCCGGCCAACCCGAACCGCGTGATCATCGAGAAGGCGAAGGCCCAGCTGGTCTGGACGGCCCTGAAGAACGACCAGCCGATACCGGCGGCAGCGACGAAGGGCACGGCGACAGGCGAAGCAAAGGGTGTCGTTACAACCGGTTGAGGCCCAACGCCTCAGGGGCGCGGGGCTGCGTCGATTTGCGGCTCCGCCGCGGGGCGCGCCCAGCCCCCACGCACCCGCGGGGAATAGATCACCCGGGCCCCCCGTTTTGGGGGATGGCTCCAGTCCTGGCAGACTGGACAGTCGGCCCCGGTTCACGCCCCCGCACCCGCGGACGGCGACCCGGCGCCCTCCCGAACCTAGGAGACACCTTGAAGCGCGAGATCCACCCCGAGTACGTCGAGACCCAGGTCAGCTGCACCTGTGGCGCGTCGTTCACCACCCGCAGCACGATCACGAGCGGCAACATCCGCGCCGAGGTCTGCTCCGAGTGCCACCCGTTCTACACGGGCAAGCAGAAGATCCTCGACACCGGTGGCCGCGTGGCCCGCTTCGAGGCCCGCTTCGGCAAGGCTGGCGCCGGCTCCAAGAAGTAGCGAGCCTCAATTTCGCCGGTCCACGGCCACGCCCTCTCCACAGGCGTGCCGGGACCGGCGTTTTTGGTCGCCCGCCTTCCCTTTCTTCACCGCATTTCAGGAGCCCAAGATGTTCGAGGCTGTCGAGGACCTCATCGGCGAGCACGCCGACCTTGAGAAGAAGCTCGCCGACCCGTCGGTCCACGCCGACCAGGCCAACGCGCGCAAGCTGAACAAGCGCTACGCCGAGCTCACCCCGATCGTCGCCACGTACCGCTCCTGGAAGCAGACCGGCGACGACATCGAGACCGCGCGCGAACTCGGCGCCGACGACCCGGAGTTCGCGGCCGAGGTCAAGGAGCTGGAGAAGCAGCGCGACGAGATCACGGAGAAGCTGCGGCTGTTGCTGGTGCCGCGTGACCCCAACGACGACAAGGACGTGATCCTTGAGGTCAAGGCGGGCGCGGGCGGCGACGAGTCCGCCCTGTTCGCCGGTGACCTGCTGCGCATGTACCTGCGGTACGCGGAGCGCGTCGGCTGGAAGACCGAGATCATCGACGCCACCGAGTCCGAACTGGGCGGCTACAAGGACGTCCAGGTCGCCGTGAAGACCAAGGGCGGCAACGGCGCCACCGAGCCCGGCCAGGGCGTGTGGGCCCGCCTGAAGTACGAGGGCGGGGTGCACCGCGTGCAGCGGGTGCCCGCGACCGAGTCCGCGGGCCGTATCCACACCTCCGCCGCCGGTGTCCTCGTCACCCCGGAGGCCGAGGAGGTCGACGTCGAGATCAACCCGAACGACCTCCGCATCGACGTGTACCGCTCGTCCGGACCCGGCGGCCAGTCCGTCAACACGACCGACTCCGCGGTGCGCATCACGCACATTCCCACCGGAGTAGTCGCGTCCTGCCAGAACGAGAAGAGCCAGCTGCAGAACAAGGAGCAGGCGATGCGTATCCTGCGCTCCAGGCTGCTCGCCGCGGCACAGGAGGAGGCGGAGAAGAACGCCGCCGACGCCCGCCGCAGCCAGGTCCGCACGGTCGACCGCTCCGAGAAGATCCGTACCTACAACTTCCCGGAGAACCGCATCTCCGACCACCGCGTCGGTTTCAAGGCGTACAACCTGGACCAGGTCCTGGACGGCGACCTCGACGCGATGATCCAGGCTTGCGTCGACGCGGACTCGGCCGCCAAGCTCGCGGCTGCGTAACACGAGGGCGTAACACGGCGGTACGCACGGCACGTTCGGCACGGACGAGTACGACACGGAGGACTTGCGTGAACCTGCTGCTAGCAGAGGTGGCCCAGGCCACCCAGCGGCTGGCCGACGCCGGCGTGCCCTCGCCGCGCAACGACGCGGAGGAGCTCGCCGCGTTCGTGCACGGTGTGAAGCGGGGCGAGCTGCACTCCGTGAAGGACGTGGACTTCGACGCCCGCTACTGGGAGACCATCGCCCGGCGCGAGCAGCGCGAGCCGCTCCAGCACATCACCGGCCGCGCCTTCTTCCGCTACCTGGAACTCCAGGTCGGACCAGGGGTGTTCGTGCCGCGCCCCGAGACCGAGTCGGTGGTCGGCTGGGCCATAGACGCGGTCCGCGCGATGGACGTCGTGGAGCCGCTGATCGTGGACCTCTGCACCGGTTCCGGCGCCATCGCGCTCGCCCTCGCCCAGGAGGTCCCGCGCTCCCGGGTGCACGCCGTGGAGCTGTCCGAGGACGCCCTCCAGTGGACCCGCAAGAACATGGAGGGGTCCAGGGTCGACCTGCGGCAGGGCAACGCCCTGGACGCCTTCCCCGACCTCGACGGCCATGTCGACCTGGTCATCTCCAACCCGCCGTACATCCCGCTCACGGAGTGGGAGTACGTGGCGCCCGAGGCCCGCGACTACGACCCCGAACTCGCCCTGTTCTCGGGCGAGGACGGCCTCGACCTGATCCGCGGCATCGAGCGCACCGCACACCGGCTCCTGCGCCCCGGCGGTGTCGTCGTCATCGAGCACGCCGACACCCAGGGCGGCCAGGTGCCGTGGATCTTCACCGAGGAGCGTGGCTGGGCCGACGCGGCCGACCACCCCGATCTCAACAACCGCCCGCGCTTCGCGACCGCCCGCAAGGCCACGCCATGACAGCAGCGTTCGCTACGGCAGCAGCGAGTGAGCCGAAGGGGCGCGTCGGTGTCGGGAGCGCGAGCGCGCGGAGGCCCGAAGGGCTGAGCACGGTCGCGGGCCCGACACCGACAGAAGGCGCCCCGGAGGCGAACCGAGCTACGAAAAAAGGAGACCGCTAGACATGGCACGGCGATACGACACCAATGACGCGACCGACCGCACGACGGGTCTGCGCGAGGCCGCGTCCGCCGTCCGCCGGGGCGAACTCGTGGTCCTGCCGACCGACACGGTCTACGGCATCGGGGCCGACGCGTTCACCGCGGAGGCCGTCGCCGATCTCCTGGACGCCAAGGGCCGGGGCCGCAACATGCCCACGCCCGTCCTCATCGGCTCCCCGAACACCCTGCACGGCCTCGTCACGGACTTCTCCGAGCTGGCCTGGGAACTCGTCGACGCGTTCTGGCCGGGCGCCCTCACGCTGGTCGCCAAGCACCAGCCGTCCCTGCAGTGGGACCTGGGGGACACCCGGGGCACGGTCGCCATCCGCATGCCGCTGCACCCCGTCGCCATCGAGCTGCTGACGGAGGTCGGCCCGATGGCCGTCTCCTCCGCCAACCTCACCGGCCACCCCGCGCCGGAGAACTGCGACGCTGCCCAGCAGATGCTCGGCGACTCGGTCTCCGTGTACCTCGACGGCGGTCCGACGCCCGGCAACGTGCCGTCCTCGATCGTCGACGTCACGCGCGAGGTGCCGCTGCTGCTGCGGGCCGGCGCGATCTCGGCCGAGGAGCTGCGGAAGGTCGTCCCCGACCTCGAGGTGGCGAATTGACAGCCCCTGACGCGGGGCGTGGCATAGGCAACGGGGAAGTAACGGGGACCTTCGGGCTTCCCATGGACAGCTTCCGCATCCTCCACGTCAGCACCGGCAACGTGTGCCGCTCGCCGATCACCGAGCGGCTGACCCGTCATGCCCTGGCGGACCGGCTCGGCGACCCGCTGTGGGGCGGGCTCATCGTGGAGAGCGCGGGCACCTGGGGGCACGAGGGCGCGCCCATGGAGACCAACGCGGCGACCGTCCTCACCGACTTCGGCGCGGACCCCTCCGGGTTCACCGGCCGTGAGCTGCTCGACGACCACGTGATCCGCGCCGACCTGGTGCTGACCGCCACGAGGGACCACCGCCAGCAGGTCATCTCCATGGGCCACTCGGCGGGGCTGCGCACCTTCACCCTGAAGGAGTTCACCCGTCTGGTGAAGGCGATCGACCCGGCCACCCTGCCACCTCTGGAGGACGGCATGGTGGCCCGCGCCCGCGCCCTGGTCCGCGCGGCGGCGGCCCTCCGCGGCTGGCTCCTGGCCCCCACGGCGGAGGCCGACGAGGTCTTCGACCCCTACGGCGCCCCCCTCCCGTTCTTCCGCTCCATCGGAGACGAGATAAACCAGGCGATCGACCCGGTGGTCACGGCGCTCACGGGGGTACCGGCCAAGACCTGACAACGGTCGCGCGTCCCACCCGTCCCGGGCCTACATTGGACGTACGTCACCGTCGACGGCTCGGAGTCCACCATGTCCACCATGTCGGTCCCCCCTGTCCTTGAGGCCGATGTCCTGCGCCGTCAGGACCCCGAGCTGGCCGAGATCCTGCTCGGGGAGCTGACCCGGCAGTCGACGACGCTCCAGCTGGTCGCCGCCGAGAACTTCACCTCGCCCGCCGTGCTGGCCGCGCTGGGCTCCCCGCTCGCCAACAAATACGCCGAGGGCTACCCCGGCGCCCGCCATCACGGCGGCTGCGAGATCGTCGACGTCGCCGAGCGCGTCGCCGTGGACCGCGCGAAGGCGCTGTTCGGCGCCGAGCACGCCAACGTGCAGTCCCACTCCGGGTCTTCGGCCGTACTGGCCGCGTACGCCGCGCTGCTGCGGCCCGGTGACACCGTCCTCGCGCTGGGGCTCCCGTACGGCGGTCATCTC
The DNA here is from genome assembly GCF_053598575.1 of Streptomyces sp. NPDC001100. Lineage (NCBI taxonomy): Bacteria > Bacillati > Actinomycetota > Actinomycetes > Kitasatosporales > Streptomycetaceae > Streptomyces > Streptomyces sp. NPDC001100. The sequence goes on from NZ_JBSFKO010000021.1 coordinate 77,254, forward strand.
ACCCACGGGTCGCCCGCGAACTTCTCCGGGCGCTGGTTCGACTTCGTGGGGTACGGGGTGGACGCCGAGACCGGGCTCATCGACTACGACCAGGTGCGCGCCCTGGCCCGTACGCACCGCCCCAAGGCGATCGTGTGCGGCTCCATCGCCTACCCCCGGCACATCGACTATGCCCTCTTCCGCGAGGTCGCCGACGAGGTGGGCGCCTATCTCATCGCCGACGCCGCCCACCCGATCGGCCTCGTCGCCGGGGGAGCGGCGCCGAACCCGGTGCCGTACGCCGATGTCGTCTGCGCCACCACGCACAAGGTGCTGCGCGGGCCGCGCGGCGGGATGCTGCTGTGCGGGAACGAGCTGGCCGAGCGCGTCGACCGGGCCGTCTTTCCGTTCACCCAGGGCGGCGCGCAGATGAACACCATCGCGGCGAAGGCCGTCGCGTTCGGCGAGGCCGCGACGCCGGCCTTCACGGCGTACGCCCATCAGGTGGTCGCCAACGCCCGGGTGCTCGCGGCCGGACTGGCCGCGGAGGGGCTGATCGTCACCACGGGCGGCACCGACACCCATCTGATCACCGTCGACCCGATGCCCCTCGGCGCCGACGGGCGCGTCGCCCGCGGTCAACTCGCCGCCGCGGGAATGGTGTTGGACTGCTGCGCGCTCCCGCACGGCGACACCCGGGGCCTGCGGCTCGGCACGGCCGCGGTGACCACGCAGGGCATGGAGGAGGGCGAGATGGCGGGCATCGCCGCGCTCCTCGCGGGGGTACTTCGCGGCCGGGTCGACGCCAAGCGGGCGCGTGACGAAGTGCGGGATCTTGTGGGTGGATTCCCGCCGTATCCGGGCTGAACGGGGGTACCCGGACCCACGTACACAGCCACACGTGCAACCATCGTCGCTACCCGGAAGTCCCCAACCATATGCGTCCCTCGCTAGGGTGTGGGGCTGTGATGGCCAGCGAGACCTGTGGGGAAGCCTGTGCGTGAATACCTGCTGACGCTCTGCGTGACGGCCGCGGTGACGTATCTGCTGACCGGGCCGGTGCGGAAGTTCGCGATCGTGGCCGGGGCGATGCCGGAGATCAGGGCCCGTGACGTGCACCGGGAACCCACTCCGCGGCTCGGCGGTATCGCCATGTTCTTCGGCCTGTGCGCAGGCCTGCTGGTCGCGGACCACCTGACCAACCTCAGCGAGGTCTTCCAGAACTCGAACGAGCCGCGGGCGCTGCTCTCCGGTGCTGCCCTGATCTGGCTGATCGGTGTCCTGGACGACAAGTTCGAGATCGACGCCCTGATCAAGCTGGGCGGCCAGATGATCGCCGCAGGCGTGATGGTCATGCAGGGTCTGACGATCCTGTGGCTGCCCATCCCGGGCGTCGGCAACGTGGCGCTCACCCAGTGGCAGGGCACCCTGCTCACGGTCGCCCTGGTCGTCATCACCATCAACGCGGTCAACTTCGTCGACGGCCTCGACGGCCTCGCGTCCGGCATGGTCTGCATCGCCGCCGCCGCGTTCTTCCTCTACGCCTACCGCATCTGGTACTCGTACGGCATCGAGGCCGCCGCCCCGGCCACGCTCTTCTCGGCGATCCTGATGGGCATGTGCGTCGGCTTCCTGCCGCACAACATGCACCCGGCGCGAATCTTCATGGGTGACTCCGGCTCGATGCTGATCGGCCTGGTGCTCTCCGCGGGGGCGATCTCCATCACGGGACAGGTCGACCCGGACGCGCTGCAGCTGTTCCTGCACTCGGAGAAGGCGGCCGTGCACTCGACGGTGCCCGTCTACATCCCGCTGCTGCTGCCGCTGACGATCATCGCGGTGCCGGCCGCCGACCTGGTGCTGGCGATCGTCCGCCGCACCTGGCGGGGCCAGTCGCCATTTGCCGCGGACCGCGGCCATCTGCACCACCGCCTGCTGGAGATCGGCCACTCGCACAGCCGGGCGGTGCTGATCATGTACTTCTGGTCGGCGCTGATCGCGTTCGGCGCGCTGTCCTACTCGGTCAACTCGGCCTCGATGTGGATCGTGCTCGGCATCGTCTTCCTGAGCGCGATCGGTCTGCTGCTCCTTCTGCTGCCGCGCTTCACCCCGCGTACGCCGCGTTGGGCCGAGCACCTGGTGCCGCCGCGTTATCGCCGTCGCAGGGCGGCAGTTGAGCCCGTGGTCGTGCTGGCGGAGGAGGACCGCGATCCGCGTCCGCCGGTTGTCGCCGGAGTGTCAGGAGTCAACGGAGCGACCGCTGTCGGCCCCCGTTCGCGTCTCCTGGACGGACGTAAAGCCGAGTCCTCGCGCTGACGCCAAGGTAAGAATCTGACTAAAGCGTTGCCATCTCGTGGGCAGACAAAGCCTCCCCATACCAGACAAGTTGGCCGCTATTTTGCACAGACGCGCACTGTCACTCTCATGTGTGACAGCAAGCACACCTTCTAGGTAAAGACCGCATCAAATAGTTTGTGATACGGTTCACGAGAACCCGGGACAGAGCCGAAGGACCGTAGTGCGACGGTCCATTGGCGTGAGGTTCTCTCTCATCCCGGGACTACGCTCGTCCATGACGACACGCCCCCCTTAGCAAGCGGAGTTGCCGCCATGCCGTCCAATGACGCCCGGATTCTCCTTCAGGCCGCTGTGCCCACAGCTGCCGTCGGCGCGATTGCCGCCGTCGTCAGTGGTGTGGTCGCCGGCGGCAAAGGAGCTATTGGGGCAGCCGTTGCGACGCTGATCGTGATCCTCTTCATGGGAATCGGGCTCTACGTTCTGCAGCGCACTGCCAAATCGCTTCCGCACCTGTTCCAGGCGATGGGCCTCATGCTCTTCGCGGCGCAGATTCTGCTGCTGTTCATCTTCCTCGCCGCGTTCAAGCACACCACGCTGTTCAATCCCAAGGCCTTCGCGTTCACACTGCTCGCCGACACCATCATCTGGACCGCCGCGCAGACCCGTGCCCACATGAAGGCCAAAATCCTCTACGTCGAGCCCGAGAAGTCGGGGCACTCGTCGTGAGAGGTAGGGCCGGGATAAGAGCACGTAAGCGACCCTGCTATCGTCCGGTGCCAACTGCGGCATCGCGGGCGCGGGCATCTGAGCTGACGCCTGCTCAATCGCGAGGCTCGATGCCCCACTGCCGCCCCCACATCCGTTACACCAGTCCAGTGCCGAACCGCGGCTGTGCGCCGCGCCGACACAACGAGGTTGCCGTACCTATGCGCCACGCTGAAGGAGCCCGCGGTGAGTGCTGACCCGACGCAGGTGCTCGCCTTCGAGACCGACTGCCACATCTTCGACGGCTGTGGCTTCCCGGCTCCCGGCCTGCACTCGTTCCTGTTCAAGCCCCTTCTGGGGGACGGCGACAGCAACGTGTACTTCAACAAGCCGATGCTGCTGGCGCTGATCGGCTCGGTCATCGTTGTCGGCTTCTTCTGGGCCGCCTTCCGCAAGCCGAAGGTCGTCCCCGGCAAGCTGCAGATGGTCGCCGAGTCCGGCTACGACTTCATCCGCCGCGGTGTCGTCTACGAGACCATCGGAAAGAAGGAGGGCGAGAAGTACGTACCGCTGGTCGTCTCGCTGTTCTTCTTCATCTGGATGATGAACCTCTGGTCGATCGTCCCGGTCGCCCAGTTCCCGGTGACGTCGATCATCGCGTACCCGATCGTCCTCGCGGCGATCGTCTACATCACCTGGGTCTCGCTGACGTTCAAGCGACACGGATTCGTCGGCGCGTTCAAGAACTTCAGCGGTTACGACAAGTCGCTCGGCGCGGTTCTCCCGCTGGCGATGGGTATCGAGCTGCTCTCGAACCTGATCGTCCGGCCGTTCACGCACGCCGTGCGACTCTTCGCGAACATGTTCGCGGGCCACACCCTGCTGCTGCTCTTCACGATCGCCAGCTGGTACCTGCTCAACGGCATCGGGATCGCCTACGCGGGTGTCTCGTTCGTCATGGTCATCGTGATGACCGCCTTCGAGCTGTTCATCCAGGCCCTGCAGGCGTACGTCTTCGTGCTGCTGACCTGCACCTTCATCCAGGGCGCGCTCGCCGAGCACCACTGAGCACCCCCTCCCGAACCCCCTTTGGTGTCCGGCGGCCAACCCCCGCCGGTCCGTACAGATAAGGAAGAATCAGCATGGCTGCCACTGAGACCCTCGCTGCCGTCTCCGGTTCGCTCGGCTCCATCGGCTACGGCCTCGCCGCCATCGGTCCGGGCGTCGGCGTCGGCATCATCTTCGGCAACGGCACCCAGGCTCTTGCCCGTCAGCCCGAAGCTGCCGGTCTGATCCGCGCCAACCAGATCCTCGGCTTCGCCTTCTGTGAGGCGCTCGCCCTCATCGGCCTGGTCATGCCGTTCGTCTACGGCACCTGATCGACCGCGATCAGCGACAGCCCACTAGACGAAAGGCACTGACATGAGCCAGCTGCTCATTCTGGCGGCCGAGAAGGAAAACCCTCTCGTCCCGCCGATCCCCGAGCTTGTCATCGGCCTGATCGCCTTCGTCATCGTCTTCGGCTTCCTCGCCAAGAAGCTCCTCCCGAACATCAACAAGGTTCTGGACGAGCGGCGCGAGGCCATCGAGGGCGGTATCGAGAAGGCCGAGGCCGCCCAGACCGAGGCCCAGAGCGTGCTTGAGCAGTACAAGGCTCAGCTCGCCGAGGCCCGGCACGAGGCCGCGCGTCTGCGCCAGGAGGCGCAGGAGCAGGGCGCCACGCTCATCGCCGAGATGCGCGCGGAAGGCCAGCGGCAGCGCGAGGAGATCGTCGCCGCCGGTCACACGCAGATCGAGGCCGACCGCAAGGCCGCTTCGCAGGCGCTGCGCCAGGACGTCGGCAAGCTCGCCACCGACCTGGCCGGCAAGCTCGTCGGCGAGTCCCTTGAGGACCACGCCCGGCAGAGCCGCGTGATCGACCGTTTCCTCGATGAGCTCGAGGAGAAGGCCGAGGCCGCGCGATGAACGGAGCGAGCCGCGAGGCCCTGGCAGCCGCACGTGAGCGTCTCGACGCGCTGACGGACTCCACGTCCGTGAACGCGACGCAGCTCGCCGACGAGCTGGCCGCCGTCACCGCGCTGCTCGGCCGTGAGGTGTCGTTGCGTCGGGTCCTCACCGACCCGGCGCAGGACGGCGAGGCCAAGGCCCAGCTGGCCGAGCGCCTGCTCGGCGGTCAGGTCGGCGGCCCCGCCCTCGACCTGGTGTCCGGCATGGTGCGCTCCCGCTGGTCGCAGTCCCGCGACCTGGTGGACGCGCTGGAGGAACTGGCGGCCACCGCCGACCTCACCGCCGCCCAGCAGTCGGGCCAGCTCGACGACGTCGAGGACGAACTGTTCCGGTTCGGCCGGATCGTCGCCTCGGACACCGGGCTGCGTGCCGCGCTGACCAACCGCGCGGCGAGCACCGCGGCCAAGAGCGAGCTGCTGAGCAGCCTGCTCGGCGGCCGGGCCAAGCCTGCCACCGAACGACTGGTGACGCGCCTTGTGACCGCGCCCCGGGGACGTAGCCTGGAAGCGGGACTCGAGTCCCTGTCCAAGCTCGCCGCCGACCGCCGCAGTCGCCTGGTCGCGGTCGTCACCACGGCGGTCCCGCTCAGCGACCCGCAGAAGCAGCGCTTGGGCGCCGCCCTCGCGAAGCTCTACGGCCGTCACATGCACCTGAACATCGACGTGGACCCCGAGGTCCTCGGCGGCATCCGGGTGCAGGTCGGCGACGAGATCATCAACGGCTCCATCGCGGACCGCCTCGATGACGCCACCCGCCGCATGGCGGGCTAGCACCACCACAACAAAGACGTAGTAAGGCGGCCCGAGTTGGGCCGTGCAGAGGATTCACCTCGTTCAGGGGGGAGTCCCCCCATCCCCCCAAGTGAAACTTCGGGCCCAACAAGGAGAGCAGGGAACCCAGATGGCGGAGCTCACGATCCGGCCGGAGGAGATCCGGGACGCGCTGGAGAACTTCGTCCAGTCGTACAAGCCGGACGCGGCCTCGCGCGAGGAGGTCGGTACGGTCACCCTTGCCGGCGACGGCATCGCGAAGGTCGAGGGCCTGCCCTCGGCCATGGCCAACGAACTGCTGAAGTTCGAGGACGGCACCCTCGGTCTCGCGCTCAACCTCGAAGAGCGTGAGATCGGTACCGTCATCCTCGGTGAGTTCAGCGGTGTCGAGGAGGGTCAGCCGGTCACCCGCACCGGAGAGGTCCTGTCCGTCGCCGTCGGCGAGGGCTACCTCGGCCGTGTCGTCGACCCGCTCGGCAACCCGATCGACGGCCTCGGCGAGATCGAGACCACCGGTCGCCGCGCGCTGGAGCTGCAGGCCCCGGGCGTCATGGTCCGCAAGTCGGTGCACGAGCCGATGGAGACCGGCTACAAGGCCGTCGACGCGATGACCCCGATCGGCCGCGGCCAGCGTCAGCTGATCATCGGCGACCGCCAGACCGGCAAGACCGCCCTGGCCGTCGACACGATCATCAACCAGCGCGACAACTGGCGCTCGGGCGACGTGAACAAGCAGGTCCGCTGCATCTACGTCGCCATCGGCCAGAAGGGCTCCACCATCGCCTCCGTGCGTGGTGCGCTCGAAGAGGCCGGCGCCCTGGAGTACACGACCATCGTCGCCGCCCCGGCGTCCGACCCGGCCGGCTTCAAGTACCTGGCGCCGTACACCGGTTCGGCCATCGGCCAGCACTGGATGTACGACGGCAAGCACGTCCTCATCATCTTCGACGACCTCTCCAAGCAGGCCGACGCCTACCGCGCCGTCTCCCTCCTGCTGCGCCGTCCGCCGGGCCGCGAGGCCTACCCCGGTGACGTCTTCTACCTGCACTCCCGTCTCCTGGAGCGCTGCGCGAAGCTCTCCGACGAGATGGGCAAGGGCTCGATGACCGGTCTGCCGATCGTCGAGACCAAGGCCAACGACGTCTCGGCGTTCATCCCGACCAACGTCATCTCCATCACCGACGGCCAGTGCTTCCTGGAGTCGGACCTCTTCAACGCCGGTCAGCGCCCCGCGCTGAACGTCGGTATCTCCGTCTCCCGAGTCGGTGGCAGCGCGCAGCACAAGGCGATGAAGCAGGTCTCCGGCCGACTGCGCCTCGACCTCGCCCAGTACCGCGAGCTGGAGGCGTTCGCCGCCTTCGGTTCCGACCTGGACGCCGCGTCGAAGGCCCAGCTGGAGCGCGGTCAGCGGCTGGTCGAGCTGCTCAAGCAGCCGCAGTACCAGCCGATGCCCACCGAGGACCAGGTCGTCTCCGTGTGGTCCGCGACCACCGGCAAGATGGACGACGTACCGGTCGAGGACATCCGCCGCTTCGAGAAGGAGCTCCTGGAGTACCTGCACCGCAAGGAGCAGGGCCTCATGACCTCCATCAAGGAGGGCGGCAAGATGTCCGACGACACCCTGACCGCCGCCGCGGACGCGATCGCCGAGTTCAAGAAGCAGTTCGAGACCTCGGACGGCAAGCTCCTCGGCGAGGACGCCCCGGCCGCGGCCAAGTGACGTAAGGAAGGGACCTGACTCATGGGAGCCCAGCTCCGGGTCTACAAGCGTCGCATCCGATCCGTCACCGCGACCAAGAAGATCACCAAGGCGATGGAGATGATCGCCGCCTCGCGCGTCGTCAAGGCGCACCGCAAGGTGCAGGCCTCGACGCCGTACGCGAAGGAACTGACGCGCGCGGTCACGGCGGTCGGCACGGGTTCGAACACCAGGCACCCGCTGACCACCGAGGCCGAGACGCCGACCCGTTCCGCTGTGCTGCTCCTCACGAGCGACCGCGGTCTGGCCGGCGCCTTCAACGCCAACGCCATCAAGGCCGCGGAGCAGCTGACCGCGCGTCTTGAGGCCGAGGGCAAGGAGGTCGACACGTACATCGTCGGCCGCCGCGGTGTCGCCCACTACAACTTCCGTGAGCGCAAGATCTCGGAGCAGTGGACGGGCTTCACCGACGAGCCCTCCTACGCGGACGCGAAGCAGGTCGCGGGTCCGCTCATCGAGGCCATCGAGAAGGACACGGCCGAGGGCGGCGTGGACGAACTCCACATCGTCTACACCGAGTTCATCTCGATGATGACGCAGACGCCGGTCGACAGCCGGCTGCTGCCCCTCAGCCTCGAAGAGGTCGCGGAAGAGGCGACGCCCCAGGGCGAGATCCTTCCGCTGTACGACTTCGAGCCGTCGGCGGAGGACGTCCTGGACGCCCTCCTGCCGCGGTACGTCGAGAGCCGTATCTACAACGCGCTGCTCCAGTCGGCTGCCTCCAAGCACGCCGCCACCCGCCGCGCGATGAAGTCGGCGACCGACAACGCGGGAGACCTGATCACCACGCTCTCCCGTCTTGCCAACGCGGCCCGCCAGGCCGAAATCACCCAGGAAATCAGCGAGATCGTCGGTGGCTCCGCAGCCCTGGCCGACGCGACCGCGGGGAGTGACAAGTAATGACGACGACAGTTGAGACGGCCGTTGCCACGGGCCGCGTCGCCCGGGTCATCGGCCCGGTCGTCGACGTGGAGTTCCCCGTCGACGCGATGCCGGAGATCTACAACGCTCTGCACGTCGAGGTGGCCGACCCGGCCCTGGACGGTGCGAAGAAGACACTGACCCTGGAGGTCGCCCAGCACCTGGGTGACGGCCTGGTCCGCACGATCTCGATGCAGCCCACCGACGGTCTGGTCCGCCAGGCCCCGGTCACCGACACCGGCGACGGCATCACCGTCCCGGTCGGCGACTTCACCAAGGGCAAGGTGTTCAACACCCTCGGCGAGGTGCTGAACAGCGACGAGAAGTACACGGGTGAGCGCTGGTCCATCCACCGCAAGGCCCCGCGCTTCGACGAGCTCGAGTCGAAGACCGAGATGTTCGAGACCGGCGTCAAGGTCATCGACCTGCTGACCCCGTACGTCAAGGGCGGCAAGATCGGCCTGTTCGGCGGTGCCGGCGTCGGCAAGACGGTGCTCATCCAGGAGATGATCTACCGCGTCGCCAACAACCACGACGGTGTCTCCGTGTTCGCCGGTGTCGGCGAGCGCACCCGTGAGGGCAACGACCTCATCGAGGAGATGGCCGACTCGGGCGTCATCGACAAGACGGCGCTCGTCTTCGGCCAGATGGACGAGCCCCCGGGCACCCGTCTGCGCGTGGCCCTGGCCGGTCTGACCATGGCGGAGTACTTCCGCGATGTGCAGAACCAGGACGTGCTGTTCTTCATCGACAACATCTTCCGCTTCACGCAGGCCGGTTCCGAGGTCTCGACCCTGCTCGGCCGTATGCCCTCCGCGGTGGGCTACCAGCCGAACCTGGCCGACGAGATGGGTCTCCTCCAGGAGCGCATCACCTCGACCCGCGGTCACTCGATCACCTCGATGCAGGCGATCTACGTCCCCGCGGACGACCTGACCGACCCGGCCCCGGCCACCACCTTCGCCCACCTCGACGCGACGACGGTTCTCTCCCGTCCGATCTCCGAGAAGGGCATCTACCCGGCCGTGGACCCGCTGGACTCCACGTCCCGCATCCTGGACCCCCGCTACATCGCGGCGGACCACTACAACACCGCGATGCGCGTCAAGACGGTCCTGCAGAAGTACAAGGACCTTCAGGACATCATCGCGATCCTCGGTATCGACGAGCTGGGCGAGGAGGACAAGCTCACCGTCCACCGTGCCCGTCGCGTCGAGCGCTTCCTGTCCCAGAACACCCACGTCGCCAAGCAGTTCACCGGCGTCGACGGGTCGGACGTCCCGCTGGACGAGTCGATCACCGCGTTCAACTCGATCATCGACGGCGAGTACGACCACTTCCCGGAGCAGGCGTTCTTCCTCTGCGGCGGTATCGAGGACCTGAAGGCCAACGCGAAGGAGCTGGGCGTCTCCTGACCCCGTGCTTCACCTGAGGGGGTGGGGCGTGTCCCACCCCCTCTTCCACGCCCATTAGAATTGACCCAACACCCGGCACGACCGCCGGGTGGTGACCCGAGGAGCCCACCTTGGCTGCTGAGCTGCATGTCGAGCTCGTCGCCGCGGACCGCCAGGTCTGGTCCGGCGAGGCCACCCTGGTCGTCGCGCGCACCACGTCCGGCGACATCGGCGTCATGCCCGGTCACCAGCCGCTGCTCGGTGTGCTGGAGTCGGGCCCGGTGACCATTCGTACGAGCGATGGTGGAACGGTCGTCGCCGCGGTGCACGGCGGTTTCATCTCGTTCGCGGACAACAAGCTGTCGCTGCTCGCCGAGATCGCCGAGCTGTCGGACGAGATCGACGTCCAGCGCGTGGAGCGGGAGCTGGAGCGCGCGAAGGCGGAGGGCGACGAGTCCGCCGAGCGCCGCGCGGACGTCCGTCTGCGTGCGGTGGAGACGCGCTGAACCCAGCTCTGACGCGATGACGTGACTCAGCCGCGGCTGGGACCGGAGGAATCCGGCCCCAGCCGCGGCTGAGGCGAATGTGGGTGTTTTTTCCGTTCCGTTACCTGTTTTGCCTAGGAGACGAGGAGGTCGGTGTCGATGGTCCTCGCTCTGACTGTGTGCGGAATTGTTGTCGCCCTTGTGGTGGTGGGGCTGTTCGTCTTCGGCCTGCGCCGCAGACTCATCCAGCGCTCCGGCGGCACCTTCGACTGTTCGCTCCGCTGGGACGTCCCGGAGAAACCCGACACCAACGGCAAGGGCTGGAGCTACGGCGTCGCCCGCTACAACGGCGACCGCATCGAGTGGTACCGCGTCTTCTCCTACGCCTACCGCCCGCGCCGCACCCTGGAACGCTCGGCGATCGAGGTGGCCGGCCGCCGTCTCCCCGAGGGCGAGGAGGAGCTGGCGCTGCTCTCCGACGCCGTCGTCCTGACCTGCCTGCACCGGGGTACCCGGCTCGAACTCGCCATGAGCGAGGACGCGTTGACCGGTTTCCTCGCCTGGCTGGAGGCGGCACCGCCCGGCCAGCGCGTCAACGTGGCCTGACCTCGCACACCGGGTTGGCTACGTCGGCCTGACTGACGACCACCGCGTGGGGCGCGGAGCCGAGTGTCACGGTGACGTCCACCGGACAGGCGGACATGAGCGCGGCGGCTATTGCTGTGGCAAGGGCGCCGGTCGGCGCGGCCCAGGAGTGGACGGACCTCTTGCTGGTGCGGGACGTGGTGGTCCTGCGCTTCATGGTTTCCCCCGTGGTGCGGTGTTCCGCTTGCTGTCGTAGGACCAAGATGCCCCAGGTCAGCGGCTCCCTATCGGCGCCAACCGGCCTTCGCCCAGGGCCGAAGGGCCCTCCGGGGTGCACGCCGGGGGCGCGCGTCACGGACAACGCGCCGTACGCAGCGCACCGCGGACAGACCCGTGAGGCCTGTCCGCGGCACGGACGCTGAGCAGCGTGGGGATCAGCTCAGCCCGCTGTTGATGGCGCTCACCAGCTCACCGTTGCTGGTGTCGCCGCTGAAGTCCCAGAAGAACGCGCCGCCCAGACCCTGGGTCTTGGCCCAGCTCATCTTTCCGGCGATCGTGCTCGGGGTGTCGTAGGACCACCAGTTGGTGCCGCAGTGGGCGTACGCGGTGCCCGCGATGGTGCCGGTGACCGGGCAGGACGTCTTGAGGACCTTGTAGTCCTCGATGCCCTGTTCGTAGGTGCCGGGCGCCGGGCCGGTGGCCGTGCCGCCGGGGGCGTCCTGGGTGACGCCGGTCCAGCCTCTGCCGTAGAAGCCGATGCCGATGAGCAGCTTGCTCGCGGCGACGCCCTTCGACTTGAACTTGGCGATCGCGTCGGCCGTGGTGAAGCCCGGCGTCGGGATGCCGCTGTAGGTGGTGAGCGGGGAGTGCGGGGCGGTGGGGCCGGTCGCGTTGAAGGCGCCGAAGAAGTCGTACGTCATCACGTTGTACCAGTCGACGTACTGGGCCGCGCCCGCGTAGTCGGCGGCGTCGATCTTGCCGCCGGAGGTGCCGTCCGCCGTGGTGGCGGCGGTGACCAGGTTGCTGGAGCCGAACTTGGCGCGCAGGGCCTGCATCAGGTTCTTGTAGGCCGCGGCGCCGCTGGTGTCGCAGGTGAGACCGCAGGCGTTCGGGTACTCCCAGTCGATGTCGATGCCGTCGAAGACGTCGGCCCAGCGCGGGTCCTCGACCAGGTTGTAGCAGGAGTTCGCGAACGCGGTCGGGTTGGCCGCGGCCTGCGCGAAGCCGCCGGACCAGGTCCAGCCGCCGAAGGACCACAGGATCTTGATGTTCGGGTACTTGGCCTTCAGCTCGCGCAGCTGGTTGAAGTTGCCGGCCAGCGGCTGGTCCCAGGTGTCGGCGACGCCGCTGACCGACTGGTCGGCGGTGAACGTCTTCTGGTAGTCGGCGTAGGCGTCACCGATCGCGCACTGCCCGTTCGTCACGTTGCCGAACGCGTAGTTGATGTGCGTGATCTTCGACGCCGAGCCCGAGGTCACCAGGTTCTTGACCTGGTAGTTGCGGGTGTAGGTGCCCCACTCGGTGAGGTACCCGAGCTTGACCTTGCTGCCGGTGGTCGGGGGAGTGGTCGTACCGCCCGTGGTGTGCACGGCGACCGCGCCGCTGACCGGTCCGGTCTGGTCGGCGGTGTCCCGGGCCTGCACGGTGTAGGAGTAGTCGGTGCCCGCGGTCAGGCCGGTGTTCGTGTACGACGTGGTCGTCACCGTGGCGACCTTGGTGCCGTCGCGCAGCACGTCGTAGTTCTTGATGCCCTTGTCGTCGGTGGCGGCCGACCAGGAGAGGTTCACCGAGGTGTCGGTGATGGAGGAGGCGGTGGGGGTGCCGGGCGCGGAGGGGGCCGCGTCACCGGGGACGGTGGTGCCGCCGTCACAACTGCCGCCGTTCAGCAGACAGTTGGAGGGCGAGCCGGAGCCGGCGCCGTTGAAGCCGAAGGAGACGGAGGCGCCCGCGGCGATGGTGCCGTTGTACGACTTGTTCTTCGCGGTCCAGTGGTTGCCGGAGTTGGTGACGTCCGCGTCCCAGGCCGAGGTGACGGACGTGCCGGAGGGGAAGTCCCACTCGACCGTCCATGAAGTGATCGCGCTGGTACCGGTGTTCTTGACGGTCCACTGACCGCCGAAGCCGGTGCCCCAGTCGCTGGACTTGGTGAACGTGGCGGTCGCGGTCGACGCGGCCTGGGCGGGGGCCGCCAGACCGACGAGAGCGGCGAGCGGAAGCAGCAGGGTCACGAACCCGGCAACTGCTCTGGTTCTGAAGCGCATTGAGCGCCTCCTCAGGGATGTCGGGGGTGTGGGGGCGCGACTGAGCCTTCGCGCCCACGGTGCCGTGAGAATAGAAAGGTCTGGACCACGGGTCAATAGGTCTGGACCACTTCGGCGCGGGTGTGTCAAACCCCAACTCACGCGCCAGTACGGCCGCTTGGACCCGGCTGCGCAGCTCCAGCTTCGCCGGCAGGCGGCTGACGTGCGTCTTCGTCGTCGCCTCGGCCATGTCGAGCCGGTCCGCGATCCCCGCGTTGGACATTCCCTCGCCGAGGCACGCCAACACCTCGCGCTCGCGCCGGGTGACGGTGTCGAGGACGGTGGGGTCGGCCCCCGCGCGGGGTTCGGGCCGCGCGGCGAACTCGGCGACGATCCGGCGTGTCACGGTGTCCGCGACGAGCGCGACGGTGCCGATGAGCAGGCCGGCCCGCACAACGAGAGGGCCGGCCGCGGCTGCGCACGGTCCTGGTCGCGCCGGCCTCTGTGGTCCGGGCGAAGAGGCGCCCGGAGTCAGCGCTCCCCGCCGGGGACCCACAACACGTCGCCCACGCCCTTGTTGGCAGTCCGGGCCAGGATGAACAGCAGGTCCGACAGCCGGTTGAGGTAGGTCGCCGTCAGTGGGTTCATGACCTCGGCGTGGGTCTCCAGCGCCGCCCACGTCGAGCGCTCGGCGCGTCGTACGACCGTGCACGCCTGGTGGAGGAGGGCCGCGCCCGGTGTGCCGCCGGGGAGGATGAAGGAGCGGAGTTTCTCCAGCCGCTCGTTGAAGTGGTCGCAGTCCGCCTCCAGCTTGTCGATGTAGAACTGCTCGACCCGCAGCGGCGGGAACTGCGGGTTCTCCACGACCGGTGTGGAGAGGTCCGCGCCCACGTCGAACAGGTCGTTCTGGACGCGGGTGAGCACCTTGACGATCTCCTCGTCGAGGCCGCCCAGCGCGATCGCCGTGCCGATCGCCGCGTTCGCCTCGTTGGCGTCGGCGTACGCGGAGATCCGGACGTCGGTCTTGGCGACCCGGCTCATGTCGCCGAGGGCGGTGGTGCCCTGGTCGCCGGTCCTGGTGTAGATGCGCGTCAGATTGACCATGCGGCCAGCGTAGTTACGACCCGGCGGTGCGGAACACGCGTGTGCCCACCGTCACGGCGACCGCCGCGAAGCCGAGCGCCACCAGGACGCCGTAGAGCATGTGTGCCGTCGTGTACGCGCCGACGTAGGCGTCCCGGACCGCGTCCGCCAGATAGCGGAACGGCATGAGGTGCGAGAGGATGTCCAGCCAGCCCGGGGCGAGGGTCATCGGGAGGATCAGGCCGGACAGCAGCATGGACGGCATCGTCGTCGCGTTGACGAGCGGTCCGAACTCCTGGGGTGTGGCCACCTTCATCGCGGTGTCGTACGACAGCGACCCGAGCGACACCGTCAGCAGGGCCACGAACGCGAAGCCGATCAGGATGCCGGGCAGCGGGGCGCGCAGGCCCAGCGCGACCGCCGCCCCGACCAGCAGGAGCGCCTGGCAGCCGAAGACGGTGGCGTCGCGCAGTACCCGGCCGAGCAGCAGCGCCAGCCGGCTCACCGGCGTGACCAGCATCCGCTCCACCACGCCCTGGTTCTTCTCGATGATCACCGAGAAACCGGCGAATGCCGAGCCGAACAGCCCGAGTTGGAGCAGTACACCGGGGCCGAGCGTCTGCCACGAACTGCCCTGGCTGCGCAGCGGCAGGTGTGTCAGCAGCGGTCCGAAAAAGAGGGGATGGAGGAGCGGCACCAGCATCCCGAAGAGCAGCGCGAAGGGGGAACGGAGGGACTGGCGGAGGTAGCGGCTGTAGATGATCGCGGTGTCGTGGAGAAGCATCTCGCGCACGTCCTGTACGGCCACGGGGGTGGCGTCCGTCGGGGCCGGCCCGCGTCCGGTGATCGCCAGGAACGTGTCCTGGAGGCTCGCGTCGATCGAGCCGCCGTGCCGCAGTTTGAGCGCGCTCGGTGTGCCCTCGACCACGACCACGCCCTTGTTGACGATCACCAGCCGGTCGGAGAAGACGTCCGCCTCGTCGAGGTAGTGGGTGGTCAGGAAGACGGTGGTGCCGTGCTCGTCGCGCAGCCGCCGGATCAGGTCCCAGAGTCCGGCGCGGCCGGCGGGGTCGAGGCCGGTGGTCGGCTCGTCGAGGAACAGGACCTTCGGGCGGTGGGGCAGGGCCAGCGCGATGTCCAGGCGGCGTCGCTGGCTGCCGGAGAGCGCGAAGGTCCTGCGGTCCAGGAGGTCCGCGATGCCCAGGTCGTGCGCCAACTCCTCGGCGCGCTCGGCCGCCCGGGGCTTCGGCAGCCGGTACAGGCGGCCCTGGGTGACCAGTTCCTCCCGGACGGTGATCTGCGGGTCGACGCCGCCGGCCTGGGCGACGTAGCCGCACGCCCGCCGTACCCCGGCCGGGTCGGTGGCGAGCTCGCAGCCCGCGACGGTGGCCGCGCCCCCGGTGGGTGCCAGCAGGGTCGTCAGCATGCGCAGGGTCGTGGTCTTGCCGGCGCCGTTCGGGCCCAGGAAGCCGAGGATCTCGCCGGGGCGGACGGTGAGGTCGACACCGCGCACCGCCTCCACGGGACCGCGCTTCGGGCTGAGGGGCTCAGGGAGCGGAAGAAACGGCAGACCAGGCAGACCAGGCAGTACATCTCGGATGTCGCCACCGGCCTGTTCCTGGAGCGCGGGTTCGACGCCGTGACCGTGGCGGAGGTCGCCGACGCGGCGGACATCTCCGTGAACACCGTCTACAACTACTTCTCCACCAAGGAGGATCTGCTCCTCGACCGCGCCGACGACATGCGGGGTCGGCTCGCCCGCTGGGTCCGGGCCCGGGACGTCGGCGAGTCCGCCGCCGCGGCCGTTCTGCGTGAACTGCGCGCGGAGTTGGAGGCCGTGTCGCCGCGGGTGGGCCTGATGCCCGGGTTCGACCGGTTCATGGCGGTCGTCGAGGCCGCGCCGACTCTCCGGCTGCGGCTCCTCGCCACCCGCTACGAGATCCGCGACCAACTGGAGGCCACGCTCCGTGAGGAGACCGGAGCGCCTGCCGGCGACCCCGCCCCGAACCTGATGGCCGGCCAGCTCACCTGGCTCCACGAGACCCTCACGGACTTCGTCCGGAGCGGGATGGCCGCCGCCCGGCCGCCCGCCGAGGTCTCCCGTGAAGCGCTCGGTCTGCTCGACGACATGGAGGACCTCTTGAGCGAGAAGGTCCTCAACTACGCCGTACGGGCGGTCTAATGACCCGCGCCGGTGTGATGTCCGTCAGATGAGACGTGACGCGCGTTACTAACCGGTCACACAGCGCCGCACCTTCGCTAGTGTCCGCCGAGAGGCATACGGATACACGCTGTAAGCGTTTCAAAGGGGAGTCGCACAGTGGCACGCAAGCTTGCCGTCATCGGCGCCGGACTCATGGGTTCCGGTATCGCCCAGGTCTCCGCGCAGGCGGGCTGGGACGTCGTCCTGCGCGATGTCACCGACGAGGCCCTGAAGCGTGGCACCGACGGCATCAAGGCCTCGTACGACAAGTTCGTGAGCAAGGGGAAGCTGGAGGCGCACGACGCCGACGCGGCCCTGGGACGGATCACGGCGACCACCGATCTCGACGCGGTCGGCGACGCGGACATCGTCGTCGAGGCCGTCTTCGAGAAGCTCGAAGTCAAGCACGAGATCTTCCGCGCGCTGGACAAGATCGTGCGCGAGGACGCCGTCCTCGCCTCCAACACCTCCGCCATCCCGATCACGAAGATCGCGGCCGTGACGGAGCGTCCGGAGCGCGTCGTGGGCACGCACTTCTTCTCGCCGGTGCCGATGATGCAGCTGTGCGAACTCGTGCGCGGCTACAAGACGAGCGACGAAACCCTCGCCACCGCCCGGGAGTTCGCCGAATCCGTCGGCAAGACCTGCATCGTCGTCAACCGTGACGTGGCCGGCTTCGTGACGACCCGTCTCATCTCGGCGCTCGTCGTCGAGGCGGCGAAGCTGTACGAGTCGGGCGTCGCCACCGCCGAGGACATCGACCTCGCCTGCAAGCTGGGCTTCGGTCACGCGATGGGCCCGCTGGCCACCGCGGACCTCACCGGCGTCGACATCCTGCTGCACGCGACGAGCAACATCTACACCGAGTCACAGGACGAGAAGTTCGCCCCGCCGGAGCTGATGCGCCGAATGGTGGACGCCGGTGACATCGGCCGCAAGAGCGGGCAGGGCTTCTACAAGCACTGAAACCGCACACGCCCCTGTGGCATCACACCCAGGGGTGAATTCGGTATCGGTTCGCTCACAGACGGCAACCTCTCGGCACTTCACACAGTCAGAGGTTGCATCACCCACATCACGGAGTACGCCACCGCACTCACGGGGAGCGCATATGTACATCAGGGGCGACCACGCCGAGCTGGTCGTCGGGGGCCGCCTCGACGTCCGCAGCGCGGCGGACGCCCGTACGGTCCTGCACTCGGCCGTCGACGACGGTGTCGGCGATCTGGTGCTGGACCTGTCCGAGCTCGACTCCTGGGACGCCACCGGCCTCGGCGTCATCATGGGAGCCCATCGACGGGCCGGCCGCTGCGGCCGGCGCCTGGTGCTGCGCGACGTACCGCCGCAGATGCAGCGCCTGCTCGTGGCCACCCGGCTGCACCGCATCCTCGCGATCGAGGGCGGCATCGGGGCGGAGTGCCTGCCCCGGGTGTGACCAGTTTTGAAAGTGTGTCACTTCCATCGAAAGTGACACACTTTTTCAAAGGGGCCCGGTCGGGCGCCAGCGAAACACCGGACGCGCACAATCCTCATGAGACTGTGACGTCTCGGACGGCGCGGTACCCCGGGCTGTCGTAGATACTGTGCGAAGGTTTAGGGTTCGGTCGCCCGCTGTGTGACAACCCTTCGAGCGGGCCCGGACCAGAAGCGACAGCGCGGTGTGCAGCAAGGCCGGGAGGGGCCTGGGTCCTGTCGACCCGCACACGACGCTTTTGGGGGGCTTGGACCTATGGACCCGATCAACCGGGAACCCGAGGAGTACGGCCAGGACGGCGACGACACGTCGTCGCGCCAGCGCCCGCCCCGGGAAACCCTCACACCCGACTTCGGCCAGCACACACCCGCGCTCGCCCGCACCGTGCAGCTGGTCACCGGTGACTTCCTGCTCACCGTCAACCCCGTCGACGGCAGCGAGATCGAGGCCTGCCCGCCCGGCCGGCGGCCCGGCCGGCCCGCCAAGTTCACCGCCGCCGAGCGCGCCGAGGCCGCCCGCGCGGCCAAACCGCCCGTCCCGCCCGGCCTCAACCGGCCCGCACTCCCGCTCCTGGAACGCCAGGAGGAGCGCGAGCGTCTCGTACGGCTGCTCGCCCGCGGCCGCTCCGTACGCCTCACCGGCCCCTCGGGTTCGGGTCGCACCAGCCTCCTCGACCTCGTCGCCGAGGACTGCCTCGACCTCGCCCCCGACGGCGTGATCCGTCTCACCGGCTTCCACCGCACCGCCACCGACCTCCTCCACGACCTCTTCTACGCCGTCTACGACGCCCCCCTGCACCGGCCCGCCCGGGACGAACTGCTCGCCCTGGTGCGGGAGATCGGCGCGGTCGTCGTCCTCGACGACATCGAGTTCGGCGGCGCCGCCCTGGAGGAGCTCCTCGACGCGACCCCCGAGTGCGCCTTCCTGGTCGCCGCGACCCCCGAGATCCCCGCACCGGCCGCCGACTCCGTCATCGAGGAGGTCTTCCTCGGCGGCCTGCAGCGGGCCGGTGCCGTGGAGGTCCTGGAGCACGCCGTGGGCCGCGTCCTCACCGAGGAGGAGGCGAACTGGGCGGGCGACCTCTACTTCGAGTCCGAGGGCCTGCCCCTGCGCTTCGTCCAGGCCGGCGCCCTGCTCCGGCAGCGCGACGAACTGCGCATCGGCACCAGCGCCGTGGAGGAGTTCGGCGTCTTCCAGGACATGGTCCCGGCCGACGCGCCCCCCCTCACGGCCCTCGACTCCGACGAGGACGACGCCGTACCCCTGCCGTCCCTCGGCGAGGCCGCCGCGCCCGCACCGCTGCTCGCCTCCCGGCTCAGCGCCTCGGCCCGCGCCACCCTGCGCTTCGCCGTCGCGCTCGGCGGCGAGGTGCCGCACCAGGCCCATCTGCCCGCACTCGTCGGCGACACCCACGCGGACGCCGCCCTCGGCGAACTCGCGGCCTGCGGACTGGTCTCCCCGGTCGGCTCCCGCTACCGGCTCGCCGCCGGGGTCCAGACCCAGCTGGAGGCCGCCGGATACGGCGACGAGATCGAGGCCAGTGCCCTCATCGCCGGGCTGCACTACTCCTGGTGGGCCGGACACCCCTCGGTCACCCCCCAGCGGGTCTGCGCCGAGGCGGACGCGCTGCTCGCCGCCCTCACCGTCCTCGTACCGGCGACCACCCCGCCCGGCGAGGGCGAGGAGAGCGCCACCGTGGAACTCGCCCGCACGGCGGCCCCCGCCTTCGCCGCGGGACTCCACTGGAGCGCCTGGGAACGCGCGCTGCGCTCCGGGGCCGAGGCCGCCCAGCTCGCCGGCAAAGCGAGCGAACAGGCCTACTTCCAGCACGAGTTGGGGGTCCTCGCGCTCTGCGAGGGCGACCTCGACCAGGCCCGGGCCGAACTGGAGTCCTCCATCGGCCTGCGCGACACCGCCGCCGACAAGCGCGGCACCGTCGCGGGCCGGCGCGCCCTCGCCCTGGTCGCCGACCGCTCCGGCCTCACGATCGGCCTCGGCGCCGCGGCCGGCGAGGAAGTACCCGACGCCCGCTACGAGGAGTCCGCCTCGCCGCCCGGCGGGACACCGACGCCCTTCCCGCCGCTCCAGCCCCCGGGCGACACCTACACCCTCGTCGCCCACCAGGCCTCGTCCGGCAGCCCCACGCCCCACAACAAGGCACGCGGCGGCCTGCGCGGCTACGCCCGGCGCAACCTCGTCGCGGCCGGCGCGGGCGCACTGCTCGCCGCCGTCCTCGGCACCGTCGTGACCCTCGGCGCCACGTCCAACAACAACGCCGACAACCCGTCCGACAAGGTCGCCCCCAACCCGTCCGCCAGCCAGGGCAACTCCGACGACAGCCTCGGCGCCGACCCGGCGAAGAAGGGCGACAACAGCGGCACCGGCACGGCCACCAGCAGCCCGACCGACCCGGGCCCCGACGGCACCTACGGCACATCGGACGACCCGACACCGCCGTCGAGCAGCACGCCTTCGGACAAGCCGAGCGGAACGAGCGGGACGAAGTCGCCGACACCGTCCAGGTCCACGTCGCATTCGCCGAGTTCGACTCCGACGCATTCGGCGTCTCCTTCACAGACACCGTCGAGCACTCCCTCCGAGTCCGTGACACCTACGCCGACGCCCACGCCGTCGAGCACCCCGTCCACGGGAACCTCGGCGAGCGGCATCGCCTCCTCAAGTGCCCCCGTCGACACCACCAGTTCGGCCGCCCCCGCGAGCGGCATCGCCTCGGGCACCGTGATCTGACCCTCCCTGCGACGCCGAAAGGGCCGGCTCCGATGATCGGAACCGGCCCTTTTCGTCGTAGGGGAATCGGTGTCGGTCAGAACAGGCGGAGCTTGTCGTCCTCGATGCCGCGCAGGGCGTCGTAGTCCAGGACCGCGCAGCCGATGCCGCGGTCGGTGGCGAGGACACGGGCCTGCGGTTTGATCTCCTGGGCGGCGAAGATGCCACGCACCGGGGCGAGATGCGGATCGCGGTTCAACAGCTCCAGGTAGCGCGTGAGTTGCTCCACCCCGTCGATCTCGCCGCGCCGCTTGATCTCGACCGCGACGGTCTGGCCCTCGCCGTCCCGGCACAGGATGTCGACCGGTCCGATGGCCGTCATGTACTCGCGGCGGATGAGCGTGTAGCCGTCGCCGAGGGTGTCGATGCGGTCGGCCAGCAACTCCTGGAGGTGCGCTTCCACGCCGTCCTTGATCAGGCCGGGGTCCACGCCGAGTTCGTGCGAGGAGTCGTGGAGGATCTCCTCCATCGTGATGATGAGCTTCTCGCCCGCCTTGTTGATGACGGTCCAGACGCCCTCGTCGTCCCCGGAACCCTCCTTCAGCGTGCAGGGCGGCGACATCCAGTTGAGGGGCTTGTAGGCCCGGTCGTCCGCGTGGATCGAGACGCTGCCGTCCGCCTTCACCAGGATCAGACGGGGGGCGGAAGGGAGGTGGGCGGTGAGCCGGCCCGCGTAGTCCACGGAACACCGGGCAATGACGAGACGCATGGTCGGCAACGCTACTCGACGGGCGCGGGTGTACGCGATTCGCCCTGGAAGACCCCTGACGCCCCTTGTTCATTCATGGCCGATTGTGGGCCTATTGAGAGTTCCCTATGTACGCATTCTCCTGGTGCCCCCACCTTCCGTTGCCTACCGTATAAACGGGAGGTCGCGAGGCGTGTACGCAGCGTGTTCGTAATCGCGGACTCCCTCATCTGTCCGGCAACCCCCGCGTGTTGGGGGTGCGAGAGGAGAACCCATGTCGCTCGACGTCTCACCGGCCCTACTCGAAAAGGCCGAGCGAGGCGAGGTCGACGAAGCTGAATTCGTCGACTGCGTCCGGACCTCCCTGCCTTACGCATGGGAGATGATCAGCTCCCTGGTGGCTCAGCTGAAGGTCGACGGCGGTGCGTTCGCCGACAACCAGACGCCGCCGCCGGACGAGCAGGCACGCGGTCAGTTGCTGCGTGCGCTCGCGAGTGACGCGATACGCGGCGCGCTGCAGCGGCACTTCGGTGTGCGGCTGGCCTTCCAGAACTGCCACCGGGTGGCGGTGTTCCCGTTGGACGGCTCGGTCGACGACACGCTGGCACGCTTCACCTCGGTGCGCAGTCAACTGCTGAACCAGTCCCCGGAGTTCAGGGACTGCTGACGAGGTGATGCGCATTGCTTGCCGCTCCGTACGCGGGAGGTGCTTTCTGTACTGGGGCGGCAAGCTCCCCGCAGGTTGCTCAGCCGAGGTGTGGGAGCACCTCGGCACCCAGCCGCCGTACGTTCTCCTCCGTCGACGCCAGGTCCCCGGAGCCCTCGACGAGCAGCGCGAAGCGGGAGATGCCGGTCCGCTCCGAGGTCGCCGTGAGCCGGTCGACGCACAGCCGCGGGGTGCCCACCGGGTGCAGTCCGCAGAGGAGCTCGGTGTACGCCAGCGGGTCGCGCATGGAGCGTTCGCGGTCGTCCACCGTCACATGGGCGTCCAGCCCCTGCTTCAGCCAGCCCGGCATCGCCTTCACGAGGGCTTCCACGGCGTCGGCACGCCTGTCCGCGATCTGGCAGACCCCGGCCGACACATGGGCCGCGCCCCGGATCTCCTCCGCCGGCCGTCCGGCCGCCCGCGCCAACTGCCGCCACAGGGCGACCATCTCGGCCTTCTCCTCGTCCCCGACGTGCATGCCGAGCAGCATCGGCAGGCCCCGCTCGGCCGCCAGCCGCACGCTCGTGGGCGAGGTGCAGGCGACGACGACCTCGGGGCCCGGCGCGTCCGACAGTGCCTCCGACGGCCTGGGTACGACGGGGACTTCACGGAACGCGTAGCGGTCACCGGTGCCGGCGACCGACGGTTCGCGCAGCCAGCTCATCAGCAGATCCAGTGATTCGGGGAACCCCTGTTCGTACGCGGCGAGACCCGCGCCGAAGACCTCCAGGTCGACCCACGGCCCACCGCGCCCCACGCCCAGCGAGAAACGCCCGCCGCTCGTCACGTGCAGCAGCGCGGCCTGCTCGCCCAGGGCGACCGGATGGACGGTGGGCAGCACACTGACCGCGGTGCCGACGCGGATGCGCTGGGTGCGGCCCAGCAGTAAGGCGGCCAGGGTGATTGCGGACGGGCAGGTGCCGTAGGGCACGAAGTGGTGCTCGGCCAGCCAGGCCGTGTCGAGACCGGCTTCTTCGGCGAGCTCCACCGAGCGGACCGCGCGGTGCAGCGCCTCCCCCTGGCCCTGCCCCGGGAACTGGGCCGCCAACACAAAACTTCCGACGCGCATGGTTCTTCCTGCTTCCTCGGCTCCGACACGGAGCTCCCCCACCGGGCATAACCGTCCGACACGTGCCTAGGACACGGCCTCGCGGAGAGATTTGCGGATTGTCTGCAGAATGTGCGGCCCTGAGGGGGACTTGTGTGGGTTGGTGCCCTTCGCATACCCCTGCGTGGGGCACGTAGGCTGGACACAGCCCGTGCCTCCTGTATAGCCCCGTGAGGTGTTCTGTGTCCCCGCGTCGCAACCGACCCAAGGAGTCCGGTCTCCCCGGCCAGAGTGCCGACGGGGACCGTTCGGGCCGCTATGGCGGCTGGCAGTCCACGGAGCACTGGCAGGGCGAGGAGTGGAGCGTGCGCCATGTCGCCGGGGCCAGCGCGGAGGGCAAGACGTACCGCTGCCCCGGCTGCGACCAGCAGATTCCCTCCGGCGTCCCGCATGTCGTGGCCTGGCCGGAGCACTCGGGCGTCGACGACCGACGGCACTGGCACAAGGCGTGCTGGAACGCGAAGGACCGCCGCACCACACGGGTGCAGCGGTCCAGGAACGCGCCGAAGTTCTAGTAAGTGGTACTGGTCACACGTCCCGCTTCTCCAGCAGTGCGACGGCGCTCGCGAACGCCACGGCCGTCACCCCCACGATGATCCACAGCGGGTCCCAGCCCGAAGGGCCCGACTCGCTGAGGGAGTTGGAGTAGAAGACGCTCAGCTGGTTCGGGATCGAGTACTCGAACAGCGCCTGCCGCACGTTCTCCAGGGACTGCGAGAACATGAACAGGGCGACCACCAGCGGGGCCAGCACGGCGCCGATCATGATGGTGATCGCGCCCGCCGAGTGCCGGATGATCGAGCCGACGATCAGCGAGAGCAGCCCAAGCAGCGCGACGTAGAGGGAGACCCCGACGGTCCCCTTCAGCCACTCGCCGGCGGACGGGTCCTTGGCGCCGTTGTCCTTCAGCAGCGAGGCGTCCACGAAGGCGATGAACGACGTGGCCACCAGCGTCACCACGAAGGCGACCGCGAAGAACACGATGGCCTTCGCCGCGAGCACGCGGGCCCGGCTCGGGCACGCCGTCATCGTCGTGCGGATCATGCCGGTGCCGTACTCGGAGGCCGTGGTCAGCACGCCGAGCGTGATGATGCACATGAGGCCGAGCAGCAGTCCGAAGAAGCCCAGGGAGAGCGGGTTCTCGCCGTTCATCTCGGACGAGGAGTCGCTCACCACGACGGCGGCGAGCAGCCCGATGCCGAGCACCAGGACCACGAACACCCCGAGCGTCCAGATCGTCGAGCGCACCGACTTGATCTTCGTCCACTCGGAGGCCAGCGCGTGCCCGAGATGCGTGCGCACCACGGGGATCGGCGAGGTGTACCCACCGTACGAGGGACCGTTCGCCGCCTGCCAGTTGGGCGCGGCTGCCGGCGGCATCGGAAGCTGGGGCGTACTCATCGGGCGTCCTCGGGCTTGGTCAGGTCGGGGGTGGCGGTGGGAGCGGCCGGGGCGGGCGGGGTCGCGTCCGCCGCCGGAGCGGGAGCAGGAGCGGCGGCCGGGGCCTGCGGCGCGTCCTGGGCCGGAGTCTGGGGCGGCTGTGGCGGCGTCTGCGGGGCCACGGGGGCCGGGGGCCCGTACGGCCCCGGCGCGGCCCCGCCGGGCGCCGCAGGAGCGGCATACGGGTTCGGGGCGCCGTAAGGATTCGCCGGCGGCTGCCCCATCGCGAACGGCTGCCCGCCCTGTGCCGGAGACGGCGGCGCGTACCAGCCCGGCTGGCCCTGCCCGGGCACCGGCATCGGCGGCTGCGCGCCCGGCGGCAGCGGCTGCATCAGACCGGCCTTCTGGTCGATGGTCGAGCGGTAGTCGACGGCCCCCTGCGTCATCCGCATGTACGCCTCCTCCAGCGAGGCCTGATGCGGGGACAGCTCCCACAGTCGTACGTCCGTGTCGTGCGCGATGTCGCTGATGCGGGGGAGCGGCAGTCCCGTGACGCGCAGCCCGCCGTCCTGCTCGGGCAGTACGTGGCCGCCCGCCTCGGTCAGCGCGGAGGTCAGCTTCTCGCGCAGCTGCGGCTCGGTGTCCGGGGTGCGCACGCGCGCGAAGTCGGCGGAGTTGGCCGAGATGAAGTCCCGCACGCTCATGTCCGAGAGCAGCTGTCCGCGCCCGATCACGATCAGGTGGTCCGCCGTCAGCGCCATCTCGCTCATCAGGTGCGAGGAGACGAAGACGGTACGGCCTTCCGCCGCGAGCGCCTTCATCAGGTTCCGCACCCAGAGGATGCCCTCGGGGTCGAGGCCGTTGACCGGTTCGTCGAAGAGCAGCACCTGCGGGTCGCCGAGCAGCGCGGCGGCGATGCCGAGCCGCTGGCCCATGCCGAGGGAGAAGCCCTTGGAGCGCTTTCTCGCCACGTCCTGGAGTCCCACGACCCCGAGGACCTCGTCCACCCGCCGGGCCGGGATGCCCGAGAGCTGGGCCAGGCTCAGCAGATGGCTGCGGGCGCTCCGGCCGCCGTGCACGGCCTTGGCGTCGAGCAGGGCTCCGACCTGTCTGGGGGCGTTCGGCAGTTTGCGGTAGGGGAAGCCGCCGATCGTCACCTGTCCCGACGTGGGGTTGTCCAGGCCGAGGATCATGCGCATCGTCGTCGACTTGCCCGAGCCGTTGGGCCCGAGGAAGCCGGTGACGGCACCGGGCCGCACCTGGAAGGAAAGGTTGTACACGGCGGTCTTGTCGCCGTAGTGCTTGGTCAGGCCGACAGCCTCGATCATGCTCCGCACCCATCGAAAGGATCAGGACAGCAGGGCACACGCCCCCGTAAGGGTTAGGAGGATATCGGGGCGCTGACGGTTCCGCTCAAGAGAAAGTAAAGCCGTGGCCGTAGCCGTGCCCCTGGCTACGCGTCCCGTCGCTTCAGCAGTACGTACGCGCCGATCAGTGCCGCGGCCACCCACAGCGCCATGATTCCGAAGCCGCCCCAGGGGCCGTACGGTGCGGAGTCGTCCACCGGGGTGACCACCTGCATGATCTTGCTGCCGGCCTGGTCGGGGAGGTACTGGCCGATCTTCTTCGTCGCGGAGACGTTGCCGAGGATGTTGGAGATCAGGAAGAAGAACGGCATCAGGATGCCCAGCGACAGCATCGGCGAGCGCAGCATCGAGGCGACGCCCATCGAGAACATCGCGATCAGGGTCATGTAGAGACCGCCGCCGATCACCGCGCGCAGCACGCCGGAGTCGCCGATCTCCGCCTTGTGGGAGCCGAGCATCGCCTGGCCGAGGAAGAAGGTGACGAAGCTGGTCACCAGGCCGACGACGAGGCAGAGCCCGGTGGCCACCGCGATCTTGCCGAACAGGAAGGTGCCGCGCTGCGGGACCGCCGCGAGGGAGGTGCGGATCATGCCGGTGCTGTACTCGTTCGACACGACGAGCACCCCGAACACGATCATCGCGAGCTGCCCGAGACTCATCCCGGCGAAGCTGATGAAGGTCGGGTCGAAGGACAGCTTGTCCTTGGCGCTCATGTCGTCGAACTGGCTCTTCGACAGCGCCGAGATCAGCATGCCGAGCCCGATCGTCACCACCAGCGCGAGGGACAGTGTCCACACCGTCGATGCCACGGAACGGATCTTCGTCCACTCCGACCGGATGACCTGGGTCGCCGCCATGTCAGTCCTTCTTCCAGCCGTCGCCCCAGCCCTGCCGCTGCTCGGCAGGTGCCACGGGGAGCGAGGGGGGTGCGTCGGAATGCGCGTGGTACTCCACCGACTCCGCGGTCAACTGCATGAACGCCTCCTCCAGGGAGGCCTGTTGGGGACTCAGCTCGTGCAGCACGAGCTGGTGCTGCGCCGCCAGCTCACCGATCTGCTCGGACTTGCCGCCGTCCACCTCCAGGGTCCCGTTGCCGGATTCGACGACGGTGATCCCGGCCTGGTGCAGCACGTCGAGCAGCCGCTCGCGGTTCGGGGTGCGGATCCGGACGTAGGACCGCGAGTTCTGCTGGATGAAGTCGGCCATGGAGGTGTCCGCGAGGAGGCGGCCCTGGCCGATGACGACGAGGTGATCGGCCGTCAGCGCCATCTCGCTCATCAGGTGCGAGGAGACGAAGACCGTACGGCCTTGTGCGGCAAGGGACTTCATCAGGTTGCGGATCCAGTGGATGCCCTCGGGGTCGAGCCCGTTGACCGGCTCGTCGAACATGAGGATGCGCGGATCGCCCAGCAGCGCGCCCGCGATGCCGAGCCGCTGGCCCATGCCCAGTGAGAAACCCTTGGCCTTCTTCTTGGCCACGGCCGTCAGCCCGACGGTGTCGAGCACCTCGTGCACCCGGCTGTTCGGGATGCCGTTGCTCTGCGCCAGGCACAGCAGATGGTTGAAGGCGCTGCGCCCGCCGTGCATGGCCTTGGCGTCGAGGAGGGCGCCGATGTACTTCAGCGGGTCCTTGAGCTGGTCGTAGTGCTGGCCGTCGATGCGTACGTCACCGGCGGTCGGCCGGTCGAGCCCGAGCATCATGCGCATGGTCGTCGACTTGCCGGCGCCGTTCGGGCCGAGGAAGCCCGTGACGATTCCGGGCCGGACGGCGAACGTGAGGTTGTTCACCGCCACCTTCTCGCCGTACCGCTTGGTCAGCCCCGAGAGCTCGATCATGCGGCCACGCTAAGACGGCAGTTCGGCGGATGCCACCCGAACGGGCAAACAGAGTCCGACGCCGCAGGCAACAACCGTGAACGCCGTCGCCCAGGCGAACGCGTGCGAGAAGGCCGAGGCGCCGTGCCCGTGCGCGAGGACCGTCGCCAGTACGGCCGTGCCGACGCCGCCGCCCAGCTGCTGCACGATCCGGATGCTGGTGCTGGCGTGCGGGATGCGGGCTCTGTCGAGGCCCTGGTAGGCGCCCACCATGACGGCCATGTTGGCCGCGCTCACCCCAAGACCGCGTACGACCAGGGCGACGGCGAGCAGCACGGCGCCGGGGTGCGGGAAGAGGAAGGGGAGGGTGCCCAGCGCGCACAGCAGCATGCCCGCCACGACGACAGGGCGCGGCCCGAGCCGGTCGGTGAGCGGTCCGGTGGCCCGGGCCAGCAGGCTGCCCAGGCCCTGCGGTGCCAGCAGCAGCCCGGCCGCGATCACGCCCGCGCCGCGCACCTGCTGGTAGTAGAGGGGCAGCAGGAACATCGCGCCGAAGAGGGCCAGCCCGTTCAGGAACGTCAGGAGGGAGGAGAGGGCGAAGGTGCGGTTCTTGAACAGGCGGAGGTCTACGAGGGGGTCGCGGGCACGGAGTGCGTGGCGGGTGAAAAGGGCGATCAGTACGGCGCCGGCCGGGATCGCGGTCGCGCGGGCCGTGCCGGTCTCGGACAGGCCGTAGACCAGGGTGGCGAGGCCGGGGGAGAGGAGCAGGAGGCCGGTCAGGTCCAGGCGGTGGCCGGGGCGGGGGGTGTCCTTCGGGACGCCGCGCCAGGCCAGGGCGAGGGCGAGGAGGCAGACGGGCAGGTTGACGTAGAAGATCCAGCGCCAGCTGAGGTGACCGACGATCAGGCCGCCGAGGACCGGGCCGAGGATCGGTACGACCATGGCGGGCAGGGTGATCGCCCCCATCAGGCGGCCGAGGCTGCGTCCGCCGGCCGCGCGCATGACCAGGGTCTGGAGGACCGGAAGCAGCAGTCCTCCGCCGATGCCCTGGAGGATCCGGAAGGCGATGAGCGAGCCGATGTTCCAGGCGAGCCCGCAGAGGAGGGATCCGGCGAGGAAGAGGAGCAGCGCGCCGAGCCAGACGCGGCGGGAGTCGTAGCGTTCCACGGCCCAGCCGGAGACCGGGACGACGGTCGCGAGGGCCAGCAAGTACGCCGTACTCACCCATTGCAGGCTCGCCGTCGAGGCGTTCAGGTCGTGGCCGAGGGTGTGCAGGGCGATGGAGACGATCGTGCTGTCGAGGAGCGGGGCGAGCGCGCCCAGGACGAGGATGCCGGCGAGTTTGCGGACGGCGGGGTCGAGACGGGTGGTGGTGGTCGACACGGTTCCCCCTTTGGAGACGATGCGTCTCTTATTCGGCCCACGATAGGATGGACCCGATAAGAGACGCAAGGTCTCCTAAGCGGAAGGTGCCGGTGATGACCGGAGAGCGGACGCGGCGGCGCGGGGCCGCGCTGGAGGCCGACATCCTGGACGCCGTATGGGAGGAGCTGGCCGAGGTCGGCTACGCCCGGCTCACCATGGAGGGCGTCGCGGCCCGCGCGAAGACCGGCAAGCAGGTCCTCTACCGCCGCTGGTCCAACCGAGCCGAACTCGTCAAGGCCGCCATGCCCCACCGCACCGGCCTGCTCGCCGATCAGCTGCCCGACACCGGGGAGCTGCGGGCGGACGTGCTGGCCGTACTGCGGCTGATGGTCGAGCGGCAGCGGGAGATCGGGCCCGACGTCGTCCGGGGCCTGCTCGCCGAGGCGCCCGACCTGGATCCGAAGGTGTTCGGGATCATGCACGACATCCTGCTGACCCTGCTTCGGCGGGCCGTCGAGCGCGGCGAGATCCCCACCGCCGACCTTCCCCGACGGGTCGTCACCGTCCCCGCCCAGCTGCTGCGCTACGAGATGGTCATCTCCCGCGAACCGGTCGCCGACGCCACCCTCGTGGAGATCGTCGACGACGTGTACCTGCCGCTGGTGACCGGACACGGCTGAGGCCCGCACCCCCCGAGGGGAATGCGGGCCTCAGCCGCACATACGAACTACCGCGTGACTACCGGGACTGCTGAGCCGGAACCCCACGGGAGATCGGCTCGTCCTCGACCGGAGAGCTCGCGGCGGCCACCGCGGCGCCGGTGAGCGTGGCGAGCATCTCGCGCACGTTCGTCAGCTGAGCGTTGATGCTGTCGCGGCGGTTGGTGAGGGCGGCCAGCTCGCGCTCGGACTCCGAACGGATCCGGTCGGCCTTGGCGTTCGCGTCGGCCACGATGTCCTCGGCCTGGCGCTGAGCCGTCTCCACCGTCTGACGGGCGCGGCGCTCGGCGTCCGTGCGCAGCTTCTCGGCCTCCAGCCGGAGCTGCTCCGCGCGGTGCTCGATCTCCGCGAGGCGCTTCTCCGCCTTCTGCTGACGCGACGCCAGGTCGCGCTCGGACTGCTCGCGGCGCTTGGCGAGGTTCGTCTCGAAGTCGGCGGCGGCCTGCGCGGCCTTGGCGCGGGTCTCCTCGAAGAGGGCGTCGGCCTCCTCGCGCTTCGACTGGGCGTCCTTCTGGGCCTCGCCGCGCAGCTGGGAGGCGTCGCTCTTGGCCTTCTCGACGATCCGGACGCCCTCGTCCTCCGCCTTGGCCTTGCGCTCCGCAGCGAACGATTCTGCGTCGTTGCGGACCTGCTGGGCAGCGGACTCCGCGAGTTCGCGGTGCTGCTCGGCCGCGCGCCGTGCCTCCTCGCGCAGATCCTTGGCCTCTTCCTCGGCGAGGCGGAGGATCTTCTCGACCCGCGCGCCGAGACCGGCGTACGACGGCTCCGCGTCGCTGACCTGGGCCTGGGCGTTCTGCGTTTCGAGGTGGAGCTCCTCGATGCGCTTTTCAAGAGCAGTGATACGAGCCAGAGCGCTGTCACGGTCGGAGACGAGCTTCGAGATGCGTTCGTCCACCTGAGCGCGGTCGTACCCACGCCGCACAAGCTCGAAGCCGTAGGGGGAAGTGTCGCTCATGGGGTTCCTGTCGAATGAGACCGGTGAGGTGATAGGTGGAATCCTAGGGGCCGAAGCGGTGTGTCATCGAGCGGATGCGTGTTTGATCTGGAGAATGACACCCCTTTTGAGTGGCTAACCGTCCGAGCGCTTGCCAAAGACCGGGACAAAGGCACCAGAACGCCCGAACCTCACGGCAGGTTCTTAAGCTTCGCTAGCCTTCAACCGACTTGCCACCCGAACGAGTTGCGCCCGCGGCGGCGCCGGCCTTGACCGCGCCGTCCTTGGCCGCCGCCGGGGCCTCAAAAGACTCCAACGCCTCAAGGACGTCCTGGACACGGGAGATCTCGGCATTGATGTCCTCGCGGCGGCGGACCAGCACGTCGAGTTCGCGCTTGCCCTCCTCCACCGTGCGCCGGGCCTCGCGGATCGCCTCCGCCTTCAGGTCCTCGGCCTCACGGATCAGCGTGGCCTTCTTCTGCTCAGCCTCCTTGAGGAGACCCTCCGCCTTCTTCACCGCGGCGATACGGACCTTGCCCGCCTCGGAGTTGGCCTCAGAGACCAGCTCCTTGGCCTTCAGCTGCGCCTTGCCGAGCTGCTCCTCGGCCGCCTTGATGAGCGCGTCGCAGCGGTCGCCGGCCGACCGCATCGTCTCCGCCGACTCACGGCGGGCCCGCTCGTGCAGACTCTCGATCTCGTTCGTGATGCGGTCCCGCAGCTCCTCGGCCCGCTCCCTTATGGCGGTGGCGTCCCGGCGCGCGCCGACCAGCAGCTCGTCCGCGTCCGTACGGGCCTGCTCCACCAGGGAGTTGCCCTCGACGGTGCTCTCGGACACCAGCCGGTCCGCCTCCTTGCGGGCCGCGCCCACCATGGAGTCGGCCTGCGCCTCGGCGTCCGCCGTGGTCTTCTGCGCCTGCTGCTGCGCCTCGCTGAGAAGCTTGTCGGCCTCCGCCGCGGTCTCCGTGATGAGCGTGTCGACCTGCTCGGCCACGTCCGACCGGCGCTTGTTGGCCTCCTTGCGGGCCTCGTCCAGCGTCCGCTCGGACTCCTCGCGCGCCGCCGTGGTGACCCGCTCCGCCTCCGCCTCCGCGTCCGCCCGCAGCCGCGCGGCCTCGGCCCGGGTCCGCTCGGCGTGCAGCTGCGCGGCCCCGACCGTCTCGGCGGCCTCGGCCCGCAGCCGCTCCGCGTCCCCGGTCGCGTCCGAGATCAGCTTCTCGGCCTTGGCCACGGCCTCCGAACGCACCCGCTCCGCCTCGTTGGCCGTCT
Organism: Streptomyces sp. NPDC001100; assembly: GCF_053598575.1. Taxonomy (NCBI): domain Bacteria; kingdom Bacillati; phylum Actinomycetota; class Actinomycetes; order Kitasatosporales; family Streptomycetaceae; genus Streptomyces; species Streptomyces sp. NPDC001100. The sequence continues at coordinate 109,292 of NZ_JBSFKO010000021.1, forward strand.
CCGTCTGGAGCCGCTCCGCCTCCGCCGTCACCTCGGTGATGAGGGTGTCGGCCTGCGTCGCCGCGTCCGAACGGATCCGGTTGGCGTCCTCGCGGGCGTCCGCCCGGGCCCGCGCCGCGTCCTGGTCGGCCTGCGCGATCGCGTCCGCCGCCTCCGTGCGCCCCCGCTGGAGGTGCTCGGCGGCCTCCGAACGCATCCGCTCGGACTCCGCGATCGCCTCCGCGACCGTGCGCTCCGCGAGCGCCTTGGCCGCGTCGGTCTCCTCGCCGGCTACACGGCGGATGCGGTTGGCGTCCTCGGTGGCCCGCTCCCGCTCGCTGTAGGCGTCGGCGCGGACCCGGTCCGCCTCCTCCTGCGCCTCGCGCCGCACCCGGTCCGCGACATGCTCGGCGGCCGACCGCAGCCCCTGGATCTCCTCCTGCGCCTGCTCGTGGAGCCCGGCGACGGACTCCCGTACCTGCTGGGCGTGCTGCTCGGCGCCCGACACCATCTCGGTGGCACGCCGATCGGCCTCCTCGACCAGCCGGACAGCCTCGGCCTGCGCCTCCTCCACCCGGTTGCGGGCGGAGGCGAGCAGCTCCTCGCTCTGCTCCCGGGCCCGCTCGCGCTCCTGCCCGGCCTCCTCACGGGCCGACCCGAGCAGCTCCTCCGCCTCACGGCGACGCCGTACGGCCTCCTCCTGGGCGGCGGCCAGCGTCTCCGAGGCCTCGATGGCGAGGCGCTCGGCGGCGGCCTGCGCCTCCGCGCGGACCCGGTCGGCGGTGTCCTGCGCCTCGGACTTGAGCCGCTCGGCCTCGGCGGACGCCTCGGACCGCAGCCGTACGGCGATGGACTCGCCCTCGGCACGGGAGGCGGACGCGTCGGCGGCGGCCTCGTTGCGCAGCCGGTCGGCCTCCGCCTCGGCCTGTGCCTGGAGGGAGCGGATGCGGTCGGCGGCCTCGCCGCGCAGGCGTTCCGTCTCCTCGGCGGCCTCGCGGCGGATCCGCTCGGCCTCCTCGCGGGCGTCGGTCAGGGCCTGTTCGGCCGCGGCGAGCCGCTCCTCGGCCTCGTTGTGCAGCCGCGTCAGGCCCTCGGCGGCCTCCTCGCGGCGCGCCTCTATGGCCCGCTCGGTCTCGTCACGCAGATCGCGCGCGGCCTGCTCGGCGTCCGCCTTGATGCCCTCGGACTGCTCGATGACCTCCGCGCGGTGGCGCTCGGCCTCCTTGCGGGTGCGGTCGAGGGTCTCCTCGGCCTGCCGGCGCAGGGTGGTGGCGCGCTCGATGGCCTCGGTGCGGACCTTCTCGCTGTCCGTGGTGGCGGTCTGGCGCAGCTCGTCGGCGTCGGCCCGGGCCTTGGAGAGCAGCTCCTCGGCGGTCTTGGCCGCCTCCTCGATCTGCTGGACGGCCTCGCGGCGGGCCTCGGCGCGGATGCGCTCGCCCTCGCCGACCGCGTCGGCGCGCAGCTGCTCGGCCTCGCCGCGCAGCCGGCGTGCCTCCTCCTGCAGTTCGACCGTCTTGGCGCGGTACTCCTTGGTGTCGTCCTTCGCCGCGCCCTTGAGGCCTTCGGCGATGTCGTGCGCCTGGGCGCGCAGCCGGTCGGCCTCGGCCTCCGCCTCGGAGCGGATCCGCTCGGCCTCCTCGGCGGCGGCCTTCGTGGTGTTCTTGGCGTCCTCGGAGGCTTTGTCGAGGACTTCCTCGGCGGTCCGGGCGGCCTTGGCGAGCTGGGAGGCGGTCTCCTCGGCGGTGAGGCTGCGGGCGTTCTCCTCGGCCTCCGCGATGATCTTCTCGGCCTTGGCCTTGGCGTCGGCGACGACCTGGTCGGCGTCCGCCTTGGTGGTCTCGGCCTCCTTGGTGGCCTCGGTGACCAGCCGGGCGACCTGTTCCTTCGCCGTGCGCGTGCGCTGTTCGTTGGCCGACTCGGCGCTCGCGAGGGCCTTGGCCGCGGCCTCCTTGGCCTCGCTGAGGACCTTCTCGGCCTCCATGCGCGCTTCACGCAGTGAGGTTTCGGCCTCGGCCATCCGCAGCTCGGCGGCCCGGCTCAGCTCGGTGGCCTGGCGGCGGGCGGAATCCGACTCGTTGACCGTGGAGCTGCGCAGCTGCTCGGCGTGGTCGGTGGCTTCCTGGGCCTGGCTGGAGGCGGCGTTCAGCAGGCGTTCGGCGTCCGTGCGGGCGCGCCGCAGCAGTGCCTCGGCCTCCGAGCGGGCGGCCTCGGCGTCCATCTCCAGCCGCTGGCGGGCCTCGGCGGCGACCCGCTCGGCCTCGGCACGGGCGGCGGCCAGCGCCTGCTCGGCCTCGGCGCGGGACTCCTCGACGAGCCGGCGGGCCTGTGCCTCGGAGCGGGCGCGCAGCTGCTCGGCCCACGCCACGTTCTCGTTGACGTGCGACTCGACGGTCTGCCGGCGCTCGCCCAGCTCCTGGTCGAGCTGCTGGCGCCGGGTCACGGCCTCCTGGTGCAGCTCGGCCTGGAGACGGGCGGCGTTCTCCGCGTGTTCCTGGAGGATGCGCTGGGTCTGCGCGCGGGCCTGGCTGAGCTCCCGCTCGGCATCCTGGCGCAGCTGGTCGGCCTGGATCTGGGCATTGCGGAGCATCTGTTCGGCCTGGTAGCCGATGTCGCCGCCCTCGTACGCGGGCCGGGACATGAGGGTGCGGCGCGCCTCGTGGAGCTTGGCGCGCAACACCTCGACCTGGTAGCCGAGGTCCTCGGCATGCTGGATCGCCTTTTCCCGCTCGGTCTTCAGCCGCTCCATCTCGGCCTCGAACCGAGAGAGGTGGTCGACGTCAGCCGCCGGCTCTCGCTCCTGGCGTTCGTAGCCCCGCACTGCGCGGTCCCATCCGTCCCCTGGTCGCGGTTTACTCCAACGAGCGCCGTTCATCCGCCGAACGGTGCTCCCGGGGAATGGTGTCAGATCAACGGCGGAGCACGGGCTGCTGCCCCGACGCTCGCCCCCCGAAACCGGACCCCGGCATGCCGTTGCCCTGGTTGCGAGCGACGACCGACCCCAACCCTACCGGCCCATATGTACGAGGGTCAGTGCTCAGGTGACTCAACAGGCGCCGAAGTGACCAGTTCTGTCAGTACGCCATGGCAATCCTTTGGATGCAGGAACGTGATCCGTGACCCCATGGAGCCGCGCCGGGGCTCCTCGTAGAGAACGCGCACGCCCTTGCTCCGGATGTCCTCCGAGTCGGTGTCGACGTCGGCCGTGCCGAAGGCGATGTGGTGGACCCCTTCCCCGTTCTTCGCCAGCCACTTCCCCACGGCGGAGTCCTCGCGGGTGGGTTCGAGGAGCTGGAGGTAGGAGGCGCCGCCGTCGTCCGTGTTGTTGATCTTCAACATGGCCTCGCGTACGCCCTGTTCCTCGTTGACCTCGGAGTGGAAGACCTCGAAGCCGTACGTGGCCCGGTAGAACTCGACTGTCTTGTCGAGGTCGAAGCAGGCGATCCCGATGTGGTCGATTCGAGTCAGCATGTATGTAGTGCAGCGCTAGCCGGGTGGTTACGCAACGTGCGCGCGATCACACCGACGGCCCGATGACGGGGTGGTCTACCGCTCAGTACATTTCAAGTAAACCCTCGTTCACTCCTCAGCTGAAACACGCTGGAAGGGGATCGCACCTCATGTCTGGAACGAACAGCACGACCTCGGTGATCGTCGCGGGCGCCCGAACGCCCATGGGACGGTTGCTGGGCTCCCTGAAGACCTTCTCCGGAGCCGACCTCGGCGGCTTCGCGATCAAGGCCGCCCTCGACCGTGCGGGTATCGGTGGCGACCAGGTGCAGTACGTGATCATGGGCCAGGTGCTCCAGGCCGGGGCAGGGCAGATCCCGGCACGCCAGGCGGCCGTCAAGGCGGGCATCCCCATGAGCGTCCCCGCGCTCACCGTCAACAAGGTCTGTCTCTCCGGCCTCGACGCCATCGCGCTCGCCGACCAGCTCATCCGTGCAGGTGAGTTCGAGATCGTCGTCGCGGGCGGCCAGGAGTCCATGACCAACGCCCCCCACCTGCTCCCCAAGTCCCGCGAGGGCCACAAGTACGGCGCGATCGAGATGCTCGACGCGATGGCCTACGACGGCCTGACCGACGCCTTCGAGAACATCGCCATGGGCGAGTCGACCGAGAAGCACAACACGCGCCTCGGCATCGCGCGGCCCGAGCAGGACGAGGTCGCCGCCCTGTCCCACCAGCGGGCCGCGGCGGCGCAGCAGAACGGTGTCTTCGAAGCGGAGATCACGCCCATCGAGATCCCGCAGCGCAAGGGCGAGCCGGTCGTCTTCAGCAAGGACGAGGGCATCCGCGCGGAGACCACGGTCGAGTCGCTGGGCAGGTTGCGCCCCGCGTTCAGCAAGGACGGCACGATCACCGCCGGTACCTCTTCCCAGATCTCGGACGGTGCGGCGGCCGTGGTCGTGATGAGCAAGACCAAGGCGCAGGAGCTGGGCCTTCAGTGGATCGCCGAGATCGGCGCCCACGGCAATGTGGCGGGACCCGACAACTCGCTCCAGTCGCAGCCGTCCAACGCGATCCTGCACGCCCTGAAGAAGGAGGGCCTGGAGGTCGAGGACCTCGACCTGATCGAGATCAACGAGGCCTTCGCCGCTGTCGCGGTCCAGTCAATGAAGGACCTCGGGGTGTCCACGGAAAAGGTGAACGTCAACGGCGGAGCCATCGCCCTGGGCCACCCCATCGGCATGTCCGGCGCCCGTCTCGTCCTCCACCTCGCCCTGGAGCTCAAGCGGCGCGGCGGCGGGGTCGGCGCGGCGGCACTGTGCGGCGGCGGCGGTCAGGGTGACGCGCTGATCGTGCGGGTACCCAAGGCCTGAGCAGCAGTACCTTCTCGCAACGGAACGGAGCCGTGATGCAGGACGTCGCCTCGCTGGTGGCCCAGGCCAGGGAAGGCCGGCCGCGGGCCGTGGCCCGGCTGATCTCCCTGGTGGAGGGGGCGTCCCCCCAGCTCAGGGAGGTCATGGCGGCGCTCGCACCGCTGACCGGCGGGGCGTACGTCGTGGGTCTCACGGGATCGCCGGGCGTGGGCAAGTCGACGTCCACCTCCGCGCTGGTCACGGCGTACCGCAAGCAGGGCAGGCGGGTCGGCGTCCTGGCCGTCGACCCGTCCTCGCCGTTCTCGGGCGGCGCCCTGCTCGGCGACCGCGTCCGCATGTCGGACCACTCCTCCGACCCAGGCGTCTACATCCGCTCGATGGCCACCCGCGGCCACCTCGGCGGCCTCGCCTGGTCGGCCCCGCAGGCGATCCGTGTCCTGGACGCGGCGGGTTGCGAGGTGATCCTGGTGGAGACGGTCGGGGTCGGCCAGTCGGAGGTGGAGATCGCCTCCCAGGCGGACACGAGCGTGGTGCTCCTCGCCCCCGGCATGGGCGACGGCATCCAGGCGGCGAAGGCCGGAATCCTGGAGATCGGCGACGTCTACGTCGTCAACAAGGCCGACCGCGACGGCGCCGACGCGACCGCCCGCGAGCTGAACCACATGCTCGGTCTGGGCGAGTCCCGCGGCCCCGGCGACTGGCGGCCCCCGATCGTCAAGACGGTGGCCTCCCGCTCCGAGGGCATCGACGAGGTCGTGGAAGCCCTGGAGAAGCACCGGGCGTGGATGGAGGAGCACGGGGTTCTCGCTGAGCGGCGGACGGCCCGGGCGGCGCGTGAGGTCGAGACGATCGCGGTCACGGCGTTGCGGGCGCGGATCGGGGACCTGCACGGGGATCGGCGGGTGGGGGCGCTCGCGGAGCGGGTGGTGGCCGGCGAGTTGGATGTGTACCGGGCCGCGGACGAACTGATCGCGGGGATCACGGAGAGCTGACTCGATGGTCAACGTCCTTGTGCCGCTGCTACGTTGACCCACATGTTCCTCCTCATGGCATAGGGCACGCCGAACACACCGGCGTCCCTTTCCCATGCCTCCAGTTGAGGAACTCTTCGCATGTCCGCGCCTTCTTGCACGCCGACTCCGGCGTGCCCTTCGTACGCCGCCGTCCTCCAAGTCCCGTACGCGCGCCGCACGTTCACCGCCGCCCTCGCCGGACGGCTCGCCTACGGCACGGTGTCTCCGGCGGTACTGCTCGCCGTCGTCCACTCCACCGGCTCCTATGCGGCGGCCGGCACGGTGATGGCCGTCTTCGGGGCCACGGCCGTCCTCCTGATGCCCCTCCGGGCCGCCCTGGTCGACCGCCACGGCCCGCGCCGCGCCCTGCTCCCCATGGCCCTGCTCTACGGCACCCTCCTGTGCGTCCTAGCGGCGGTGACCTGGCGCCCCGGAACACCGGAGGTGGTGCTCGGCACGGTGGCTGCGCTGACGGGCATGTGCGCGCCCCCACTTGGCCCCACCATGCGCTCCGTGTGGGCCGAACTGGTCGGCGACCGGGGGCTGTTGCAGCGCGCGTACAGCCTCGACGGTGTCGCGGAGGAACTCCTGTACGTCGTCGGCCCGTTGATGGTCGGCGCGCTGATGGGCTTCGCCCCGCCGGCCGCCGGAGTCCTGCTCAGCGCGGTGCTGATCGGCGCGGGGACGTTCGCCTTCGTCACCTCACCGGCGCTGGCCGGCGTGCGCGTTCCGGCAGGCGCCGGACGGGGATTGAGGCTTTCCGGGATCCGCGGGCTGCTCGGCCCGGTCGTCGTGGCCGCCGGGATGGGGCTCGCGCTGAGTGCCGTCTACCTGCTGGTGATGGCGTTCGCGGATCAGCGGGGGTACGGCGACGGCGTCGTGCCCTGGGTGCTGGCAGCCCTGTCGGCGGGCAGCGCGCTCGGCGGCCTGCTGAACGGCGCGGTGAACTGGCGTACGGCCGCGCGGCCACGGCTGGCGTGCTCGGCGCTGGGGCTCGGGCTGGCGCTGGCCGCAGCCGGGCTGGCGGCGGGGCTGTGGTCACTCACCGTGGCGGTGGCGTGCGCGGGCTTCTTCGTCGCACCGGCTCTGACCACCGCGTATCTGCTGGCCGACGAGGTGGCCGCGCCCGAGGCGCGGACGCAGGCCGGGGCGTGGGTCAACACGGCGGTGAACGCCGGGAGTTCGGGGGGATCGGTGGTGACGGGGCTGCTGATCGGGCGGGTTCCGGTGGGGGTTTGTTTTGTGATCGCCGGGGTGGTGGCGGGTGCGGCGGGGGTCGTGTCCTGTCTGCCGGTTCGTCGTGGCTGGTCGCGCCCACGCGGCGGAGCCGCACATTGACACAGCCCCGCGCCCCTGAAGGGCGCTGCCGTGACCGGGGATGAAAAGGCGGCCGGAGTCCCGTTCGAACTCCGGCCGCCCGACTGTCAGTTGCCGCTACGGACGCCCCCGCTGCCCCCGCAAGTGCTCCGCGATCGGCTTCAGCGTTTTGTCGAGTTCCGACAGGCCCTCGGGCGTCACGAGGTCGATGAAGTGCCGCCGCACGGACGCCACATGATGGGGCGCGACCTTCTTCATCGTCTCCAGGCCGTGTTCGGTGAGCACCGCGTACAGTCCCCGGCGGTCCGACTCGCAGTTCTCCCGGCGTACCAGGTCCGCGTTCTCCATGCGGGTGATCTGGTGCGAGAGGCGGCTCTTGGACTGGAGCGTGGCGGCGGCGAGGTCGCTCATCCGCAGCCGTTTGTCCTCCGCCTCGGAGAGGTTCACCAGGATCTCGTAGTCGTTCATCGTCAGGCCGAACGGCTGCAGGTCCTTTTCGAGCTGGTACGTCAGCAGCCTGTTGACCTCCAGGTGGGTGCGCCAGGCGCACTGCTCCTCATCGGTCAGCCAGCGCGTGGCCGTCTCGGTCTCCATGAATGAAGTCTACCTAAAATGTTGAAAGGCGAACTAGTGAGGGTGGCGTGACGGCGCGCACACGTTCGACGTCACACTCCGCAGACTACCGCTCACAGCCCGAAGCGACGCTGGAGATCTCCCAGCTGTCCGGGAAGGCGCGGTGCGCCCGCTTGCTGTGAGGGGCCTGTGGGAACCCCGCCCCCGCCCGGTACCCCGGGCTCGTGCGGCACAACCCCTGTGGCCTGCTCGGGCATCAGGTTCTCGGAGGACTGGAGCAGTACCGTACCCGCCCCGACGAACTCGAACTGGTGCTCCTCCCCGGAGGCCCCGCCGATGCCCGTCATCGCACGTAGGCCGCCCATCAGACCGGTCATGTACGCATGGTCGTAGTGGTGGCACGGAGAGGGGCAGTCGGCCCAGCCGACGAGCGCCTGGGGGTCGACCCGGATCGGGGGTTCCATGAACACCACCGGCCCGCTGGAGGCGGCCACGATCTTGCCGGTTCCGATGAGTGTCAGAAACCCGGGAACAATCGACTGCTTGAGAGCGAGACTTGGCTGAAAAGCGAGCAGGTTGCCGGAGCGAATGGTCATGTTGGCGTCTTCGAGGTCGTACGCGTTGACGTCGAAGGCCCGGTCGGCGAGCAGCATCTTGCCCGAGCCGTCCGCCACGACCCAGTCGCTCGCGTGCAGAGGCGAATGAAAGGACGTACGGACAAGCCGGTCGAGTCGCCCGTGCCCGATGCCGTTGAACTCCATCGAGCCGTAGTAGGCGATCATCTTCCCCTTCTGCAGGAACCACTGGCTCCCCTTGAGCTCCACGCAGAAGGTGTACTTGTTGACGTTGTCGTCGACCGGCAGGGTCATCGGGTCGAAGACCGTGGGGCCGGACCCCGCGTACTGGCTCACAGTTTCTCCTCCGACGCCTGGACGTACACCGCGCCGCTGCCGCTCAGCTCCAGCTGGAACGCCTCGCCGGAACCCCGGCCCACCATGTCGCGCCAGCCGAGCGCCGTGGACAGCTTGTTGCGTACGTCGCCGTGGTGGGCGACGTAGGCCTGCGGGTCGACATGGACGGGTCTGCCGGGTGTGATCGGCACCTCGAAGACCCCGCCGTGGGCCATCACGGCGACCGCGCCCCGCCCCTGGAGGGTGGTCGTGAACAGCCCCTGGCCGGTGACCTGGCCGCGGACCATGCCCATGACGCCGCCCTGCGAGCCCATGAACATCGTGCCCTGCTGGAGGGTGCCCTCGAAGGCGAGGAGGCGGTCGGCCTCCACATAGAGGGTGTCTCCGGTGAGCTCGATGATCTGGATGTGGTGGCCGCCGTGACCGAACATCACGGTGCCGCTGCCCTCGACGGTCATCAGCGGGGTCGACTCGTTCGCCACCCGGCGGCCGAGCATCGACATGACGCCGCCCTGGCCGCCCTGGATGTTCGGGGTGAAGGAGACGTCGCCCTTGTAGGCGAGCATCGCGCCGCGCTGGCTGTACAGCCGCTGGCCCGGCACGACGGTGGCCTGGATCATCTTCGAGTTGATCTCCGTGAACGTCATGTCACACGTCCCCCGCGATCGTGTTCCGCTCGCTGGGCTGGACGTAGACGAGCCCGTCCCCCTCGAAGCGGATCTGGAAGGCCTCGCCGCCGCCCTCCCCGAAGAAGGTGCGGAAGGTCACACCGGACTGGAAGGACTGGTGCAGGTTCCCCTGGTGCGCGATGTACGCGCCGGGGTCGACGGTCAGCGGGTATTGCCGGCTCACCCGCAGCACCACCGCCGGGCCGTCCGACATGATCGCCGCCTGGCCGTGGCCCTCGACGGTCGTCGTGAACAGCCCGTTGCCCTGCGAGGCACCGCGCAGGCCCGTGAACGTCGTGCCCGTCCTGAGCCCCGCGTCCGTCGCGAGCAGGTTGCTCGACTCGACGTACAGCTTGTCGCCCTGGAGATTCACGAGGTTGATCTCGGAGGCCCGGTCCGCGAACCAGCAGGTCCCCTGCCCCCTCACCTCCATCACCGTCATCTGCTCACCGGTGAGCCGCCGGGTGACCATCCCCCGGATGCCCTCACCGCCGCCGCTCATCTTCTTGAAGGCCATCTGCCCGTCGTACGCGACCATCGAGCCGTTCTTCGCCTTCACGGCGTCCCCGGTCATGTCGACGGCGAGCACCTTGCTGCCCTGGAGTCGAAACATCGCCACGGTGCGAAGGTAGCCGCAGGGGCACGCCCGCGGACAGGGCCTGTGGGTGGACAACGACCCTGACCTGCCCCCTAAGGGAGACCTACGGCGTGTCCCGGGGCGCGTTCAGCCGGATGACCGCCGTGCCCGCCCGCAGGTCGACCGTCGACCACGGCGGGTCCCCGTCCTCCTCGTCGTCCCGCATCACCAGCGCGCTCCGGCGTTCCTTCAACTCGGTCTGCTTGCCCGGCGAGAGGCTCGCGTGCAGCTGTTCGAAGCCGGTCGCGGAGATCTGCCCCTGCCGCCCGGCGTTCCGCCAGGGCAGCACCCCGGCCCGCCCGGCCCGCAGAAGCAGCTGGTCGAGGAAGGCGAACACCGTCAGCAGTACGACCAGCCCGGGCAGCGTCATGAAGAAAACGAACTGCACGGTCACTCCCGGGGCGTCGACGACGGACCCCCAGTCTCGGCCCGCTCCGCCGTTTGCCACAATGGACGAACGTTTGTGCTCGCGTTCACAAGCTGTGGACGTCTCTCCCACCGAAGGTGACCTGTGGACATCAAGACCGCCACCGCAATCCGCCGCCTCCGCCTGGTGTCGGCCCCCGAGGCCGTGTCCTTCCTCCTGCTGCTCCTCTGCTCGGTGCTGAAGCGGACCACGGACTTCAACGCGGTGCCCGTGATGGGCATGGTCCACGGCGTCCTCTTCATCCTCTACGTCCTCTTCTGGGCCGACGCCTGGAACCGCACCAAGTGGGGCCCGAAGACGGCCGCCCTCTACTTCGTCCTCTCCGTGCTGCCCACCGGCGGCTTCTTCGCCGAGCGCAAGCTGCGACGCGAGTCCGAGGACGCGCTCATCGCCTCCCGCGCCCGCCAGGAGCAGCAGGGAGCCGTGAAGGCATGATCGTCGCCTTTTCCGTGACGCCCCTGGGTGTCGGTGAGGACGTCGGCGAGTACGTCGCCGACGCCGTCCGCGTGGTCCGCGAGTCGGGCCTGCCCAACCGCACCGACGCGATGTTCACGTCCGTCGAGGGCGACTGGGACGAGGTCATGGACGTCGTCAAGCGCGCGGTCGCCGCCGTGGAGGCCCGCGCCCCGCGCGTCTCCGTGGTCCTCAAGGCGGACATCCGCCCCGGAGTGACCGACGGCCTCACCTCCAAGGTGGAGACGGTCGAACGACACCTGGCGGACTAGCCGGAACCTCATCCGTCCAGCGCCGCGCACAACCGTGACACGGCCGCCGGGTCCGGAACCCAGCCCAGCGAGGCGACGACCTGGCCGCTCGCGAACTCCCGTTGGGCGGCGGTCACCGTCGGGTCGACGGCGCACTCGGCCTGTACCCGGACGTAGTTCAGCGCGGTCGCGAAGAGCATCGAGAACGACTGCGGCCCCTGCACGACGGCCTGCCCGCCGGCCCTCCGATAGGCCCGTGCCACCCGCACCCCGGCCTCGACGTCCCCCTCGTTCCCGCCCGACCACACGAACAGGGCGCGGGCCAACTCCCGTTCCGCCGAGGCGGATCCGGCGTTGTCCCAGTCCAGGAGGACGGGACCGTCCGCGCCGACCAGCACGTTCTGGGGCTGCAGATCGAGGTGGGACGTCACCAGGTCACCGGGGCCGGACGGCGTCACCCACCGCGCCAGCTCCCGTGCGGAGGCGCCGATGAACCGGCCCAGCGCGTCCGCCCACGGCATCCCCGCCCGCCGGACCTCCGTGTCGAGCGCCGCCCACTCGTCGTCCCGCGGGCACCGCTCGTACCAGCCGCTCGGCGGCTCGGTCTCGCCCGCTCCCGCCCGGTGCAGCAGGGCCATGGTCCGGCCGAACCAGTCCAGGACGTCCGGGTCGGAGGCGTCCGCGGGGGTGCCGTCGATCCAGTCGTACAGCTTGACGGGGGAGCCGGAGCCGAGGCGGGAGACGTACGATCCCTGCCGGTCGGGCAGGAGCCGCGGCGACGCGATGCCCAGCCGCTCGGCGGCCTGCCGTAACGCGGCCTCGCGGCGGACCTGTTCCTCGTCGCAGCCGAAGAGGAGTTCCTTGACGGCCCAGGAGGTGCCGGCTCCGGACAGTTTCCAGATCTGCCCCAGCGCGCCCCGCGTGACCGGTGTCAGCGTCCATGGTCCGGCGCCGAGCGCGTAGGTCTCGGCGATGAGATCGGCGGTGTCGTGCATGCGGGTGCCCTTCGGAGTGGTGATCGTCGCGGCATTCTCCCGGAGCCGTCCCTCCCCCTGTCTCTCCGCCCGTTCCGCCGCCGGGGTCAACGCCCCACCCACCTGGACGCGCCCAGTTCGACACGCCCTCAATTCTCCACTTGTGTGTGGGTATCGGCCCGTTCGATCTTCGGAGCCCAACGGTTCCGCCGGTCCCCCGGGCGTCGATCACTCCTCAATCATTGGAGGGCGCTGTGCGGCCGGAGGGCTACGACTACGACACCTACAGCCGGCTGGCCGGACCGCTCAGTGAGCCGTCCGGTGCGTCGTACCAGGTGCAGTACACCTCGCTCCTCGCGCGCGAGCCCCACCGAATACGCGCTGTCCTCCTGATGAGCCTCGCCCCGGTGCTGACGGCCGCCCTGCTCGTCTACCTCGTCTGGCCCACCCACTGGGTGGAGCGCGAGGGAGGCCAGGAATGGATGGTCGGGCTCGACATCACGATGCTGATAGCCATCGGCCTCATCGAGTTGTTCATGGTCGTCAACGTCGCCTCCGTCGCCCACGCCACCCTGGTCGCCCGCGACCCCGTCCCGGTCGTCCCCGAGGCCGGCACGCGCGTCGCCTTCCTCACGACGTACGTCCCGGGCAAGGAGCCTCTGTCCATGGTGCGCGCCACACTTGAGGGCGCGGTCGGGGTCACGCACACCGGACCCGTCGACGTCTGGCTCCTCGACGAAGGTGACGACGAGCAGGCCAAGGCACTGTGCGCCGAGTTGGGCGTACGGCACTTCACCCGGCACGGGGTTCCGGAGTGGAACCGGCCCAAGGGCGTCCACAAGGCCCGTACGAAGCACGGGAATTACAACGCCTGGATCGCGATGCACGGCGGCGACTACGAGTTCTTCGCCTCCGTCGACACCGACCACGTTCCGCTCCCCAACTTCCTTGAGCGGATGATGGGTTACTTCCGCGACCCGGACGTGGCCTTCGTCGTGGGACCGCAGGTGTACGGGAACTACCACAACCCCGTCACCAAGGCCGCCGAGTCGCAGCAGTTCCTCTTCCACGCGTTGATCCAGCGCGCCGGCAACCGCTACCGCGCCCCCATGTTCGTCGGCACGAACAACGTCGTACGGATCGCCGCCGTCCAGCAGATCGGCGGCCTCTACGACTCCATCACCGAGGACATGGCCACCGGCTTCGAACTCCACCGCCACCGCAACCCGTTGACCCGCACCCACTGGCGGTCCGTCTACACCCCGGACGTGCTCGCGGTGGGGGAGGGGCCGGCCTCCTGGACCGACTTCTTCACCCAGCAGATGCGGTGGTCGCGCGGAACGTACGAGACGCTGATCAAGCAGTACTGGAAGGCGCCGTTCACGATGCCTCCGGGGCGGCTGTTCTCGTACACGATGATGCTCGTCTACTACCCGATGACGGCCGTCAACTGGCTGCTGGGCATCATGAGTTGCTTCCTTTTCCTGTGGTTCGGGGCATCCGGCACCCAGGTCGCCGCGTCCGTGTGGCTGATGCTCTACAGCGACGCGGCCGCTCTCCAGATCGGGCTGTATCTCTGGAACCGGCGGCACAACGTCTCCCCGCACGAACCCGAGGGCTCGGGCGGTCTCGCCGGCATGGCGATGTCGGCGCTCTCCGCGCCGATCTATCTGAAGTCCCTCGGCGAGGCGCTGATCCGGCGGCCCAGCCGGTTCGTCGTCACCCCCAAGGGCGGCGACGCCAGCCCGGACCGGGTGATGACCTTCCGCATCCACCTCTTCTGGGCGATCCTCCTGGCGACCTCGCTGGCCGCCTCCGTCGTCCTCGACCACACCCACGCGGCCATGCGCACCTGGGCCGTCCTCGCGATGGGCATCTCCCTTGCGCCGCTCGGCGTCTGGGTCGGCTCGCTGGTCAAGGAGCGCCGGGAACGGCACTCGCTGCTCGGTGCCACGCGCACCCTCGACACCGTCGAACCCGCTCTCGCCACCACCGGGGCCGGCCCGTCGGTCTCCGGCACCACGACAGGGGGCAACTAGAACATGGCGTACCAGCCGTCCCAGAAAACCAGGAAGACCGTACTCGGCATCGGCGGCGTCGCCGTCCTGGCCGGTCTCAACGCCCCGGCCGCCCTCGAATTCGCCGGCGAGCAGTACCACGAGTACAAGATCACCCGGCCCGACTACATGGCCAAGTACGGCTCCTGGGACCAGATCGACATCCCGAAGGAGTACCGCACCAACGCCATCCACGCCTCGCTGCTGCACACCGGCAAGGTGCTGATCGTGGCCGGTTCGGGCAACGAGCAGAAGAAGTTCAACGCCGGGTCCTTCGACACCGTCCTGTGGGACCCGAAGGCCAACACCTTCAAGAAGATCCCCACCCCGGTGGACTTCTTCTGCGGCGGACACAGCCAACTCCCCAGCGGCAACCTGCTGGTGGCCGGCGGCACCGCCCGCTACGAACTTCTCGACGGCGAGGTCAAACGGGCCGGCGGCGGCATGCGCGTCAAGAACGAGAACCCCAACAAGCCGATGTTCCTCAAGAAGGGCACCGTCTTCCGCTCACCGGCCGGCGTCGACTACGTCAGCAAGTTCGACGTCACCGTCCCCAAGGCCAAGCGCGAGTTCAAGGTCACGTACAACGCCCGCGGTGTGATGCAGCCCTGGCAGACCAAGGTCACCGCGAGCGAGGTCCGCGTCTTCGTCGAGGCCGCCGAGGCGGGCCCGATGTCGGTCACCGAGAACCAGGCCCAGTACGACATCGTCGGCCTCAAGGGCATCGACGCGAACAACACGTACGGCCTCTCCGAGAAGATCACCCTCGACAAGCAGGACTACCAAGGCATCCGCGCCGCCTACGAGTTCGACCCCAAGGCCGAGCGGTACATCGCCGTCGACCCGATGGACAAGGCCCGCTGGTACCCGACCCTGGTCGGCCTCGACGACGGCCGCGTCCTCGCCGTCTCCGGGCTCGACGACGTCGGCGTCATCGACCAGGGCGACAACGAGATCTACGACCCGAAGACCAAGAAGTGGACCCCGGGCCCCAAGCGCTACTTCCCCACCTACCCGGCCCTCTTCCTCACCAAGGGCGGCAAGCTCTTCTACCCGGCCTCGAACGCCGGCTACGGACCCGCCGACAAGGGCCGTGAGCCGGGGATTTGGGACCTGAAGACCAACAAGTTCACCACGGTGGCCGGCCTGCGAGACCCCGACGAGACCGAGACCTCGTCCTCCCTGCTGCTGCCGCCCGCACAGGACCAGAAGGTGATGATCCTCGGCGGCGGAGGCGTCGGCGAGTCCAAGAAGTCGACCCCGCGCACCGCCGTGGTCGACCTCAAGCAGGACAGCCCCGTCTTCAAGGACGGCCCCAACCTCCCCCAGGGCACCCGGTACCTGAACAGCGTGATCATGCCGGACGACTCGGTCTTCACCACCAACGGCTCCTCCGACTACCGAGGCCGCAGCGCCAGCAACATCTTCAAGGCGCAGTTCTACGACCCGAAGGGCAACGCCTTCCGCGAGGCCGCCGCCCCGATGGTCGGCCGCAACTACCACTCCGAGGCACTGCTGTTGCCCGACGGCCGCGTCGTCACGTTCGGCTCCGACCCGCTCTTCGACGACCAGGCCAACACCAAACTCGGCCACTTCGAGCAGCGCATGGAGATCTTCACCCCGCCCGCGCTGCACAAGAACGGCTCCAACAGACCCGTACTCCAGGACGGACCGGAGACCCTCGACCGGCACCACCGGGCGACCTTCCGCACCGACCACCCCGACCGGGTCGTCAAGGCCCGTCTGATGCGGCCGAGTTCGGTCACGCACACGACGGACGTCGAGCAGCGCTCCATCGAGCTGGGTCTGGTCAAGGACGGGAAGTCGGTGACGGTGGACGTGCCGAACGACCGGGCACTGGTGCCGCCCGGCTGGTACATGCTGTTCGTGACGGACGCACAGGGCACGCCGTCGGAGGCCAAGTGGATTCAGGTCCAGTGACCGACCGGGTCGCTACGCCTTGGAGTTGCGCGCCAGCTCCAAGGCGTACTCCGGCCACCACTGCCCCGCGTCGGGACCGCCCTCGCAGGTGCCGTCCGAGGCGCCGGGCCGCTTGATCCAGAGGTAGGCGTCCAGGGCGGGTTCGCCGGTGTCGGTGGTCGGGCGGGTGCCGAGACCCCGGCCCGGCGGGTTGCACCAGGCACCGGCCAGCGGCCCGTTGCCGTTCCGGCTGCTGTCGACGACGAAGTGCTTGCCGCCGAGGTCCTTCGACAACTGGACGCCGTACCTCTTCGTCACCGCGTCCGTCTGGAAGTTGGAGACGTTGAGCGAGAACCCGTCGGCCTCCTCGACACCGGCGCGCTTCAGCGGCTCCACGAGCTTCCAAGGGTCCTGAATCCAGGCCGGGTTGCCCGCGTCGAGATACACCGTCGTACCGGACTGCTGCTTCAGCCGGACGACCGCCTCGCTCAGCAACTGCTCCCGCTCGCCCTGGTATTCGCCCGGGGTGCACCCGTCCACCATGTGCGCGACGGCGTCCGGCTCCAGCACGACGAGCGCCTTCGAACTCCCCAGCGCCTCCGCGAACTTGCCGATCCACGCGCGGTACGCGTCCGCGTCCGACGCCCCGCCCGCCGAGTGCTGACCGCAGTCCCGGTGCGGAATGTCGTACGCCACGAAGATGGGCGTACGCCCCTCCTGGCGCGCGGACGCCGTCGCCGCCCGGATCACCGGGCCGGGGTCGAGCTCGCCGGCCGGCCACAGCGCGGTCGGCTGCTCGGCGATCCGCTTGAGCAGCTCGGCGTCGTGCTTACGTCCCTCCCGCTCCCACATCTGGATCTGCTCGGCCGCCGGGCTCGCCGGGTCGACCCAGAACGACGTGGTGTGCGCCGGGTCCTTGGACCGGGCACCGGCGACGGACGCCTCGTCGACATCGGCGGCGGACGAACAGCCCACCGCCAGCCCGAACACCGAGACCACCGCGAACGTGCGGATCAGCCGGGACATGCCGCTCCCTTGCGCGAGGGGACATTAAGTGACGATTCGTCGGCAATTGTGGACGATCCGCCACCGCCCCGGGCCCTGGCGCGCCGGGCGGGCGGTCGGTGCCTGAGGCGGGTGCGGATTTCCGGTGGCGCGGGTTCGCGTACCGGGTCGGGTGCCGGTGCGCTGGTCGGCCGCGGTCCGAGGTCGGTGCGGATCGCCGTCGGTGTCTGTCGGCGCGCGGTGCCGGGAGTTGCTGTCCCGTGCCGGGCCTGGCGCGTCGGGCGGGTGCCGAGTGGGGCCGGGCGCGGGCTCCTGGCGGTGTGGGTTCGCGGAGCGGGTCGCGTATCGGTGCGTCGGTCGGCCGGCGCCTGCGGTGGGTGCGGATCTCAGGCGCGGTCCGTCGGCGCGCGGTGTCGGGTGCTGCTGCACTGTGTCGGGTGTTGCCGGCCCACCGTGCCGGGGCCCGACGTGCCGGTCAGCCCCCGCCCGAGGCCAGCGCGATCCCCAGCGGGGTTCGTTCGTACAGCACCTGATGGCCGTAGCGTCGTGCCGTGAGCAGGCCGGCGTCGCGGAGCACCGTCAGGTGGGCGGACACGGACGAGGGGGCGAGGCGGAGGCGGTGGGCGAGGGCGGTGGTGGAGGCGGGTTCGTCGAGTGCGGTCAGTACGGTGGCCCGGCCGCGCCCCAGCAGTCGTAGCAGCGCGTCCGGGGTGCGGTCGGCGGGCTCGGACCACAGGGCGCCGATGCCGCGGGCCGGGTAGGCCAGAGTCGGCTGCCAGGGGTGCTCGAAGGTGCTCACCACGTTCGGCCAGATGAAGACGCTCGGCAGCAGGACCAGGCCCTGACCGCCGAGATCGCGCTCGTGCTCGCCCCGGAACTCCACGGTCAGCGTCCCCGCGTCCCAGGCGCAGTGCCGGCTGATCTCCGGGAGCAGCACACCCAGCCCGACCTCGGCGAGGCGGCGCGAGTGGAAGGCGATGTCCGCCTCCAGCAGGGCGCGCAGCCGGGGCCAGTCCGGCGCGACCAGGGTGTGCCAGACGGCCTCCATCGCGTCCGCCAACTCCTCGATCATGCGGGCCGGTTCACGTAGCCAGGCCCGGCCGCGCGCCGACTCCGGCGCACCTGGGGTGGCCGCCAGCGACCTGGCCGTGTCCTCCCGGGCCTCGGCCGGATCGGCCGCGCGCACTGCGGCGATCTCCTGCTCGAAGGTGGCCGCCGGACCGATCGGCGGCGGGCACAGCCAGTCGGGACAGGGCCCGGTCTGCGGCATCAGCAGCCACAGCGGCCCGAGATCGAGCCCGGCCGCCGCCGTACGGGTCCGCCGCAGCCAGTCCGCGTGATACCCGTGCCGCTCCGGCCGCTTCAGCGTGCGTACGACCTCCTGCGTCTCCCAGAGCGGCGACACCGCGAACCGGCACCGGAGGAAGTCGTCCTCCCCGAAATACAGCCGCGACGGCATGCCCACCCCTGGAAGAATCGGTTCGGAAGATTCGGCCCTGCCCGAAACTCTAGGGCCGGAGGCCGCCGCCGAGCACGCTGCCGTCCATGCTCCAAGCCCCGCCCGCGCCGCCCCCCGGCTACCGTCGCGTCCTCGCCGTCCCCGAGTTCCGCGTCGTCTTCGCCGCGCACGCGCTGTCCCTGTTCGGCGTGATCGTCACCGAGATCGCGCTCTCCGTCCTCGTCTACGACCTCACCGGCTCGCCCCTGATGAGCGCGCTCGCGTTCGCGGTCGGCTTCCTGCCGTATCTCGTCGGCGGGACGCTCCTCGCCGGGGTCGCCGACCGCTACCCGGCCCGACGCGTGCTCGTGGTCTGCGACCTGGTGTGCGCGGGCTGCGTCGCCGCGATGGTCGTGCCGGGCACCGGCATCGCCGTACTGCTGATGCTCCGCTGCGCGCTCGCCGTCGTGTCACCGGTGTTCGCGGGCACCCGTATGGCGACGCTCGCCGACATCCTCGGCGACGGCGACCTCTTCGTGCTCGGCCGCTCGCTGCTGCGGATCGTGTCGCAGAGCGCGCTGCTCGTCGGGTACGGCTTGGGCGGCCTGCTGCTCACCGTCGTCTCTCCGCGCCACGCCCTGCTGATCACCGTGGGCACCTTCCTCACCTCTGCCGCCCTGCTGCGCCTCGGCACCCGGCACCGCCCCGCCCGGGCGAGCGGCGCCGGTGCCCTGCTCGCCGACTCCCTCAAGGGCGCCGGGCAGGTCCTCGCCAACCGCCGGGCGCGGGCGCTGCTCCTGCTGTTCTGGCTGCCCGCGATGTTCTCCGTCGCCCCGGAGGCCCTGGCCGCTCCCTACGCGGCCGGACTCGGCGCCGGTTCCACCGGACTCGGGCTGCTGATGTGCGCCCTGCCCGTCGGCACGATCGCCGGCGAGCTGTACGCCGGCTCCCGGCTGCGCCCCGCCACCCGTGAGCGCATCGCCCTCCCACTGGTCTGCTGCACCCTGCTGCCCTACCTCGCCTACGCGTGCCGGCCGGGCCTCGCCCTCTCCCTCGTGCTGCTGGCGGTCGCGGGCGCCGGGTCCGCGTACACGCTCGGCCTCGACCAGTGGTTCGTACGGGACGTGCCCCGGGAACTGCGCGGCCGGGCCATGACCCTGCTCACCGCCGGGCTGATGACCATCCAGGGCGTGGGCATGGCACTGGCCGGTGTGGCCGCCGAGTTCGCCGGGGTGCGCGGGGCGGTCGTGGGCGCCGGGGCGCTCGGCACGGTGTGCTGTGCCCTGCTCGCCGCGGAAGCCCACAGGACCGCCGCAGGACAGTCGGACGACCGCCGGGGGACCGAAAGACGAGACGGGGCTGACCACGATGTGACCGGCCGGTAAGGTCTGGTGACGTGCCGAAGCCGCTCAGTCTCCCTTTCGACCCCATCGCCCGTGCCGACGAACACTGGAAGCAGCGCTGGGGAAACGTACCGTCGATGGCCGCCATCACCTCGATCATGCGGGCACAGCAGATCCTGCTCGCCGAGGTCGACGCGGTCGTCAAACCGTACGGACTGACCTTCGCGCGGTACGAGGCGCTGGTGCTGCTCACCTTCTCCAAGGCGGGTGAGCTGCCGATGTCGAAGATCGGCGAGCGGCTCATGGTGCATCCCACGTCCGTCACCAACACCGTGGACCGGCTGGTCAGATCCGGGCTCGTCGACAAGCGCCCCAACCCCAACGACGGCCGCGGCACCCTCGCCTCCATCACCGACAAGGGCCGCGAGGTCTGCGACGCGGCCACCCGCGACCTGATGGAGATGGACTTCGGGCTGAGCGCCTACGACGCCGAGGAGTGCGCCGAGATCTTCGCGATGCTGCGGCCGCTGAGGGTCGCGGCGGCGGACTTCGACGAGGACTGACCCGGCAAAGGACGAGGACCGACTGGGGCAGAGGACGAGGGCCGCCCCGGGGAAAGATCGCCCGGAACCGGTCGTTACGCTCGTCCTCATGAAAAAGAGCGTGCTGACCCGCTACCGCGTCATGGCGTACGTCACGGGTGTCCTGCTGGTCCTGCTGTGCCTCAGCATGATCGCCAAGTACCTCCTCAAGATCGACGGTGCCGGAAGCTTCACCGAGGTCGTCGCCATCGCGCACGGCTGGCTGTACGTCGTCTACCTGCTCTTCGCGTTCGACCTGGGCTCCAAGGCGAAGTGGCCGGTCGGCAAGCAGCTCTGGGTGCTGCTCGCGGGGACGATCCCGACGGCCGCCTTCTTCGTGGAGCGGAAGATCAGCCACGAGCTGGAGTCGAAGATCGTCGAGCCGACTCCGGTCGCCGCGAAGGCGTAGCGACCGGCCCGCACTCGGCCGCGTGCGGGCCCCTGGGCCGCTGTCAGGGCTCCTCGACCAGGAACCTGACGTTGTCCACCACGAACTCGCCGTACTGGAGAGCCGATCCGACGGCCTCCAGCCGCCGGTACTGGCCCGGGGACAACGAGGCGTCCGGCCAGGCGCGGACCAACGCCCTCAACAGCACCCGGAACGCCAGCTCCGGAGTGCAACGGCGCGCGCAGTCGACCAGCGCCGCCCGCACCTCGGCCGCCAGGAACCGGTTCTCCTCGATCTCGGCGACGACCGCGTCGAGGCAGGCCGCGCCGTCCTCCGTGTCCGCTCCCGCGAGCGGGCGTACACCGGCTTCCGCGGACAGCCGCGCGTCGCAGAGGCCGGCGAGCGCCCGCGTCCACTCCGCCCCGCTGCCGAGCCGCGTCTCGAAACTCGGCAGGTACTCCGCCCCGGCGTTCCAGAGCACCTCCAGCGTCGGCGAGGGGAGGTTGCCGAGCGCCCGCGCGTCACGGCGCACCGCCAGGGCCGCCTCACTGCTCGCCCCCACGAGGTGGTTCGCGACGATCTCGGCGGCCGTGTCCCCGTAGTGGGTCCCGTCCTGATGGAAGAACCCCATCACCCACGACACGCCGAAGTCGAACTCCGTAAAGCGTGGCACTCCGTCTGGCCTCCCTCGCGTCGGACAGCACGTCTGTGTGTAGCACCCCGCCTTGCGCTCGTTTCGGATCGGGTGGCCCGATACCCCCGAGGGGCGATCCTCGACATTTACTAGGACGTCCAAGTAAATTCGAAGCATGGACGCTGACGCCATCGCAGAGGGCCGCCGACGCTGGCAGGCCCGGTTCGACGCCGCACGCAAGCGCGAGGCCGACTTCACCACGCTCTCCGGCGATCCCGTGGAGCCGGTGTACGGACCACGCCCCGGGGACCGGTACGACGGCTTCGAGCGGATCGGATGGCCCGGCGAATACCCCTACACGCGCGGGCTGCACGCCACGGGCTACCGGGGGCGGACCTGGACGATCCGGCAGTTCGCCGGGTTCGGCAACGCCGAGCAGACCAACGAGCGCTACAAGAAGATCCTGGCCAACGGCGGCGGCGGACTCTCCGTCGCCTTCGACATGCCGACCCTCATGGGCCGCGACTCCGACGACCCGCGCTCGCTCGGCGAGGTCGGGCACTGCGGGGTCGCGATCGACTCCGCCGCCGACATGGAGGTCCTCTTCAAGGACATCCCGCTCGGTGACGTGACGACCTCCATGACCATCAGCGGGCCCGCCGTCCCCGTCTTCTGCATGTACCTCGTCGCCGCCGAACGGCAGGGCATCGACCCGGCCGTCCTCAACGGCACGCTCCAGACGGACATCTTCAAGGAGTACATCGCCCAGAAGGAGTGGCTCTTCCAGCCGGAGCCGCATCTGCGCCTCATCGGCGACCTCATGGAGTACTGCGCGACCGGCATCCCCGCCTACAAGCCGCTGTCCGTCTCCGGCTACCACATTCGCGAGGCCGGCTCCACGGCCGCGCAGGAGCTGGCGTACACGCTGGCCGACGGCTTCGGGTACGTCGAACTCGGCCTGTCCCGGGGCCTGGACGTGGACGTGTTCGCGCCCGGCCTGTCCTTCTTCTTCGACGCGCACGTCGACTTCTTCGAGGAGATCGCCAAGTTCCGCGCGGCACGCAGGATCTGGGCTCGCTGGATGCGGGACGTCTACGGCGCCAGGTCCGAGAAGGCGCAGTGGCTGCGCTTCCACACCCAGACCGCCGGCGTCTCGCTGACCGCGCAGCAGCCGTACAACAACGTCGTCCGTACGGCGGTCGAAGCGCTCGCGGCGGTGCTCGGCGGGACCAACTCGCTGCACACCAACGCCCTGGACGAGACCCTCGCGCTGCCCAGCGAGCAGGCCGCGGAGATCGCGCTGCGCACGCAGCAGGTGCTGATGGAGGAGACCGGGGTCGCCAACGTGGCCGATCCGCTGGGCGGTTCGTGGTACGTCGAGCAGCTCACCGACCGGATCGAGGCGGACGCCGAGAAGATCTTCGAGCAGATCAGGGAGCGCGGGCTGCGGGCCCACCCGGACGGGCAGCACCCGATCGGGCCGATCACCTCCGGGATCCTGCGCGGGATCGAGGACGGCTGGTTCACCGGCGAGATCGCCGAGGCCGCCTTCCAGTACCAGCGGTCCGTGGAGAAGGGCGACAAGCGGGTCGTGGGCGTCAATGTGCACCACGGGTCGGTCACCGGGGACCTGGAGATCCTGCGGGTCAGCCACGAGGTGGAGCGGGACCAGGTCCGGGAGTTGGGGGCGCGGAAGGGTGCGCGGGACGAGGCGGCCGTGGCGGCGGCGCTGGACGCGATGCTCGCCGCCGCGCGGGACGGGTCGAACATGATCGGCCCGATGCTGGACGCGACGCGGGCCGAGGCGACGCTGGGCGAGATCTGCGGGGTGCTGCGGGAGGAGTGGGGGGTCTACACGGAGCCCGCCGGGTTCTAGTACACCGAGCCCGCCGGCTCGCAGAGCGCCAGGGCGCCAGGGCCCGTCCGGCGGGTCCTGGCGTGGACGCGGGGAGTCGGCCGCGGTCCCCAACTGCCTTGAGGGCGTGGGGGACCCGGGGCGCCGTCGCCGTCACTCGTCTACTCCTCCGCGCTCGAAACGACCTCGCGAGGGGACCCCGTCGCGTCGCCCCGCGGCGACGGCCGCCGCTCAGGTGCCGCTGCTCTCCTGCGGCTTGGTCCGCGGACCGGCGCCAGGACCTGCCCGGCGGGTCCTGTCGCGGACGCGGGGCGTGGCACGTGCCGCCACTGCCTCAAAGGCGTGGGGGACCCCCAGCGGCGTTGTCGTCGGTCGCCGACGTTGCCCAGCCTTCGGCCGGGAGGTGCCTCCACCGCGTCGCCCGCGGCGGAGCCGCTGATGTCGACGTTTCCTCCGCCTTGCAGTTGAACGCACCGGGCCCCACTCGCCGGCGCCGATCAGGTCCCGCCGCTCTCCTGCGGCTTGATCCGCCGGACCGGCGTTAGCGCTGAGGCGCCTGAGCCCCGCTGAGCGAGGTCAGGCCGAGCAGCAGGACCTGGGTGAAGCTGCGGACCCAGTCCTCGTCGGCCGGTTCCGCGCTGACCAGGGTGCGGTGGACGACCGCGCCGGCGACCACGTCGAAGATCAGGTCGGCGGTGCGGGCGGCTTCCAACGGGTCCGATTCGGGGGGCAGTTCGCCGCGGGCCTGGGCGCGGGCCCTGCCCTCCACGACCAGGCACTTCTGCCGGTCGACGATCGACTCGCGGATACGTTCGCGCAGGGCGTCGTCGCGGACGGACTCGGCGACCACCGCCATCAGTCCGCTCTTGGCCTCGGGGCGGGCCAGGATCGCCGCGAACTGGAGGACGACGCCCTCGATGTCGGCGGCCAGGGTGCCGCGGTCGGGGAGTTCCAGTTCGTCGAAGAGTTCGGCGACGGCGTCGACGACGAGTTCGTTCTTGCCCGCCCAGCGGCGGTAGAGGGTCGTTTTCGCCACCCCGGCGCGGGTCGCCACGTCTCCCAACGTGAGCTTGGACCAGCCGAGTTCGACGAGCGCCTCCCGGGTGGCCGCGAGGATCGCGGTGTCCGCGGTGGTGCTGCGGGGGCGGCCCGCGGCGCGAGGGACGGGAGTGCGGCTCTGCATCCCCTGACCATAACCGGCGGTTCCTGTGGTGCAGTGAGGGAGATCACGGGGTATCCCTTTCCGCGAGACACCGGGCACCATTACGCTACGACCCGTAGCGAAACCACGGGCGTGGGGTGGGGACCCGACGCCGTACAGAACCTGCCGAACAGCACTGACCGGACCGGCTTTCACAACGCTTTTCATTCACACGCGCGGACGGGGGAGGATAGACGCATGCAGCCACGGAACATGTCCATGAGCGGAGTCGTCGACCTCGCCGCGGTGAAGGCGGCCCAGGAGGCCAAGGCCAAGGCGGAGCAGGCGCGCGCCGAATCCGCCAGGCAGGGCGGTGGCGGAGCCGTCTCGCCGGCCGATCTTGTGATCGACGTAGATGAGGCGGGCTTCGAGAGCGAGGTCCTGCAGCGGTCCACCGAGGTCCCGGTCGTCATCGACTTCTGGGCCGAGTGGTGCGAGCCGTGCAAGCAGCTGAGCCCGGTCCTGGAGCGGCTCGCCCTCGACTACAACGGGCGCTTCGTCCTTGCCAGGATCGACGTCGACGCCAATCAGATGCTGATGCAGCAGTTCGGGGTGCAGGGCATCCCGGCCGTCTTCGCGGTGGTCGCCGGCCAGGCGCTGCCGCTCTTCCAGGGGGCCGCCGCCGAACCGCAGATCCGCCAGACCCTCGACCAGTTGATCCAGGTCGCCGAGCAGCGCTTCGGTCTCACCGGTCTTGACGTCGACCCGGAGGCCGTACCGGGAGAGCGGCCCGAGGCCGCGGCCGAGGTGCCGGCCGGTCCCTACGACGGCCTGCTGGAAGCCGCCGTACAGGCCCTGGACGCGGGGGACTTCGGCGGGGCCGTGCAGGCGTACAAGAACGTGCTGAGCGACGACCCGGGCAACTCGGAGGCCAAGCTCGGGCTCGCGCAGGCCGAGTTGCTGCAGCGGGTGTCGGTGCTCGACCCCCAGCAGGTGCGCACGGAGGCCGCCGAGAAGCCGGGTGACGTGCCGGCGCAGATCGCCGCCGCCGACCTGGATCTGGTGGGCGGTCATGTCGAGGACGCCTTCGGGCGGTTGATCGACACCGTGCGGCGCACGGCGGGTGACGACCGGGACACCGTACGGGTGCGGCTGCTGGAGCTGTTCGAGGTCGTCGGGGCCGACGACCCGAGGGTGACGGCGGCCCGGCGGGCGCTGGCGCGGGCGCTGTTCTGAGCGGGGTCCGGGGCCGGTTCTGACCAGTCGGTAAACCTCGGGAACGGTGTTGCCGGTGTGAAAGATTTGCCGACGGAGTGTCACTGCGACCGCGCTTTACCAAATCTTGGTAATCGCGGTCGCTGTTACTTGGAGTAAGCCGGAGCCGTTGTTCTGTCGGATTCCGTCCGAGGATCAACGGTTTTGTCCTGGCCCACGATGACACCCAGCGTCGCCGGTCGATACCGGCGGGTCGTTGTTCGGTTATCCGGTCGTTACTACCCAGTAACGAAGCCCCTTGTGCGGGCGGCGAGAATGCACCACGATCGGCGACGCTCGGTCCGTTTCCGTACCCCGACAGCCGGTCGGGTCGACGGGGTCTCCTGGGTCCCCACCGAGTAGAGCCGGAAACAATGGAGTCGGCTCTTGGGCAGGGGGGTCTTCGCCGTACGGCGGAGCCTGTCCAGCAAGGTTGTGCGTGATGTGCGTCAGGCGCGACCAGTGGTTGTCGCTCGGGGGTGATCGCCGGTGATCGGTGCGCGGGTTCGCGCCTCCGGGTACAGGCGCTCCCCTTCCCGAGGACGTAGCACTTCTCCCATCCCTGCCCGGCTGAGCCGCCATCTGGGGGCAGTCAGGGCCAGGAGATGTACGTCCGAGAAGGAGGAAATATGGAGTCCCAGGTGCGTGGCGGGACGAGATGGAAGCGCTTCGCTGTGGTCATGGTGCCCAGCGTCGCCGCTACGGCGTGTATAGGTGTCGCCCTCGCGCAGGGCGCTCTTGCCGCGTCGTTCAGTGTTTCCGGCCAGTCGTTCAAGGTGACGGCCGACCAGCTCGACGGCACGGGCTTCACGCAGTACGGAGCCCTGGACTCGGGCTACAACCTGGACGGCAGCAAGACGGCTCACCCCGTCGCCGTCTCGGCGTTCAAGTCCGCCTCGATCACCAACATGTGCCAGTCGGTGGTCACCCCGAACATCCCGATCTTCGGATCGGTCAGCCTCGTGCTGAAGGCCGGCGGCGACGGTACGCCGGTCCAGGCCGAGAACCTGTACATCGACGTCCAGGACCTCAGCGCCGATGCGGTGTTCCACAACATCGACATCGGTGTGGCCGCGGGCAACGCGACCAAGGGTCCGGGCATGAAGGGCGGCAGCGAGGCTGCCAACCCGTACGGATTCGCCCAGCAGGCAGAGTCGGCCACGCTGACCAACGTGAAGCAGACGGCGTGGGCCACCACTGCCGGAACCTTCAAGCTCAGCGGGCTGAAGATGTCGGTGTCGACTGGCACCCACGAGTGCTACTAGGCACGTGACGGCGGGCGGGGGAGCCGGTGGCGCCCCCGCCCGTCCATCTTCCACCCGCACCTTCACACGAGGTGCAACTCTCCACCACAGCAACGCCGTACCAGGGAGCTGTTTTCCATGAGCGCCGAGACTCCTGCCGCACCCGGCCAGTTCACCCGCCGGAGGCTGCAGTTCCGTGCCTGGCGTGGCACGAGGCCGTTCTGGGCCGGTCTGTACGTCATGCTCGGCGGACTCCCGATCGCCTACTTCCCGTACGCGCATCTCCAGATCGGGCATCTGACGCTGGCGATGGCCACCACTGCGGGCGCCGGGTCCCTGATCATCGGTGTACTGCTCGTCGTCCTGGGCTTCAGCCTCTGGTTCCAGAAGCACGTGCGCACCTTCGCGGGTGTCGCGGCGATTCTGCTGGCGCTGGTGTCCATCCCCGTGTCCAACCTCGGCGGCTTCCTCATCGGCTTCCTCCTCGCCATGGTCGGCGGGGCGCTGGCCGTGTCGTGGGCGCCGGGCGCACCGCCGGAGCCGCAGGCGGTGGCCGAGGACACGCAGGGAGAGGGCGGTACGCCCGCAGCCGCACCGTACGAGGCCGCGCCGCACGAGTCCGCGTCGTACTACGAAGCCGCGCCGCACGAGTCAGCGCCGCACGAGTCCGCCGACGACGCGGACGAGCCCAAGGATCTGTCAGGAACGAGCCCGGTGAACAACGGGGCGAACGGGAGGCACAGTGCCGGCTGACGAGGTGACCCACGGGACTGACGTGGACGCGTCCCGTGTGAGAACCGGGCCGCGGCACGCGGCGCCCAAGAAGCCGCTGTTCACCAGGCTCCACATGCCCGCCGGCAAGGCGATAGCCACGGTGGCGATGCCGACCGCCGTCATCATGGGGATGGGCTTCACGTCCTCCCTGGCGCTGGCCGACAACGGCTCGACGACCTCGCCGTCGTCGAAGAGCCTGACCGCCGACGAGTACAAGGACTGTGTCTCGGCCCTCGCCGGGTCGACGGCCAGTGCCACTCCTTCGGCGTCGCCGTCCACCAGTGCGAGCGACTCCGCGAAGGACGACGCGACGCCCTCGGCGACCGCGACGGACTCCGGCACGAAGGACACGGGCAAGACCTCTTCGTCGGATTCGGGTTCCGACGACACGGCCACGCCCACGCCGTCCGCCTCGGCGAGCAAGTCGACCGACACGAGCGGCTCGTCGAGCAGCACCGCCACCGCGACGCCCTCCGCGTCCGCGAGCAGCGGCAACCTGCTGGACACCATCGGCGACGCCATCACCGGCATCCTCACCGGCGGTTCGTCGAGTTCGGACTCCACGGCGAGTGCCACGCCGACGCCCACCGCGTCCGCGTCCGCCTCGACGGGCTCCGACGACGGCTCCTCCAGCGCGTCCGACACCGTCAAGGACACCACCAAGAAGGTCACCGACACGGTCGAGAACACCGTGAAGGACACCACCGACACGGCGACCAAGGCGGCCGACGCGGCCACCAAGGCCGCAGCGGACACGGCCACCGCCACGGCCACCCCCAGCCCGTCCGCGAGCGCGAGCGCCGACACCTCGGACTGCCCGGTCGCCACGGACGACACCAGCGGCGTCGACAACAAGATCCTGGTGCCCGACGACCCCTGGTACCTGAACGCCAGCTCGCTGCTGCTCAAGGGCGCCGACTACAAGGGCGTCGTCGAGGTGAAGACCGCCAGCGGCAAGGTCAAGAAGGTCCTGAAGTACGTCATCTCCGGCGGCACCGACATCGGCGACCTGCACCAGACGGTGAACGACAAGCAGTCCGGCAAGACGTACCACGTGAAGGCGGCCTCCGGCTCGACCTCCACGATCCGCGACGGCGACACCGTGATGTACACGGAGTCCATCTCGGGCAACCTGTTCGGACTGATCCCGATCACGTTCGACCCGGACAACCCGCCCCCGCTGAACATCCCGCTGATCTACTTCACCAAGGTGAAGGTGGTCCAGGCAGGCCAGTTCGGCGGCACGCTGACCGTCCCGGGGCTGCAGAGCTACCAGGACTGAGCGTCCCCACAAGCCCGTTCGGGAGCCGCGCACGAACTGAGGGCGCCCCCTTTTCCCAGGGGGCGCCCTCAGCGCCGTACAAGAGCCTTCAGCGGTGCGTCAGTTGCCCTCGCCGCCGCCGAGGTGGTGGACGCGGAGCATGTTCGTCGTGCCGGCCACGCCGGGGGGCGAGCCGGCGGTGATGATGACGGTCTCGCCCGGGTTGAAGCGGTTGATCTTGGCGATCTCGCCGTCCACCATGTCGACCATCTCGTCCGTGCTGTTCACGAACGGCACCACGTGCGACTCCACGCCCCAGCTGAGCGTCAGCTGGTTGCGGGTGCCCTCGTCGGTGGTGAAGGCGACGATCGGCTGCGAGGCGCGGTAGCGGGACAGCCGGCGGGCGGTGTCACCGGACTGCGTGAACGCCACCAGGGCCCGGCCGCCGAGGAAGTCGGCGATCTCGCACGCGGCACGCGCGATCGAACCGCCCTGCGTACGCGGCTTCTTGCCCGGCACGAGCGGCTGCAGGCCCTTGCTGAGCAGCTCCTCCTCGGCCGCCTGGACGATCTTCGACATCGTCTGCACGGTCTCGATCGGGTAGGCGCCCACCGACGACTCGGCGGACAGCATGACCGCGTCCGCGCCGTCCAGGATCGCGTTGGCCACGTCGGAGGCCTCGGCGCGCGTGGGGCGGGAGTTGGTGATCATCGACTCCATCATCTGGGTCGCCACGATCACCGGCTTGGCGTTGCGCCGGCACAGCTCCACCAGGCGCTTCTGCACCATCGGGACCTTCTCCAGCGGGTACTCGACGGCGAGGTCGCCGCGGGCCACCATCACCGCGTCGAAGGCCGCGACCACGGCCTCCATGTTCGCGACCGCCTGCGGCTTCTCCACCTTGGCGATGACGGGGACCCGGCGGCCCTCCTCGTCCATCACCTTGTGAACGTCGTACACGTCGCTCGCGTCGCGCACGAAGGACAGGGCGACCATGTCGCAGCCCATCCGCAGCGCGAAGCGCAGGTCCTCGACGTCCTTCTCGGACAGCGCGGGCACGTTCACGGCCGCGCCGGGCAGGTTGATGCCCTTGTGGTCGGAGATGACGCCGCCCTCGATGACGATCGTCTTCACCCGGGGGCCCTCGACACTCAGGACCTTCAGCTCGACGTTGCCGTCGTTGATCA
The DNA here is from genome assembly GCF_053598575.1 of Streptomyces sp. NPDC001100. NCBI lineage: Bacteria > Bacillati > Actinomycetota > Actinomycetes > Kitasatosporales > Streptomycetaceae > Streptomyces > Streptomyces sp. NPDC001100. Next base: position 139,397 of record NZ_JBSFKO010000021.1, read on the forward strand.
GGATCTGGTCGCCGCGGGAGACGTCACCGGGCAGGCCCTTGTACGTCGTACCGCAGATGGTCTTGTCGCCCGGGACGTCCTCGGTGGTGATGGTGAACTCGTCACCGCGCACCAGCTCGACGGGACCCTCGGCGAAGGTCTCCAGACGGATCTTCGGGCCCTGCAGGTCGGCGAGGACGCCGATGGCACGGCCGGTCTCCTTGGACGCGGCACGGACGCGGTCGTACCGGCCCTGGTGCTCGGCGTGGGTGCCGTGGCTGAAATTGAAGCGGGCCACATTCATGCCGGCCTCGATCAGCGACACCAGTTGTTCGTGGGAGTCGACCGCGGGGCCGAGAGTACAGACGATTTTCGAACGGCGCATGGGACGATCCTATCGGTTTGTTTCGCTACGGAATATTCCGTCTGGCGGAAGATACAAATGGGCGGGCATGCGCTCAGGCGTTGTAATTTCCGACCAGTGCATAGGTCTGTGTGGCGATCTCCAATTCCTCGTCCGTCGGCACCACCGCGACCGCGACCCGTGACGTCGCCGGCGAGATCAGCCGCGGCTCGTCACTCCGTACGGCGTTCAGCGCGCCGTCGACCTCAAGCCCCAGCAGCTCCAGGCCCGCGACGGCGGCTTCCCGTACGTCGCTGTCGTTCTCCCCGACTCCCGCAGTGAAGGCGACGGCGTCCACCCGGCCCAGTACCGCGCAGTAGGCGCCGATGTACTTCTTCAAACGGTGAATGTAGATGTCGACGGCCAGTTCCGCCCGTTCGTCGCCCTCGTCGATCCGGCGCCGGATCTCGCGCATGTCGTTGTTCCCGCACAACCCGATCAGACCGCTCTTCTTGTTGAGAAGAGTGTCGATCTCATCGGTGGACATTCCGCCAACACGCATCAAATGGAAGATGACGGCCGGATCCAGGTCTCCCGACCGGGTCCCCATCACCAGCCCCTCCAGCGGGGTCAGCCCCATGGAGGTGTCCACGCACCGACCGCCTCGCACGGCCGAGGCGGACGCCCCGTTCCCGAGATGCAGCACGATGACGTTCACGTCCTCGGGCGCCTTCCCCAGCAGCTTCGCCGTCGCCCGGGACACATACGCGTGCGAGGTCCCGTGGAACCCGTACCGCCGGATCCGGTACGCGTCGGCGGTCGCCACGTCGATCGCGTACCGCGCGGCCGACTCCGGCATCGTCGTGTGGAACGCGGTGTCGAACACGGCCACCTGCGGCAGATCGGGCCGCAGCGCCGTCGCGGTCCGGATCCCGACCAGGTTCGCCGGATTGTGCAGCGGAGCCACCGGTATCAGCCGCTCGATCTCCGCGAGCACCGCGTCGTCGATGACGGTGGGCGCGGTGAAGGTCTGCCCGCCGTGCACGACCCGGTGCCCGATGGCGGCCAGCTCGGGAGAGTCCAACCCGAGCCCGTCCGCGGCCAGTTGCTCCGCTACGGCCTTCAGGGCGGCCTCGTGATCGGCGATCGGCGCGATCGACTCCCGTACGGCACCGGTCGTGACGCAGGTGTGCTTGAGCCGGGAGGTCTCCTCGCCGATGCGCTCGACGAGCCCCAGGGCCAGCCGCTCGCCGCCGCGCATGTCGAGCAGCTGGTACTTCACGGACGAGGAGCCGGAGTTGAGGACGAGGACACGGGTAGCGGTCACTGCTGGGGAGCCTTCTCGTTCGGGGTCTTCGGGTTCTGCGCCTGGATCGCCGTGATGGCGACGGTGTTCACGATGTCGGAGACGAGAGCGCCCCGGGACAGGTCGTTGACCGGCTTGCGCAGCCCCTGGAGCACCGGCCCGACGGCGATCGCGCCGGCCGAACGCTGCACGGCCTTGTAGGTGTTGTTGCCGGTGTTCAGGTCGGGGAAGATCAACACGCTTGCCCGGCCCGCGACTTCGGACTCCGGCATCTTGGTGGCGGCGACACTCGGCTCCACGGCGGCGTCGTACTGGATGGGCCCCTCGATCCGCAGATCGGCCCGCCGCAGCCGCACCAGCTCCGTGGCCTCGCGCACCTTGTCGACGTCGGCGCCCGAGCCGGACGTACCCGTCGAGTACGACAGCATCGCGATCCGCGCCGCGACCCCGAACTGCTCGGCGGTGGCGGCCGACTGGACGGCGATGTCGGCCAACTGCTCGGCGTCCGGGTCCGGGTTGACCGCGCAGTCGCCGTACACCAGCACCTTGTCGGCGAGGCACATGAAGAAGACGGACGAGACGATGTCGGCGTCCGGCTTGGTCTTGATGATCTCGAAGGCGGGGCGGATGGTGGCGGCCGTGGAGTGCACGGCGCCGGAGACCATCCCGTCGGCCAGCCCGGCCTGCACCATCAGGGTGCCGAAGTAGTTCACGTCGGCGACGACGTCGTAGGCCAGCTCGACGGTCACGCCCTTGTGGGCGCGGAGTTCGGCGTACGTCTCGGCGAAGCGGTCGCGGAGTTCGGAGGTCCCCGGGTCGATCAGCTGGGCGGCGCTGAGGTCGATGCCGAGGTCGGCGGCGCGCTTGCGGATCTGGTCCACGGGGCCGAGCAGCGTCAGCTCGCAGACGCCCCGGCGCAGCAGCACCTCGGCGGCGTGCAGGACGCGGGGCTCGGTGCCCTCGGGGAGGACGATCCGGCGCTTGTCGGAGCGGGCCCGCTCCAGGAGCGTGTGCTCGAACATCATCGGGGTGAGGCGGTCGCTGCTGGGCGCGGAGACCCGCCTGAGCAGGTCGCCGGTGTCGACGTACCGCTCGAAGAGGCCGAGCGCGGTCTCCGCCTTGCGCGGGGTGGCCGCGTTCAACTTCCCTTCCAGGGCGAAGAGTTCACCGGCGGTGGGGAAGGAGTTCCCGGCCACCGAGATCACCGGGGTGCCCGGTGCGAGACGGGCGGCGAGGGTGAGGATCCCGTCGCTCGGCACCTCGTTCAGAGTGAGCAGTACGCCGGCTATCGGCGGGGTGCCGGCGCTGTGCGCGGCCAGCGCCCCGATGACGAGGTCGGCGCGGTCGCCCGGGGTGACGACGAGACAGCCGGGCGTCAGCGCGTTCAGGAAGGTGGGCAGCATCGCCCCGCCGAACACGAAGTCCAGCGCGTCCCGCGCGAGCCCCGAGTCGTCCCCGAGGATCACCCTGCCGCCGAGGGCGTGGGTGATCTGCGCGACGGTCGGCGCGGAGAGCGCGGGCTCGTCCGGTACGACGTAACAGGGCACCGGCAGCCGGGCGGTGAGGCGCTGGGAGATCTCCTCCCGGTCCTCGGGGGCGACCCGGTTGGTGACCATGGCGAGGACGTCGCAGCCGAGGCCGTCGTAGGCCCGGTACGCGTTGCGCGTCTCCGCGAGCACGGACTCGGCGGTCTGCTTGCGCCCGCCGACGACCGGGATCACGGACGCGCCGAACTCGTTGGCGAGACGGGCGTTGAGGGCCAGCTCGTCCGGGAACTGGGTGTCCGCGAAGTCGGTGCCGAGGACGAGGACGACGTCGTAGTCACGGGCGACGAGATGGAACCGTTCGACGAGCGTCGACACCAGCTCGTCCGTGCCCTGCTCGGCCTGGAGGGCGGACGCCTCGTGGTAGCCCATGCCGTAGACGGTCGCCGGATCCTGGGAGAGCCGGTAACGGGCGCGCAGCAGTTCGAACAGCCGGTCGGGATCGTCGTGGACGAGCGGACGGAACACCCCCACCCGGTCGACCTGCCGGGTCAGGAGTTCCATGACCCCCAGCTCGACGACCTGACGGCCGTCGCCGCGGTCGATCCCGGTCACGTACACGCTGCGGGTCACGCGTGCTACCTCGCTTCGTTTCGGCGGTCACATCCGGTGGTCATAAAAATCGCCCACCGAGGTGAGCAGAACCCTCTTGACAATACCTCCGGGGGTGGTTACGACGCCCTCCGGTCCGACGGGAGCGCCGGCGCCCTGGAGGACATGAAACAATCGGGTCCGGCTCACCGGTCTCAACAGCGAGCAGGAGACACAGCACGATGCGCATCGGAGTTCTCACCGCAGGCGGCGACTGCCCCGGCCTGAACGCAGTGATCCGATCGGTCGTGCACCGAGCGGTCGACAACTACGGCGACGAGGTCATCGGCTTCGAGGACGGCTACGCCGGACTGCTCGAAGGCCACTACCGCACCCTCGACCTCGACGCCGTCAGCGGCATCCTCGCCCGCGGCGGCACGATCCTCGGCTCCTCCCGCCTGGAGCGCGACCGGCTGCGCGAGGCCTGCGAGAACGCGCTGGACATCGCGCGCGACTTCGGGATCGATGCCTTGATCCCGATCGGTGGGGAAGGCACCTTGACCGCGGCGCGCATGCTGTCGGATGCCGGATTGCCGGTGGTCGGGGTCCCCAAGACGATCGACAACGACATCTCGTCCACGGACCGCACCTTCGGCTTCGACACGGCGGTGGGGGTCGCGACGGAGGCGATGGACCGCCTCAAGACGACCGCGGAATCCCACCAACGAGTGATGGTCGTCGAGGTCATGGGCCGGCACGCGGGCTGGATCGCGCTGGAGTCCGGGATGGCGGCGGGTGCCCACGGCATCTGCCTGCCCGAGCGCCCCTTCGACCCCGCCGACCTGGTCAAGATGGTCGAGGCCCGCTTCGCCCGCGGCAAGCGCTTCGCCGTCGTCTGCGTCGCCGAGGGCGCGCACCCCGCCGAGGGCTCCATGGACTACGGCAAGGGCGAGATCGACGCGTTCGGCCACGAGCGCTTCCAGGGCATCGGCACGGCACTGGCGTACGAACTGGAGCGCCGCCTCGGCAAGGAGGCCAAGCCGGTCATCCTCGGCCACATCCAGCGCGGCGGCGTACCGACCGCGTACGACCGGGTCCTCGCGACGCGCTTCGGCTGGCACGCGGTGGAGGCCGCGCACCGGGGCGAGTTCGGGCGGATGACGGCGCTGCGCGGCACGGACGTGGTGATGGTGCCGCTGGCGGAGGCGGTCACGGAGCTGAAGACGGTGCCGAAGGACCGGATGGACGAGGCGGAGTCGGTCTTCTAGATCCGGTACGGCGGGTTCGATACGGCGGCGGTTCGGTCCGGCGCGTTCAGTAGGCACTCCTCTCGACCATGGCCCAGAAGCGGTCGATGATCTGGTCGAGGAAGTCGCGGCCGGCCTCGCCGGCGTCGCCCGGGGAGTTGCCGCCGGCCCAGCTGAGGGTGGCGAGCATCTGCCCCTGGTAGTCCTCGTGGAGCTCCCTGAGGGAGTCCTCCAGGAGGCGCCGGTCCAGGGGCACCATTTTGCCGATCGGCCGCACGTAGGCCTGCCAGCGGGTGGTCACCGCGCTCCGCAGCAGCTCCGCGAGCTTGGCGTCGCGTCCGGTGACGCTGATGAAGGCGGGCAACGAGAGGTCGAGCACGTCGGCGAGCGCGGCGGACTGGCGCTCGGTGCCGCGCCACTCGTCGTTCTCCTCCATCCGCAGATACACGAGGAGTTCGAGGCCGACGGCACGCGCGATGTCCTCCGGCGCGAGGCCACAGGCGAGCCGGTGCTCACGCAGCGTGCGTGGCCTGCCGATGAGTTCACTCGCGGAACACCACAACACGCCTGCGAGCGCGGTGAGTTCGGGACCGGAGGGAGCGGTGAGCCCACGCTCCCAGGCGATGACCAGGTCCGGAGTGACATAGGGCAGCCCGAACGAGACACGCATTCCGTACGCGACGTGTTCGGGACCCATGTTCAGGGCGGTCCTGAGCCTGCGGGCGGCGGGGGCGTTGAACGGCGGTGTGGGCGGCGTGGACTGGCTGGGTTGAGCTGGGGGTCGGCGCACGGGGCACAAGTTAGGGGCGCCTGGGTGCGGTGACTACGGTCTGTTCGGCCAGGATTACGGATTGTATGAACGTACGGATTCGGTCGGGTGGGGGGGATCGAATGCGGCTGGGGCGGGGGTGGGTGGTGACGGTGAGTGGTGGCTGGGGGAGTCGGATGGTGACCGGGGTGCGGTGAATATGCCGTTCTACCTTGCCATTTGCCGGGGCGGGGGGCATTGGCCGAGGGGTCGGGGGTGGAGGGGTGGTTTCGGTTGTGTGGGCGGGGGTCGAAGGGGAGTGCGTTTGTGGTGGGGGTGATGATCGGGTGTGGGGGGAAGTGGGGGGTGGCGGGATATCGACGGTGGCGGCGGACGGGGGTCAGAGGAGGTGGTCGGCTTTTCCGGCCTTGATGTCTGGGATGAGGGTGCGGAGGGTTTCGCGGGTGTCGGTGAGGATGTGCTGCGGGTGATGGCCCTGCCGCACGATCGGGTGACATCTGAGCTGGCTTGCCCTGTGGGGCGGGTGGGAGGGATGTCGCCGTGCCCAGGCCTTGTCCGCAAGAGTTCCGCGAGGACGTCGTACGGGTTGCGAGGAACCGCGGCCCGGGCGTGACGGTGGATCAGGTGGCCGCCGACTTCGGAGTGCACGCGATGACGCTGTGGAAATGGATGAGTCGCGCGGACATCGAAGACGGGACCAGGCCCGGAACGACCAGCCAGGACAACGCGGAACTGCGGGAAGCACGCCGGCGGATCAAGCTGCTGGAGCAGGAGAACGAGGTCCTGCGCCGGGCCGCGGCCTACCTGTCGCAGGCCCATCTGCCGGGAAAAGGATCTATCCGCTCGTGAAAGAGCTGTCCTCGACCGCCGTGCCTGGGCCACCCGCGAAGAACTCCGGATCGCGATCGTGATCTGGATCGAGAGGACCTACCGCCGGCGCCGCAGACAAGCCGCACTCGGCCGCTTGACCCCCGTCGAATTCGAGACCGTCATGACCACACCGGCCCTCCAGGCCTCCTGACCACACCTGTCACCCGAACCTGCTTCAGACCCCAATGCCTACACCCGCGCCAATGCCCCCACCGAAGCCGCCCAAGCCCGCGCCTGGACCGAAGAACTCACCCCTTAACCGCCCCGCCCAGAGCAAACCCCCCACCCAACCGCCGTGCCACCAGCACGTACAACAAAATCACCGGTGTCGAATAGACGACGGAGAACGCCGCCAACTGCCCGTACGCCACCATCCCCCGATTCCCGAAGAACTCGTTGATGCTCACGCTCGCCGGCATCTGGTCCGGCGTGAGCAGCAGCATGAACGGGACGAAGAAGTTCCCCCACATCATCACGAACGAGAAGACGGTCACCACCGCGACGCCCGGTCCCATCAGCGGAAGGACGATCCGCACGAGGGACTGGAATGACGACGCGCCGTCCGTCCACGCCGCTTCCTCCAACTCCTGCGGTACGCCGTCCATGAAGTTCTTCATCAGCCAGATGGCGAAGGGGAGTTGGGAGGCGGCGAAGAAGAAGATGGTGCCCTGCATGGTGTCGATGAGGTTCACCTGCACGAACAACGCGTACACCGGCACCATGATCGCCGTGATCGGAAGGCTTGTCGCGAAGAGGATCGTCAGTAGGAACGGACGATTGAGCCGCGACCGGAAGCGGGACAGCGGATACGCCGCCAGCGCCGAGCACACCACCGTCAGCAGGGTCCCGAAGCCGCACAGGATCAGGCTGTTGAGGAGGGGGGTGAAGGTGATGTCCGAGTTCAGGATCGCGTGGAAGTTGTCGAGGGTCAGGCCGTCGGGGGCCTTCACCTTGAGGTTCGCGTGGGCGTCGAGGGAAGACAGGATCACCCAGAGCAGCGGGAGCGCGAACGTCGCCGCGACCACCAGCAGCCCCGCGTCCGCGGCCAGGCGTCGGCTTCTGCGGCGGGAGGAGAGGGGGAGGGCCATGGGTCAGACCTCCGTTCGCAGCAGGCGCATGTAGATCACCGAGAAGAGGGAGCCGACCAAGAGGAGGAGCAGGGCTACCGCCGTGGCGTAGCCGATCATGCTGTTCTGGAAGGCCTGTTCGTACATGTAGAGGGGGAGGGTCTGGCTCTTGTTTCCCGGGCCGCCTCTCGTCATCACCCAGATCAGGCCGAAGACCGAGAGGGTCTGGAGGGTGTTGAGCATGAGGTTCGTGCCGATCGAGCGGCGGATCATCGGGAGCGTGATGTGCCACATCCGGCGCCAGCCGCCCGCGCCGTCGACTTCCGCCGCTTCCGTGATCTCCTTGGGGATTTCGTTGAGGGCCGCCGAGTAGACCAGCATCGAGAACGCCGTTCCCCGCCACACGTTCGCGAAGGACACCGCCAGGATCGGGAGCGTGAACAGCCAGTTCTGGGACGGGAGATGGAGCCAGTCCAGGATGGCGTTCAGGGTGCCCTCGCGGCGGAAGAAGGCGTAGAGGAGGAAGCCGGCCACGACCTCCGGGAGGACCCAGGCCGTGATGACGATCGCGCCGGTGAGGGTGCGGACCGGTTTTGACGCGCGCTGCATGAGGGTTGCGAGCGCCAGACCCAGGGTGTTCTGGCCGATCAACGACGACAACACCGTGAACACCAGCGTCAGCCATACCGCGTTGATGAATTCCGAGTCCTTGAAGGCCGTACGGAAATTCGCGAAGCCCACGAAGGACGAGTGGGCCTGGCCGGTGAGTTGGAGGTCGGTGAAGGCGATGTAGGCGCAGTAGCCGATCGGGACGGCCAGGAAGAGGAGCAGGAGGGTCAGGGCGGGGGAGAGGGGGAGGAGTTGGGTGAGGACGCGGCGGAGGGTGGGGTGGTCGTTGCGGGGGTTCGGCGGCTGGTGCGCGGACTGTTGGAGGGCCGGGCCCGGGGTGGACTTCGTCGCGTCCGGGCCCGCCGCTTGCCGGGGTGCGGTGGTCACTTCTGGGTGACCTGGTTGTCCGTGGCCGACTTGAGCTCGTCGTCGTACGAACTCGCCGCCTTGTCAACCGACATGTCGCCCGTCGTCACGCCCTCCATCGCCTCCTGGATGGCGGTGGAGACCTTCGGGTACGCCGGGTAGGCGGGGCGGTAGTGCGTGCTCGCGACCAGGTCCGTGAAGAACTTGATGCCGGGCTGGGCGTTGGCGTAGGCGGGGTCGGCGGCGACGTCCTTGCGTACGGAGATACCGGAGTTGGCGATGTACCACTTCTCCGCGTTCGCCTTCGTCTGCATGGTCTTGATGAAGTCGAAGGCGAGGTCGGGGTTGCCGGCCTTGGAGGGGATCGCCCAGGTCCAGCCGCCGGACATGCTCACCTTGCCGGGGGCCTGGCCGTTCTGCGTGGGCATGTACGCGAGGCCCAACTCCTTTGACCAGTCCGGCCATTCGTGACCGCTGCCCTTCAACCACGCCTGCGGCAGCCACGATCCGTCCAGGGCGATGCCGAGTTTGCCCTTGGGGAGGAGCTCACCGGCCACGTAGGTCTGGATGTTGGGGTCGAGGGCGTCGGACACGTCCGGGCCGAGCTTCTCCTTGTAGACCGTGTGGACGAAGGAGAGGGCGTCCTTGAAGCCTTGGCTTCCCGCGATCCACTTCTTCGACGACTTGTCGTAAAGGGGGTCCGTGGTGCCGTCGTTCGTCCCGTAGAGCAGCATCTCGAAGCCCTGCATGGTGGCCGCTTCGCCGGCCGGTTTGCCGGTGTAGACGTTGAGGGGGGGTGACGTTCGGGACCTTCTGCTTGATCGTGCGGGCCGCGGCGAGGACGTCGTCCCACGTCTTCGGCTGCCAATTCGCGGGCAGGCCGGCCTTCTTGAAGATTCCCCTGTCGAACCAGAGCCCGCGGGTGTCCGTGCCGTCCGGGACGCCGTACGTCTTCCCGTCCTCGGCCTTCGCGGCCGACTTCGCCGTGTCGACGAACTGGTTCCAGTCCGGCCACTTGGAGAGGTAGGAGTCGAGGGGCTTGAGGTAGCCGGACGTGATGTCGCTGTTGATGAGGAACGTGTCCTCGTAGACCAGGTCCGGGGCCGTCTTCGGCGAGCGGAGCATCTGCTGGAGCTTGGTGTAGTACTCCGAGTCCGGGGCCTTGATCGGGACGAGCTCGACCTTCTTGCCGGGGTACTGCTTCTCGAACTGCTTCTTCATGTCGGCGAGGTAGGTGTCCATCACCTTGATGGAGTTGTCCGTCGACTGCTTGAAGGAGATCTTGACGGTGTCGGGGCTGCTGCCGGAACCGCTGCCGCAGGCGGTGAGGGTTGTTGCGGCGAGGGCTAGGGCTGAGATGGCTGCGAGGGCGACGGCGGTGGGGCGCACGGGCACGACCTCCTACGGCTCACATCGTTGTGACCTGGGCCTGGGGAATGGCTGCCCGGTGAAGGTAAGTGGAGTGGTCTAGTCAGGTCAATGAGTCTGCGTGGGATTGGGCGAGAGCGGCTTCGGCGGGGGCGTTGGCTCGGGTGCAGGCGTCGGCGGACTGGAGCGGGCGCCGACGGGGCGAGCTACGCGCGGCCGTCCAACTCGCCCCGCCCGCCTACCCCTTGACCCACCGATACTGCAACTCGGGCCGCCCCACAGTCCCGTACTGCGGACTACGCGCCGCCCTCCCCGCCTCCACCAGATGCTCCAGGTACCGCCGAGCCGTGATCCGGGAGATCCCCACCGCCTCAGCCACCCCTGTCGCGGTAAGCCCCTCCCCGCAGTCCCGCAGAGCGACCGTCACCTTCTCCAGGGTCGGCGCGCTCAGCCCCTTCGGCAGCGCCGCAGGCGAAGGGGCACGCAGAGCCGCCAGCGCGCGGTCGACCTCGTCCTGGCCGCTCGCCTCGCCCGCCGCCGCGTGGAACTCGGCGTACCGCACCAACCGGTCCCGCAGCGTCGCGAACGTGAACGGCTTCAGGACGTACTGGACGACACCCAGAGACACCCCCTCCCGCACCACCGCAAGATCCCGCGCCGACGTCACCGCGATCACGTCCGCGTGGTAGCCGGCGGCCCGTAGCGACCGAGCCAGTTGCAGGCCGTGCGCGTCCGGCAGGTGCAGATCCAGCAGCAGCAGATCCACCTGCGTCCGCTCCAGCGCCCGTCTCGCCTCCGCCCCCGTGTGCGCCTTGCCCACCGCGACGAAGCCCGGCACCCGGCCCACGTACATGACGTGCGCGTCGGCGGCGACGGGGTCGTCCTCGACGACGAGGACGCGGATCGGGTCGGTCGTAGTCATGAGGTACCACCTTCGGAAACGGAACCCTGGGACGATGCCCGGACACCGGTCTCGCCCTCGCCCTCACCTGTCGTCCCCCACAACGGCAACCGCACCTCGAACACCGCCCCGCCCCCCTCCGCCTCGGCCACCGTCAACGTCCCCTCGTGCCGGTTCACCGCCTGCCGGACCAACGCCAGCCCCAGCCCCCGGCCACCCGGTCCCGCCGGCTTCGTCGAGAAGCCGCGCTGGAAGACCGCCTCCGCGTGGGCAGGGTCCACCCCCGTCCCGGTGTCCGCCACCCGCAGCACCAGCTCCGAGCCCGAGCCGGAGCCGGAGCCGGAGTCCGTCGCGTCCGCCTCCGTCCGCGCAGTCACCGTGACCCGCGCCCGCAGGCTCCCCTGCGCCGCGTCCACCGCGTTGTCGATCAGATTCCCGAGGATCGTCACCAAGTCCCGTGCGGACAAGGAGTCCGGCAACAGGCCGTCGTCCAATCCGCTGTCCTCCGACACCACCAACTCCACGCCCCGCTCGTTCGATTGGGCCGTCTTGCCCAGCAACAGGGCAGCCAGCACAGGCTCGTTGACCGCCGCGACGACCTGGTCGGTCAGGGTCTGGGCCAGCTCCAGTTCCGCCGTCGCGAAGTCCACCGCCTCCTCGGCCCGGCCCAGCTCGATCAGCGAGACGACCGTGTGGAGGCGGTTCGCCGCCTCGTGCGCCTGTGAGCGGAGCGCCTGGGTGAAGCCGCGCTCCGAGTCCAACTCGCCCATCAGGGACTGGAGTTCGGTGACATCCCGAAGGGTCACCACTGTTCCCCGACGCTCCCCGCCCGACACCGGTGAGGTGTTCACCACCAGCACCCGGGACGCCGTCAGATGTACCTCGTCCACCCGTTCCTCCGACGACAGGAGCGCCCCCGTCAGTGGTGCGGGCAGGCCCAGGTCCGCGACCGAGCGGCCGACCACGTCACCTGTTACTCCGAGGAGTTCGCGCCCGCCGTCGTTCATGAGCGCCACCCGGTACTGGCCGTCGAGCATCAGCAGCCCTTCCCGTACCGCGTGCAGCGCGGCCTGGTGGTAGTCGTGCATATGGCTCAGCTCGGTCGCGTTCATGTTGTGGGTGTGGCGGCGGAGGCGGGCGTTGATGACGTACGTTCCTACGGCACCCAGTGCCAGCGCGCCGGCCGCGACCCCGATCAGGGCCGTCACCTGGTCCTGCACCCGCTGGGTGATCGCCTCGACCCGGATGCCGGCGCTGACCAGGCCGATGATCCGGGTGTGCCCGGTGTCGTAGATGGGGGTGACCGCGCGGACGGACGCGCCGAGCGTACCGGTGTAGGTCTCGGTGAAGGACTTGCCCTTGAGCGCGGGCTTGATGTGGCCGAGGAACTTCTTGCCGATCTGGTTCCGGTCCGGGTGGGTCCAGCGGATGCCCTTGGTGTTCATGATCGTGACGAAGTCGACCTGGGTGTCGCGCTGGACGCGCAGGGAGTACGTCTCCAGGTGCGCGGTGGGGTCGGACGTGCCGATCGCCGCGACCACCGACGGGGAGTCCGCGACCGAGCGGGCCACCGCCGTGGCCTGGCGGCCGGCCGCGTCCTCGGCCTGGCTGCGGTCGCTGACGTAGGTGAACAGCGCGTACCCGGCGACGACGACCGCTATCAGCACGGCCTGCATGCCGAAGAGCTGACCGGCGAGGCTGCGGGGGCGGGGGACGTGCGGGAGGCGCATGCCGTCAGTGTGCCTCTCAGACATGGCGTGAACTAAATGAACGGAAGGGTGACCGGCCTCACAAGCCGGGAGATAGTCACCGCAACCCCCTGGGAGCCCCCATCTCCCGGATCTTCCCGGATGTGAGCCGCACAACGGGATTCCGCCGGTCGTGAGCCGCACGCCGGATGATGCCGACGACGTCGTCAAGGAGGGCAGCCGTGGCCAGCACCGCTCCCGCACCTGCCGCACCCCCCGCGAAGCGGGACCGTACCCACTACCTCTACATCGCGGTGATCGTCGCGGTCGCCCTCGGCATCGCCGTCGGGTTCATCGCGCCCGACTTCGCCAAGGAACTGAAGCCGATCGGTACCGGCTTCGTCTCGCTGATCAAGATGATGATCTCGCCGATCATCTTCTGCACGATCGTGCTCGGCGTCGGCTCCGTGCGGAAGGCCGCACAGGTCGGCAAGGTCGGCGGACTCGCGCTTGGCTACTTCGTCGCGATGTCGTTCGTGGCGCTGGCCATCGGCCTGGTCGTCGGGAACATCATCCACCCGGGCAGCGGCATGCACCTGACCGAGGCCGTCAAGGGCGTCGGACACACGCAGGCCCAGGCCGCCGCCGAGGGCCCCGTCGACTTCCTGCTCGGGATCATCCCGACCACCTTCGTGTCGGCCTTCACCGAGGGCCAGGTCCTGCAGACCCTGCTGATCGCGCTCCTCGCGGGCTTCGCGCTGCAGGCCATGGGCCGGACCGGCGAGCCGGTGCTGCGCGGGGTCGAGTACATCCAGAAGCTCGTCTTCCGCATCCTCGGCATGATCATGTGGGCCGCGCCCGTCGGTGCATTCGGAGCGATGGCAGCCGTCATCGGCGAGACCGGCATGGACGCCCTCAAGGCGCTCGGCACGATCATGCTCGGCTTCTACGTCACCTGCTTCCTGTTCATCGTGGTCGTGCTCGGCACGCTGACCAAGCTGGTCGCCAAGGTCAACCTCTTCCAGCTGCTGAGGTACCTCGGCCGGGAGTTCCTGCTGATCGTCTCCACCTCCTCGTCCGAGTCCGCGCTGCCGCGGCTCATCGCGAAGATGGAGCACCTGGGTGTCAGCCGCCCGGTCGTCGGCATCACCGTGCCGACCGGCTACTCCTTCAACCTCGACGGCACGATGATCTACCTGACCATGGCCTCGCTGTTCATTGCCGACGCCATGGACCAGCCGATGAACATCGGCCAGCAGATCGGCCTGCTGCTCTTCATGATGGTGGCCTCCAAGGGCGCGGCCGGTGTCTCCGGCTCCGGTATCGCCGTACTGGCCAGTGGTCTGCAGTCGCACAAGCCGGCCCTGGTCGACGGTGTCGGCCTGATCATCGGCATCGACCGCTTCATGAGCGAGGCCCGCGCCGTCACCAACTTCGCCGGCAACGCCGTCGCCACGCTGCTCATCGGCACCTGGACCGGCGAGGTCGACAAGGAGCGGGTGAACCGGGTCCTCGCGGGTGAACTGCCCTTCGACGAGAAGACGTTGCTCGACGAGGACAGCGACGAGCACCTCGACGGAGTGCCCGAGCAGGGCGGCGAGAAGGAACTCGCCAAGGCCTGACCCGCCCCCCAGAGCGGGGCGCCCGGGCCCACCTGAACAAGGTCCGGACGCCCCACGGACTCCGGGCGGCTGGGTGTCCCCCCGTCGCTCAGCCGCCCGGTCCACCTCCCCGGCCGTCCGGGGGATGCACTAGCGTGCCGTGCCGTGCCGGAAAAACTCCGGCGCGGCACGGCACGTTCTCGTTCGGCGGGAGTCACGGGGGACATGGGCATGAAGATCGACTGGGACCGGCGGCACTGCGCACGGCACGGGCATGTGACGTACGCGCCCGACGAGACGGCGCTGCGGGAGCGGCTGCGCGTCGAGACCAGGTTCGGTACGGCGTGGCGCTGTCTGCGCTGCGGTGACTTCGTGCTCGGCGAACCGCACGGCTCCGGGCCCGCCGAACACGCCCCGCTGGTGCCGCGCGGAAAGGTGCTGCGGGACCTGTTCATCCTGCGGTTCCTGGCGATCGAGCGGGCCGTGCGCGGGGTGTTCATCGTGCTGGTCGCCGCCGCCGTGTGGAAGTTCAGCAACAGCCAGGACTCGGTGCGCAGGCTCTTCGACGAATATCTGAATGTCTTCCGCCCGGTCTTCAAGCACTTCCACTACGACCTCGACCACTCGCCGGTCGTCGGCTCCATCCAGAAGACCTTCGGCTACAAGCACTCCACGCTGGTCCTGGTCGCCGTACTGCTGCTGGCGTACGCGCTGATCGAGCTCGTCGAGGCCGGCGGGCTCTGGTACGCCAAGCGCTGGGCGGAGTATCTGACGGTGGTCGCGACCGCAGCGTTCCTGCCGCTGGAGATCTACGAACTCACCGAGCACATCAGCTGGTTGAAGATCGCCACCCTCGTCCTCAACATCCTCGCGGTCCTCTACATCGCCCTCGCCAAGCGCCTGTTCGGGCTGCGCGGCGGACGCAAGGCCTTCGACGAGGAGCGGGAGAGTGCCTCCCTGCTGGAGGTGGAGACCTCGGCCGGCGTGATGGTGTGACTCCCGGCCGGGCCTCCGACCCGCCGCCCGTTACCGACCCCTTCGGGGACAATCACCCCAAATGCTTTGACCCGCCGCCCTCTTCACCCGCACGCTGGGACACCCGACGTGACCGGTCGGACCCATCGGAGCAGGCGGAGGCAGGCATGGGGGAATCGGGCGGACCGGAGATCGTGAGCTCCGAGGAGTACGAACGAAGGTACGGCGCGGAGCGGGAGCCCTCGTCCCTCTCGCTGGAGCAGATCAACGAACTCTTCCACGAGTTCCTCACGGCGGTGGCTCGCCCCAGGCGCAAGGAGGACGAGGCCGCCCGCAACCTCTCCAAGCGCCTGCGCGACCACCTGGGCACCGCGCCCGCCGACCGGCCCGTGGTCAAGGCCGCGTATCCGCCGTACGACCTGCCGAACGTGCATCTCGCGCTGGAGCGCTGGTTCGCCGGGGACGGGCGGTCGTACGAGCTGGTCGGCATGCGCGGTGCGCAGCACCACGGTGAGTTGACCCTCGGCGACATCCTCGAAGCCGCCGACCGCTACGACCGGTTCACGATCGGGGCCGTCGACTACGCGCACCTGCCGATCTCACCGGACGAGGAACTCGCCTGTGTCTCCTGCGGGTTCTACCTCGGCGCGGACGGCGACGACCGGTTCGCGGTACTGCTGCGCGGCCCGGCCGACGAGTACGGGCGCAACAAGGTCGAGATCGAAGTCCTCGCGCAGGACAAGGAGTTCGCGGACCGGCTGCTCGCCGAGATCGACCGGCTGGTGCGCGAGCACAACATCTTCCGGGGGCAGGTGCTCTCCTTCGAGGGCTCCGAGTTCGGCCACGGCCTGGGCCCGTTCCGCTTCCACCGGCGCCCCGGGCTGACCCGCGAGGACATCGTGCTCCCCGAGGGGCTGCTGGAGCGGGTCGAGCGCCAGGTCGTCGGCGTCGCCCGCCGCCGCGAACAGCTCTGCGCCGCCGGCCAGCACCTGCGCCGCGGCCTCCTCCTCTACGGCCCGCCCGGCACCGGCAAGACCCACACGATCCGCTATCTCCTCTCCCACCTCCCGCGGTTCACGGTCGTCGTCCTCTCCGGGACGAGCATCGACGCCATCGGGCCCGCCTGCGCCCTGGCCAGGATGCTCCAGCCCGCGCTGGTCGTCCTGGAGGACTGCGACCTGATCGCCGAGGCCCGCGACCACGGAGGCGGCGAACAGCCCCTGCTCTTCCAGGTGTTGAACGAGATGGACGGCCTCGGCGACGACGCCGACGTGGCCTTCCTCCTCACCACCAACCGCGCCGACCTCCTCGAACCGGCCCTGATCCAGCGCCCCGGCCGCGTCGACCTCGCCGTGGAGATCCCCCTCCCGGACGCCGAGGGCCGTGCTCGCCTCCTCGCCCTCTACGGCGCCGCGCTCGACCTGGGCAAGGAGGTCGCCGAGGAGGTGGTGTCCCGCACGGAGGGCACGACGGCGTCCTTCACGAAGGAACTCGTACGGCGGTCCGTACTGATCGCGGCCGAACGCGAGTCCCCGCGCACGGAACCGTCCGACCTGCGTACCGCCCTCGACGAACTCCTCTCCGACCGCGACCAGTTGATGCGGCGGCTGCTGGGGGTGCGCGGGCCGGAGGACGGCGACGCGGACGCGGACGGCTACTGAGCCGCCGCGGTCTCCCTGTTGCCCTGACGCCGACGTCAAGGATTACCGTCGTGGACATGCGAATCGGCGAGCTGGCCGCACGGGCCGGGACCACGACGCGGACTCTCAGGTACTACGAGTCGCGGGGGCTGCTGCCCGCGCGGCGTGGGGGCAACGGGTCGGACGTACGACGAGGGGGATCTGAAGCTGCTGCGGCAGATCAGGACCCTGCAGGACTTCGGGTTCGACCTGGAGGAGACGCGGCCCTTCGTGGAGTGTCTGCGGTCCGGGCACCCGGAGGGCGACTCGTGCCCGGCGTCGCTCGCGGTCTACCGCCGCAAGCTGGCCGAACTGGATTCCCTGATCGGGGAGTTGCAGGCCGTGCGGGCGGAGATCGGGGTGCGGCTGGCGTCGGCCGAGGAGCCGTCACCGTTGTGCGAACTGGGAGGGCGTGAGCTGTGATCGACGTGGCGGGCGTGAAGGACGTGACGGACGAGAGTTTCTCGGCGGAGGTGATCGGGGCCGAGTTGCCGGTGCTGGTGGAGTTCACGGCGGACTGGTGTCCTCCGTGCCGGCAGATGGGGCCGGTGCTGCGGGCCCTCGCCGCGGAGGAGGGCGCGCGGTTGAAGGTGGTGCAGCTGAACGTGGACCAGAATCCGGAGACCACGAACGCCTACAAGGTTCTCTCGATGCCCACGTTCATGGTCTTCCGGGGCGGTGAGCCGGTGAAGGCCATGGTGGGAGCCCGGCCGAAGCGTCGGCTGCTGGAGGAACTGGCCGACGTGATCTGAACCCGCCCGCATGACCCGGCGGCACGAAAAAATCCCCTGAGCAATTGCGCTCGGGGGATTCTTTTGCGTATATTCAATGGTTCGCGACTTCACGGGAATTAGATCGCAAAGAGGCTCAGTGAGCACAGTATATAGGTCCGGGAGTGGAATTGTCAAACAGCGATGAAATTCACGGCGAGCAGGAATTCATCGACGGTCTGTACGCACGCGTGGACGCACTGCGCGGCGCCACCGAGGACTCCGTCACGGACGCGCTCGGGCAGGGCAACACGCCCATGCAGGCCCGGCTGGAGCGGGACATCCTGGTCGCCGAGCGCTCGGGGCTGCTCGCCGCGCTGAACGCCGTGGACGGCTCGCTCTGCTTCGGCCGGATCGACCTGACCTCGGGGGTCCGGCACCACATCGGCCGTATCGGCATCCGCGCCGACGACGCCGACCTCACCCCGATCCTGATCGACTGGCGGGCCGAGGTCGCCCGCCCCTTCTACCTCGCCACCGGCCACACCCCGATGGGCCTGCGCCGCCGCCGGCACCTCACCACCGACGGCCGCCGCGTCACCGCCCTGCACGACGAGATCCTCGACCTCGGGGACGCCACCCGCACCGGCCACGAGGATCCGAGCGGTGACGCCGTGCTGCTCGCCGCGCTCGACTCCGCGCGCACCGGGCGGATGAGCGACATCGTGCAGACCATCCAGGCCGAGCAGGACGAGATCATCCGGGCGCCGCACCGCGGAGTGCTCGTCGTCGAGGGCGGACCCGGCACGGGCAAGACCGCCGTCGCGCTGCACCGGGCCGCGTATCTGCTCTACGAACACCGGGAGTTGCTCGCCAAACGCGCGGTGCTCATCGTCGGCCCGAACCCCGCCTTCCTCGGCTACATCGGCGAGGTGCTGCCCTCCCTCGGCGAGACCGGCGTGCTCCTCGCCACCGTCGGCGAGCTCTTCCCCGGGGTGAAGGCCACGGCCACCGACAGCCGGGCGGCGGCGGCCGTGAAGGGCCGCGCCGACATGGCGGGTGTCCTCGCCGCCGTCGTACGCGACTGGCAGTCCCTGCCCGACCCGGTGATCGCGATCGAGCACGACCGCGAGATCCTCATGCTCGACGACGGACTGGTACGGATGGCCCGCGACCGCACCCGCGAGGCCCGACTCCCGCACAACGCGGCCCGCGAGCACTTCGAGGGGCACATCCTCAACACGCTCACCGAGATGGTCGCCGAACGCATCGGCACCGACCCCTTCGACGGCAGCAACCTGCTCGACCCCAGCGACATCACGCAGATCCGCGACGAACTCGCCGAGAACCCCGAAGTCTGGGCCGCCATCGACCAGTTGTGGCCGCGGCTGACCCCGCAGTACCTCGTCGCGGACTTCCTCGCCGACCCCGTCGGGTATGTCTCCGACGACGACGCGGACGCCATCCGCCGCCCGGTGACCCGCGAGTGGACCGTGGCGGACGTACCGCTGCTCGACGAGGCGGCCGAACTCCTCGGCCGGGACGACCGGGTGGTCCGGGCGCGGGCCGAACGCGAGCGCGCCGAGCAAGTGTCCTTCGCGCAGGGCGTGCTGGACGTGTCCTTCGCCTCCCGGACCTTCGAGTTCGAGGACAAGGAGGAGGACGATCCCGAGGGCTCCGAGGTGCTGTCCGCGCACGACATCATCGACGCCGAACGCTTCGCCGAGCGGCACGAGGAGGAGGACCACCGCAGCGCCGCCGAGCGCGCGGCGGCCGACCGCACCTGGGCGTTCGGCCACATCATCGTCGACGAGGCACAGGAACTCTCCCCGATGGCCTGGCGGTTGCTCATGCGGCGCAGCCCCACCCGCTCCATGACCCTGGTCGGCGACCCGGCCCAGACGGCGGAGGCGGCGGGCGTCGGCTCCTGGTCGGAGATCCTCGCCCCCTACGTCGAGGACCGCTTCACCCACACCCGTCTCGGCGTCAACTACCGCACCCCCGCCGAGATCATGGACCTCGCCGCGGCCGTCGTCCGCGCCGAGCACCCCGACTTCGAACCGCCGAGTTCGGTACGGTCCACGGGCGTACGCCCCTGGGTGCGCGCCACAGACGACCTCCCCGGAGCGGTCGCCAAGGCCGTCGGCGAACTCACTCCCGCCGAGGGCCGGTTGGCCGTCATCGCCCCGCGCGACCTGCACCGTCGGCTGGCCGCGCGCCTGGACGGCGTGACGGCGGGCGCCGAGCCGGACCTGACCCGGACCGTCGTCCTGCTCGACCCGCGCCAGGCCAAGGGCCTGGAGTTCGACTCCGTGCTTGTTGTCGAGCCCGGTCGGTACGGCACGAGTGATCTGTACGTGGCGTTGACCCGGGCGACTCAGCGGCTCGGGGTGGTGCACACGGGACCGTTGCCACGCGCGCTCGCTGCCGTACCGGAGACGCTCTAGGCCGGCCGCAGCCACACCGTCGCCAGCGGTGGCAGCGTCAGGCGGATGCTGGCCGGCCGGCCGTGCCACGGGGTCGGTTCCGGCTTGAGCGGGTCGGGGTTGGTGACGTCGCTGCCGCCGTAGACCGCGGTGTCGGTGTTGAGGGTTTCGTGCCAGGCGGGGGTTTCGTCGGGGACGCCCAGGCGGTAGTCGTGGCGGACGACGGGGGAGAAGTTGCTGACGGCGAGGAGGGGGGAGCCGTCGGCGTCGTGGCGGAGGAAGGCGAAGACGTTGTCCTCGGCGGCGTCGCCGGTTATCCACTGGAAGCCGGCGGGGGTGGTGTCGAGCTGCCAGAGGGCGGGGGTGTGGCGGTAGACCGTGTTGAGGTCGCGGACCAGGTCGCGAACGCCCCGGTGGTCGGCTTCGGCGCCGTAGGCCGGGTCGAGGAGCCACCAGTCGGGGCCGTGGGTCTCGGACCACTCGGCGCCCTGGGCGAACTCCTGGCCCATGAAGAGGAGTTGCTTGCCGGGGTGGGCCCACATGAAGGCGAGGTAGGCGCGGAGGTCGGCGCGCTGCTGCCACCAGTCGCCGGGCATTTTGGAGACCAACGAGCGCTTGCCGTGGACCACTTCGTCGTGGGAGATGGGAAGGACGTAGTTCTCGCTGTACGCGTACACCATCGAGAAGGTCATCTCGCCGTGGTGGTGCCGGCGGTGGACCGGGTCGTGGGTCATGTAGTCGAGCGAGTCGTGCATCCAGCCCATGTTCCACTTGAACCCGAAGCCGAGGCCGCCGGTGTCGGTGGGGCGGGTCACGCCGTCCCAGGCGGTGGATTCCTCGGCGATCGTCACGACACCGGGCACCCTGCGGTACACCGTCGCGTTCATCTCCTGGAGGAAGGCGACCGCGTCCAGGTTCTCCCGGCCGCCGTGCTCGTTCGGGGTCCACTGGCCCGGCTCGCGCGAGTAGTCGAGGTAGAGCATCGAGGCCACCGCGTCCACGCGCAGGCCGTCGATGTGGAACTCCTCGCACCAGTACACGGCGTTCGCCACCAGGAAGTTGCGCACCTCGCGGCGGCCGAAGTCGAACTCCAGGGTGCCCCAGTCGGGGTGCGCGGCCCGCAGCGGGTCCGCGTGCTCGTACAGGGGCCGTCCGTCGAACTCGGCCAACGCCCAGTCGTCGCGCGGGAAATGGGCCGGCACCCAGTCCATCAGGACGCCGATACCGGCCTGGTGCAGGGCGTCGACCAGGAACTTGAAGTCGTCGGGCGTGCCGAGGCGGGCGGTCGGGGCGTAGAAGCCGGTGACCTGGTAACCCCAGGAGCCGCCGAAGGGGTGCTCGGCGACCGGCATCAGCTCCACGTGGGTGAAGCCCAAGTCCTTGACGTAGGCGGGGAGTTGCTCTGCGAGCTGACGGTAGGTCAGGCCGGGTCGCCAGGAGGCGAGGTGGACCTCGTAGACGGAGAACGGTGCCTCGTGGGCGGGGACTTCGGCGCGGCCCGCGAGCCACTCCGCGTCGGCCCACTCGTGGTGCGAGGCCGTGACGATGGAGGACGTGGCGGGCGGGACCTCGGTGCGGCGGGCCATCGGGTCGGCGCGCAGGGTCTTGGAACCGTCGGGCCTGGTGATCTCGA
Organism: Streptomyces sp. NPDC001100; assembly: GCF_053598575.1. Lineage (NCBI taxonomy): Bacteria > Bacillati > Actinomycetota > Actinomycetes > Kitasatosporales > Streptomycetaceae > Streptomyces > Streptomyces sp. NPDC001100. The sequence goes on from NZ_JBSFKO010000021.1 coordinate 161,009, forward strand.
ACTTGTACAGCTCGCCCTCGCCGATGCCGGGCAGGAACAGTTCCCAGACACCGGTGCCGCCGAGCGAGCGCATCGGGGCGCCCGTGCCGTCCCAGAAGTTGAAGGTGCCGGCCAGCCGTACACCCTGGGCGTTCGGCGCCCACACCGTGAAGCGGGTGCCGGTGACTCCCTGGTGCGTCATCGGCTCCGCGCCGAGTGCCCGCCACAGCTGCTCGTGCCGGCCCTCGCCGATCAGATGCAGGTCCAGGTCACCGAGCGCGGGCAGGAACCGGTACGCGTCCTCGGTGTCCTGCACGGTGCCGTCGTAGGCCACGAGAAGCCGGTACTCCGGTACGTCCGGGAGCGGGAGCAGTCCGGAGAAGAAGCCGTCTCCGTCGTCATGCAGTTCGGTCGTCGAGTCACCCGTCGCGACGGTCACGCCGAGCGCGAACGGCCGGAACACCCGGAACGCGACGCCGCCGGGGACCGGGTGCGCGCCGAGGACGGAGTGCGGGGCGTGGTGGGTGCCGTGGAGGAGGCGGTCGCGGTCCACGGCATCGAGGGCAGGGGATATGGCGATCTCCGGTGCGGGTGCGGGTGCGGGTGCGGGTGCGGGTGCGGGGGCGGGGTCGGGTGCGGGTGCGGGCGTGGGTACGGGGTCGATTTCGGGTGTGGGTGATGATGCGGATGTGAGCGCGGGTGCGTCTTGCTCCGGCGCAGGCGTGAGTGCCGGCGTCGGCTCGGTGGCGGGCGAGCCGGTGCCCGTGTCGGCCGTCACCGTCTTGCGCGTGGCCTTCTCGGCGGCGCTCGTCTTCTTTGCCGAAGCCTTCTGGCCCCCGGCCTTCTTCAGCGCGTTCTTCTTCGTCGAGCTCTTCTTCGCCGAGCTCTTCTTCCCGGCACCGGCACCCTTTTTGGCCGTCGCCTTCTTCGCGGCGGCCTTCTTCGGATCCGGTCCGTTGGACGGGGTGCGCGGGGTCACGGCGGGGCCTCCTGGGCGGGGTGGGTCAGGTGGTGGGGTTGGCGAGGCGGCGTACGGCGGAGAGCGGGACCGGGAGCCAGTCGGGGCGGTGCCGGGCCTCGTAGACGACCTCGTAGACCGCCTTGTCCGTCTCGTACGCGCGCAGCAGGACGGGGTCGGTGCGCGGGTCGGCGCCGCTGACCTCCGCGTACCCGGAGCAGTAGGCGGCCCGGCACCTGTTCGCCCAGGCCGGGTCCGGAGGGTCGGCGGAGTGGGCCGCGTAGTCGAAGGAGCGCAGCATTCCCGCGATGTCCCGCACCGGCGGCTGCGGCAGCCGGCGTTCCGCCAGCGGCCGGGACGGCTCGCCCTCGAAGTCGATCAGCGACCACTCCCCGGACGGCGAGCGCAGGCACTGGCCGAGGTGCAGGTCGCCGTGGATGCGCTGGGCGGTCCAGGTGTGCCCCTCGGCCGCGAGATCGGCCAGCGCCGAGAACGCCGTACGCAGTCCGGGCGTGTACGGCCGGAGCGCGGGCACCGCCTGTGCCGCCGCGTCGAGCCGCTCGGTCATGCCCGTGACCAGCTGGTCCAGCTGTACGCGGCCCAGGGTCGCGGTCGGCAGTGCCCGGGCCAGCGCCACATGCACCTCGGCCGTGGCCCGCCCGAGGGCCCGCGCCTCCGCGCCGAAGTCCTCGCCCTTGCGCAGCTCGCGCAGCGCCAGTTCCCAGCCGTCGGTCGCGCCCCGAACGAACGGCTGGAGCACCCCGAGGACGTACGGCTCCTCGGAGAACTCCGCCCGCAGCCACGCCGTCGGCGCGGGCACCCGGGAGCAGCCCTCCAGGGCGAGGGCCAGCGGGAGTTCCAGGTCGGGGTTGGTGCCGGGGACGATCCGGCGCAGCAGTTTCAGGATGAACGTATCGCCGTAGACGACGGACGAGTTGGACTGCTCGGCGGTCATCAGACGGGGGGTGAGACCGGTCGCGATCTCCTGGGCCGGGTCCCGTTCGAAGCGCAGCCCGCCGATGTGGGCCTGGGTGCGCAGCGCCTCCAGGAGCACCTCGGCGGGCCGGGGGTCGTACAGGGCCTCGTACACCGTGCGTCCGGCGAGCGGGCCCTCCTCCACATGTCCGATCAGCGCGGGCGCGAGCCGGGGTGGCAGCGCCTCGCGCACCCCTATCAGGAGCTGGTAGCAGTCGCCCGGAGCGGGTGACTGATGGGCGCGGACCAGCAGGTGGTGGAGGCCGAGCGCGCCGTCCGCCGGAAGGAGTTCGGTGGCGGCCACCAGCGAGAAACCGGTGACCGGACGGCCCTTGCCCGCGAACCACCGCTGCCTCGGCAGCCACTCCCGCAGGAGGGGGTCGAGGGACGCGAGGAGGCCGGGACCGGGACTGGTCCGGCCGGAAAGTGTGACAGTTTCCGCCATGGCGTCACGTTCCTTTCCCCGGGGGTGGTGGGGTGTCACTGTTGCGTGCCCCGGGCGGGGCGGGGGAAACCGGATCCACCCCGCCCCACGGGGTGACTAGGCGGCTTCCTTACGGAGCCGGAACCAGTAGAAGCCGTGTCCTGCCAAGGTCAGCAGGTACGGCAGCTCTCCTACGGCCGGAAAGCGCACCCCGCCGAACAGTTCGACCGGATGCCTTCCATTGAACGCCCGCAGGTCGAGTTCCGTCGGCTGCGCGAACCGGGAGAAGTTGTTCACGCACAGGACGAGGTCGTCCTCGTACTCGCGCAGGAACGCGATCACCGCGGGATTCGACGACGGCAGTTCCCGGTACGAGCCGAGGCCGAACGCCAGGTTCTGCTTGCGGATCTCGATCATGCGGCGCGTCCAGTGCAGCAGCGAGGAGGGCGACGACATCGACGCCTCGACGTTGGTGACCTGGTAGCCGTAGACGGGGTCCATGATGGTCGGCAGCGACAGCCGACCCGGGTCACAGGACGAAAAACCTGCGTTGCGATCAGGTGTCCACTGCATCGGGGTGCGCACGGCGTCGCGGTCGCCGAGCCAGATGTTGTCGCCCATGCCGATCTCGTCGCCGTAGTAGAGGATCGGCGAGCCGGGCAGCGACAGCAGCAGGGCGGTGAACAGCTCGATCTGGTTGCGGTCGTTGTCCAGGAGCGGGGCGAGCCTGCGCCGGATGCCGATGTTGGCGCGCATCCGCGGGTCCTTGGCGTACTCGGCCCACATGTAGTCGCGTTCCTCGTCGGTGACCATCTCCAGGGTCAGCTCGTCGTGGTTGCGCAGGAAGATGCCCCACTGGCAACTCGACGGGATCGCCGGGGTCTTGGCGAGGATCTCCGACACCGGGTAGCGGGACTCCCGGCGTACCGCCATGAAGATCCTCGGCATCACCGGGAAGTGGAACGCCATGTGGCATTCGTCGCCGCCGCTCTGGAAGTCGCCGAAGTAGTCGACGACGTCCTCGGGCCACTGGTTCGCCTCCGCCAGCAGCACCGTGTCGGGGTACTGGGCGTCGATCTCCTTCCGCACCCGGCGCAGGAACTCATGGGTTGCCGGAAGGTTTTCGCAGTTGGTGCCCTCGGCCGCGTACAGATACGGGACCGCGTCGAGGCGGAAGCCGTCGATACCCAGGTCCAGCCAGAACTTCAGCGCCGAGATGATCTCTTCCTGGACGGCCGGGTTCTCGTAGTTGAGGTCCGGCTGGTGGGAGAAG